>JAITTX010000406.1 GCA_031286755.1 Paraburkholderia sp.
CCTTGATGACTTTTGCGCAGCAAGCAGAGGTAGCGATGTCGAATCAAATCAACGCCCGCCGTCGGCGCTTCCTGGGAACGGCAGTCGTCAGCGTTGGCGCGATGGAATCGGTCTTGAGCGGGCTCGCGCGCGCGCAAATCGAGGAAACGAGCCAGGTGGCCACAAGCGCGAATACCGCAGCGTTCGGTACCCGGACCACGTTGCGGTCGTGATCGACAACTACCGCTGGAGATTGAGCCTCTCACGTGGGGAGCCGCAATACGACCCGCTGGAAAGACATCTTGCGGCTTCATCGGTCATCGCCGTGCCAACGATTACCCTGGAGGGCGACGCGAATGGCGCATCGCACCCGGAGCCCGCCGCGTATGCGAAGAAGTTCGTCGGCAAATATATGCACCGTACGCTCACGGGTGGGATTGGCCACAACCTGCCGCAGGAAGCGCCTGCGGCCTTTGCCGAAGCCGTAATCGAAGCTGCCAGCTACTAGACGCCCATATGCCCACAAAAATCCGCATTCCCTCATCAATAATAATTCGCAATGCAGAACATTCATCAGATATCGCCCGAAGCGGCACACCTGATATCCGGGCTGGCCATTTCACCCAATTAAGGAAGATTGCATCATGAATCGTCTGTTGAAGAGATACCTTGCGTTTGCGCTTCTGCTTGGCAGCACGTTGTTCCTGCATATAGCCAATGCTGCCCCGCAGAAGAACCTTAAAGGAACCAGCGTCGTCCTCGTGCACGGCGCATTCGCCGATGGATCGAGCTGGGACAAGGTGATCCCGCTGCTCGAGGCACGTGGGCTGCACGTGGTCTCCGTTCAGAACCCGCTTAGCTCGCTCGCGGCCGATACGGCGGCGACGAGGCGCGCAATAGAACAACAAACTGGCCCCGTCGTTCTTGTGGGCCATTCGTGGGGTGGCGTCGTGATCACTCAGGCGGGCGACGACGATAAAGTCAAGGCGCTCGTCTATGTTGCCGCTCTCGCTCCAGACAGCGGCGAGTCGGTCAACGACTTGACGAAAAACCAGCCGGCACCTGCCTGGTCCCATGAACTCAGGAAGGATTCCGCGAATTTCCTGACGTTGTCCACCAGGGCTGTGATCAACGACTTCGCACAGGACCTGCCTGCGGCCCAGGCGCGCGTCCTCGCGACGACACAAGGACCGTGGTCCGCGAGCTGCCTGGACGACAAGGTAAGTATCGCTGCGTGGCGCACGAAGCCTTCCTGGTTCGTTGTCGCAGACCGGGATCGCATGATCGATCCGCGAGCGGAGGAAGCCATGGCACGGCAGATCGGCGCAACGACGACGCATGTCGATTCAAGCCACGTCGCCATGCTGAGCCATCCCCGGGCCGTTGCTGACGCAATTATCTCGGCTGCAAGCAAGGTTCAGTAACAACAGGATTTCGCGCTGCTTCCACGCGCCCCACCAGCCCTGCCCCATTCCACCAGGAGCATCCATGTTGAACGACCCCCATCCCCAGACCCCGTCGCGTCGCCGCTTTGTTGGTGTGGCAGCGGCGGCCATTGCGACGGCCTCATTGAGCCGGCTCGCTTTCGCGGAAACCAGTCACGCCATTACGGAAATTGCGCCACCGCCGGGCGGTGACAAGACCGCAATTCGTCCGCTTCGTGTGCATGTGCCTGATTCGCAACTTGCCGACTTACGCAGACGCATCAACGCGACGAGGTGGCCCGAGCGAGAAACGGTAACGGACGCCTCGCAAGGCGTGCAGCTCGCGACGATGCAAAGACTCGCACGATACTGGGCAACCGACTATGACTGGCGCAAGATCGAAACGAGACTGAACGCGTTGCCCCAGTTCGTCACTGAGATCGACGGGCTCGACATTCATTTCATCCACGTGCGTTCGAAACATCAGAATGCGTTGCCGATTATCGTCACGCACGGATGGCCCGGTTCGATCGTCGAGCAGTTGAAGATCATCGATCCGCTAACCAGGCCGACGGCCCACGGCGGGAACGCATCGGACGCGTTCGATGTCGTGATTCCCTCGCTGCCGGGCTACGGGTTCTCGGGCAAACCCACCGCGACAGGCTGGGATCCCGCTCGCATCGCACGCGCCTGGGTCGCGCTGATGCAGCGCCTCGGATACAAGCGCTACGTGGCCCAGGGTGGCGACTGGGGCAATGCGGTCACTGAGCAGATGGCGCTCCTCACACCGCCAGGCCTGCTTGGCATCCACACCAACATGCCGGCTACCGTGCCTGACAACATTGCGAAGGCGCTCAAATTCGGAGATCCGGCTCCGGCAGGCCTTTCGCCCGACGAACAGCACGCGTTCGATCAACTCGACTTTTTCTACAAGCACGGCCTCGGCTATGCGCAGGAAATGGCAGGCAGGCCGCAAACGCTGTATGGGATCGAAGATTCACCGATCGGCCTGGCATCGTGGATGCTCGACCACGATGCGGCCAGTCAGGCGCTCATTGCCCGCGTGTTTAATGGACAATCCGAAGGTCTTTCGCGAGACGATGTCCTCGACAACGTCACGCTCTACTGGATGACCAATACCGCAATCTCGTCGGCCCGCCTGTATTGGGAAAACAAGCTCAACTTCTTTGAGCCGAAGCACGTCACCATTCCGGTCGCCGTCAGCGTCTTTCCAGACGAGTTGTACGCCGCGCCCCGGACGTGGGCAGCGCAAGCGTACCCCAAACTGATTCACTACAACCGCCTTCCCAAAGGCGGGCACTTTGCGGCCTGGGAGCAACCGCGAATCTTCTCGGACGAGATTCGCGCGAGTTTCCAGTCGATGCGCTGATCTCAAAGCCTGGAGACGGGTCCGCGACGGTTCAGTGAAGCATTCCCGATGCCGCCCACGTGGCGGTAATGGCTGGCCTGAAGCGTCGCGGCCGGAGAAGACGCGTTCTCCATCACACAGGAGCCAGCTTGCCTGGCACAGTTGAGCAATGCGTGCCGCCACACGGTACTCGAACAGCGGCAGATCGCGCCCCCCCGTCGAACCTTCATCTCGTGGATCTACTGGCAACGTGAACCGCACTGCTCGCAGTACATCGCCTTGCTCACCGGTTTCAGATACAGCGATAGCGTCCGGCCTTCTCCATGCGGCCATGCATGGTTCGCTCCCACCGTTGCCTGGCGGATCAGCCTATCCCAAGCATCAAGAAGCACAAGCGTCCCTCCTCGAGAACCTCCCCAACTTTTTGCACGCGCTCCAGTCGGCAGACATTGCGAACTGATCGATTGCAGTTTTTTGCGTGCGCTTGCCTCTTTGATGCTTTCGTCGAACACGATGTCGCGTCCGAGCGGGAGGGCGCTGGAGAACGGCAAAAATTCTCCACCTGGCCGCTCCGCTAAGGCACAGCTAAGTTTGCGCGGTCAGACTGCCTCTCGTACCCCGAACTCTCTGGAGGCACCGGCATGCTCACTCTTTTCGATCGCCCGGCTTCGCGCTGGCTGAACAAGGTTCCCGACATCACGCTCGCGTTCTGGATCATCAAGATCATGTCGACAACGGTCGGCGAGACCGGCGCGG
>JAITTX010000480.1 GCA_031286755.1 Paraburkholderia sp.
ACAACGTCGAGTTCTTTCATTGCCTGCTGCTGTCGATCTGCGGCGCGCGCGCACTCACCTGGCTTGCCGGGCGTATTGCCATTCCGCGTGCCGTCGTGCTGCTGCTCGGCGGCTGCGCGATCGCCATCGCCGGCAAGCGCGTGCCCGACATGGACCCGAACCTGCTGCTCGCAGCCGTGCTGCCACCGCTCTTGATGTCGAGCTCGTTCTACACGGCGTGGAAGGAATTCCGGCACGAGCTGGGCACCATCGTTTCGCTCGTGCTTGGCGCGGTGACGTTCACGACCGTTGCGGTCGGCGTGGCCGTGCACGCCTTCAACCCCGCGCTGCCCTGGGCCGCCTGCTTCGCACTGGGGGCAATCGTCTCGCCGCCCGACGCGGTGGCCGCCAAGGCGATCCTGCAGCGCCACCCGTTGCCCGCGCGAGTTGTGGCCGTGCTCGAAGGCGAGAGCCTCGTCAACGACGCATCGGGCTTGCTGCTCTACCAGATGGCGGTTTCGGCGGCCACGGTGGCTGCGATAACCGTTGCAAGCGCAACGGGTTTGTTCTTTTCGCTTACGCTGATCGGAGTCGCGGTGGGGCTCGTGTGCGGCCAGGCGATGTGCTGGATGCTGCCGCGTCTCGCCGACACCATGCTCGGCATCGTCGTCACCTTCGTGATGGCCTGGGCGAGCTACGGCATCGCCGAGGCCGTGGGCGGATCGGGCGTGCTCTCGGTCGTGACCTGCGGCCTCGTGCTCGGCATCCGCCAGCACCGCGTATTCGACGCCGCCCTGCGCATCAAGGCGAAGGCCACCTGGGAAGCGATCGTGTTCGCTCTCGACGCGTTCGTGTTCATCCTGATCGGGCTCGCCCTGCATGGCATCCTCGCGAACGTGAATCACGAAGGCGCAGTGTTGATGGCCGGCTTGCGCGTCGCGTTGCCCGCGACAGCGGCCGCAATCGCGGCGCGCCTCTTGTGGGTGTTCGGCGCGATCTGGCTGCCCGGCCGCCTGCGCGCGGGCCGCGCGAAACACATGGGAAAGCACGCGGGCCGCGAGCCCTGGTCGTTCAGCGAGGCCGTCGTGCTGGGGTGGGCGGGCATGCGCGGCGTCGTGAGCCTCGCGGCCGCGCTCGCGCTGCCCGCCAATTTCCCGGGCCGCGACCTGATCGTTTTCAGCACCTTCCTGTTGATCATTGCGACGCTCGTCGTGCAAGGCGCAAGCCTCGCGCCGCTCATCCGCGTGCTCAAGCTGCGTCCGGGCGCCCGCGCAACCATGTCCGAGCACGAGGCGCGCGCCACCACGTTCCGCGCTGCCCTCGCCGCGCTCGAGGAAATCGGCCAGCGCGCATCGGGCCTCGAACGCGCGACGCTCGATCGCCTGCTCACCGAGTACCGGGTCCGTGTGAGCGCGAACGAAAACGCCCATACGTCGGGCGCCGAGCGCGTCGAGCATCGCGAGCGCTTTCTGCGCGTCGAACTCGAACTCGTGGGCGTGTCGCGCGAAGCATTGCTCGGCCTGCATCGCGACGGCAAGATCGACGATGCACTCCTGCACCGCATCGAGTCGGAGCTCGACCTCGAAGAACTGCGGCTGCTGCGTCTCGTCGAACCCTGAGCAACGCACCTCCCCGGCTGAGCCGCGCGGCGCGCACCTCGCCGCCCCGCGCGCCATACCTCATCACCCCCGGCACCCGCGGCATCCCTCAAAAGCCAACGAACCTCCCACACCGCATAAACGCAACCTGAGCCGGCCATAAACGGGAATCGTCCCCATCCACCCACCCGGCAGTTTTCCTGATCGACGCGAGTCCGCCAATTTGGGTATTGTCTTGCCTGCCTGGCCGATGCCCGCGCCCGCCCTGTACCATTCGGGATCCATTCACCGGGCCCGCATCGCGCCAGACCCAATACAACTACTCAGGAGACAGCATGCCGCCGCGTACCCCGTCCGCCCTATGGGCCCAGCAGTTCAGGCGGTCACCGGAGTCGAAGGCAACGCTGCAGCACCAGATTCGCCAGATGCTGGTCGCGGCAATCCTCGATGGCCAGCTTCCCCCCGACTCGGCGCTGCCGTCGAGCCGCGAGCTCGCCGATCAGCTCGGCGTGGCCCGCAACACCGTCGTGCTCGCCTACCAGATGCTCGTGGAAGAGGGCTACCTGCTCTCGCGCGAGCGCAGCGGGCACTTCGTCAACCCGGACATGCTCCAGGGACTGCACGGCGTCACCGCCCGCCAGCCCGAGCCCGGCCCGCAGCCCGCGCCAGACGGCGAGGCGCTCGCGCGGCCCGCGTGGCAGCAGCGCATCGTGCGGCCGCCCTCGGCCCAGCGCAACATCGTCAAGCCCGCCAATTGGCAGAACTACGCATACCCGTTCATTTACGGGCAGTTCGATCAATCGCTCTTTCCCACCAACGACTGGCGCGAGTGCTGCATGAAGGCGCTCTCGATCATGGAGATCCGCAACTGGGCGCCCGACCTGATCGAGCGCGACGACGAATCGCTGATCCAGCAGATCCGCACGCGCGTGCTGCCGCGGCGCGGCGTGTTCGCGATGCCCGAGGAAATCGTCATCACGAACGGCTGCCAGCAGGCGCTGTATCTCGTGGCCGACCTGCTCTGCGGCAAGCGCACGACGGTGGGCTTCGAGAATCCGGGCTACCCGGACGCGCGCAACATCTTCGTGAACCGCAACGCGCATCTGCTGGAATTGCCCGTGGATAGCGAAGGCATCGACCCGCAGCGCCTCGCCGGTTCGCTCGCGCGCTGCGACTACGTGTACGTCACACCGAGCCACCAGTGCCCGACCACGGCCACCATGCCCATCGAGCGCCGCCGCGCGCTGCTCGAACTCGCGCAGCAGCACGACTTCGTGATCATCGAAGACGACTACGAGAGCGAGAACACCTTCTCCGGCACGCCGCATCCGGCCTTGAAGAGCCTCGACACGGCCGACCGCGTGATCTACGTCGGCAGCCTTTCGAAGACCTTCGCGCCGGGCCTGCGCCTCGGCTACGTGGTGGGGCCGCAGGAGCTGATCCGCGAGCTGCGCGCGCTGCGCCGCCTGATGGTGCGCCATCCCGTGGCCTATATCCAGCGCGCGTTCGCGACCTTCCTCGCGCTCGGGCACCACGACGCGCTGCTGCGCCGGCTCGCGCATGCCTACAAGGAGCGCGCGCAAGCGTTGATGGCGGCGCTCGACGCGCATTTGCCCGAGGTGCGCTACGTCCCGGTGGCGGGCGGCGCGTCGTGCTGGGTCGAAGGCCCGCCGTGGCTGGACGCCGCGCGCCTTGCCGACGACGCGCGCGAGGCCGGCATCCTGATCGAGCCGGGCGGCGTGTTCTTCGCCGACGAAGCCGAGCGCAGCCCCTGGTTCCGCATGGGCTTCTCGGCGATCAAGCTCGAAAAGATCGAGCCCGGCGTGCGCGCGCTCGCGCAGGTCGTGCGCCAGCAGCAGCCCTCGCGGTAACGCTCGCAGCTACCCGTTGCGGTAACGCCCGCAGGCCTCGCAGCAGCACCCACGGCAGCCCTCGCGCTGCCGCCCTCCGCTTCCCGCCCTCCCCCTCTCCCCTCCCGCCAGACCACGCGCAGGCCCGCCCGCACGCTGGCCCAGGCGAATCCTCCGCACTGGTGCTACCCGCTTCGAGGGGCGGACCTTAACGTGTCGTCATACCGTGCCGCGCGCCGCTTTCACAGCGCGGCACCCGCTTCCCCCAGTTCCGAGGAGACACGCATGGCAGACACGCTCACCGCTCAACCCGCCGACACGGTCGTCACAGCCGACACGCTGGCCGCCTTTTCCGAAGCCTTCAACCGCCACGACGCCAATGCGCTGATGGGGTTCATGACCGAGGACTGCGTGTTCGACGCGGCGGGCGGCCCCGAAGTCCACGGCACCCGTTTCGTCGGACGCGAGGCGGTGCGCGCCGCATTCGAGGCGGTCTTTCGCACCTTCCCCGACGCGCACTGGGGCCACGGCCGCCACTACTTGATGGGCGCGCGCGGCGTCTCCGAATGGGTGTTCACGGGCACGCACGCGGAAGGCTGGCGCATCGAAGCCGAAGGCTGCGACCTGTTCGAGTTCCGCGACGGCCTGATTGCCGTGAAGCGCGCGTTCCGCAAGGAGCGCCCGAAGCAGCCCGTCTGACACGAGCCAGCGGCCCGGCGCCCGCCACGCTTTTTGAAACGAATCGTTCCATTCCATTTCAGATTCACCCATCAAGGACGGAATTGCTTGCTCCGCAAAACGCGGTGAATAGCATTCGAAGCAGGCAATTCCGTCACACGACAACCGGAGACAGCTGATGAGCGACAAGACCCCCAACCAGACGGCAACGGCCAGCGGCCCGCAAGACATGACCCCGTCCGAAGCCTTCGTCGAGACCCTCGCCGCCAATGGCGTGACGGACATGTTCGGCATCATGGGCTCGGCGTTCATGGACGCGATGGACATCTTCGCGCCCGC
>JAITTX010000563.1 GCA_031286755.1 Paraburkholderia sp.
GTGCATGGCATGCGCGCCTCCCCGAAGCGGGGAGGCGCGTCGTATGCGGCCCCGGAGACACTAACAATGAGTCAAACGATCGAAGTCAAGGTGCCGGACATCGGCGATTACAAGGACATTCCTGTGATCGAGGTGCTGGTGAAGGCGGGTGATACCGTCGAAAAAGAGCAGTCGCTCGTCACGCTGGAATCGGACAAGGCGACCATGGATGTGCCGAGCCCGGCGTCGGGCACGGTCAAGGAAGTGAAGGTCAAGGTGGGCGCTAACGTGTCGGAAGGCACGCTCGTGCTCGTGCTGGACGGTGCGGGCGCTGCTGCGGCCCCGGCCGCGGCACCCGCCGCCGCGCCTGCTGCGGCACCCGCTGCACAGGCGGCTGCGGCACCGGCTGCCGCGCCCGCCGCGAGCGGCGGCGCGCAAAGCGTCAAGGTTCCCGACATCGGCGACTACAAGGACGTGCCCGTCATCGAGATTGGCGTGAAGGTTGGCGACCGCGTCGAGAAGGAACAGTCGCTCGTCACGCTCGAGTCGGACAAGGCCACGATGGACGTGCCGAGCCCGGTGGCCGGCGTTGTCAAGGCCATCCTGGTCAAGGTCGGCGACAGCGTGTCGGAAGGCACGGAAATCGTCGTCGTGGAAGCGGAAGGCGCTGCGGCTCCTGCCGCCGCACCGGCTGCGAAGCACGTCGAAGAGCCGTCGGACGCGCCTCAGGCCGCGCCGGCACGGCCCGCGCCCGCAGCGCCCTCGGCGCTCGCGCAGGCGCCGATCATCCCGGTGGGCGTTGGCGGCGCGCGCCGTCCGAGCCACGCATCGCCGTCCGTACGCAAGTTCGCACGCGATCTGGGCGTGGACGTCGGCCGCGTCGCGGGCACGGGTCCGAAGGGCCGCATCACCCAGGACGACATCACCGCGTTCGTGAAGGGCGTGATGGCGGGCGCGCTCGCAGCGCCGGCCGCTGCCGCGGCGTCGGCTGGCGGTGGCGCAGGCCTGAACCTGCTGCCGTGGCCGAAGATCGACTTCACGAAGTTCGGCCCTGTGGATACGCAGCCGCTTTCGCGCATCAAGAAGATCTCGGGCGCGAACCTGCACCGCAACTGGGTCATGATCCCGCACGTCACGAACAACGACGAAGCGGACATCACCGACCTCGAAGCGCTGCGCGTGCAGCTGAACAAGGAAAACGAGAAGGCGGGCGTGAAGTTCACGATGCTCGCGTTCGTCATCAAGGCCTGCGTCGCGGCGCTCAAGAAGTTCCCGGCGTTCAACGCGAGCCTCGACGGCGACAATCTCGTCTTCAAGCAGTACTACCACATCGGTTTTGCCGCCGACACGCCCAACGGCCTCGTCGTCCCGGTGATCCGCGACGCGGACAAGAAGGGCCTCGTCGACATCGCGAAGGAAATGGCCGAGCTCTCGAAGCTCGCGCGCGAAGGCAAGCTCAAGCCGGACCAGATGCAAGGCGGCTGCTTCTCGATCTCGTCGCTCGGCGGCATCGGCGGCACGCACTTCACGCCGATCATCAACGCGCCGGAAGTGGCGATCCTCGGCCTTTCGAAGAGCGCCATGAAGCCGGTGTGGGACGGCAAGCAGTTCGTGCCGCGCCTCACGCTGCCGCTCTCGCTCTCGTACGATCACCGTGTGATCGACGGTGCGGCCGCCGCGCGCTTCAACGCGTACCTCGCTTCGATCCTCGGCGATTTCCGCCGCGTGATTCTGTAAAACTGCTTCATTGACTGGCTGACGCCGCCGCGTCGCGCATGGTGATGCGCGCGATGCGGCAGGCGCGGCCAGTCGTTCCAATAGGGGACACCATGAGTCTCGTCGAAGTGAAAGTGCCGGATATCGGCGACTTCAAGGACATCGACGTCATCGAAGTCAACATCAAGGCCGGCGATGTGATCGAGAAAGAGCAGACGCTGCTCTCGCTCGAGTCGGACAAGGCCACGATGGAAGTGCCCAGCGACGTTGCGGGCACGGTGAAGGAAGTGAAGATCAAGGCGGGCGACAAGGCCTCGCAAGGCACGGTGATCGCGCTGGTCGAGGCATCGGAAGCCGCAGCTGCGCCCGCACCCGCCGCTGCACCGAAGGCAGAAGCGCCGCCCAAGGCCGCTGAGGCGCCGAAGGCCGCCGCGCCGGCACCGCAAGCCGGCAGCTTCGGCGGCAGCGCCGACGTCGAATGCGACATGCTCGTGCTGGGCGCGGGCCCCGGCGGTTATTCGGCGGCGTTCCGCTCGGCCGACCTCGGCATGAAGACCGTGCTCGTCGAGCGCTATTCGTCGCTCGGCGGCGTATGCCTGAACGTCGGCTGCATCCCGTCGAAGGCGCTGCTGCACACGGCGCTCGTGATCGACGAAGCCGCCGCGCTCGCTTCGCACGGCATCTCGTTCGGCAAGCCGCAAGTCGATCTCGACCGCCTGCGCGACTTCAAGTCGGGCGTCGTCAAGAAGCTCACGGGCGGTCTCGCCGGCATGGCGAAGGCGCGCAAGGTCGAAGTCGTGACCGGCGTGGGCACGTTCCTCGATCCGTACCACATGGAAGTGGCGGGCGAGGGCGGCAAGAAGATCGTCAAGTTCAAGCAGGCCATCATCGCGGCGGGTTCGCAGGCGGTGAAGCTGCCGTTCATGCCGGAAGATCCGCGCGTGGTCGACTCGACCGGCGCGCTGGAACTGCGCCAGCTCCCGCAGAAGATGCTGGTGATCGGCGGCGGCATCATCGGTCTGGAAATGGCGACCGTCTACTCGACGCTCGGCGCGCAGATCGACGTCGTGGAAATGCTCGACGGCCTGATGGCCGGTGCCGACCGTGATCTCGTGAAGGTCTGGGAGAAGTACAACGCGAAGCGCTTCGCGAACGTCATGCTCAAGACCAAGACGACGAAGGCCGAGGCGAAGGCCGACGGCATCTATGTCACGTTCGAAGGAGAGAAGGCGCCCGCCGAAGCCCAGCGCTACGACCTCGTGCTGGTTGCCGTGGGCCGCTCGCCCAACGGCAAGAAGATCGGCGCGGACAAGGCCGGCGTCGCGGTGACCGACCGCGGCTTCATCGATGTCGACAAGCAGCAGCGCACCAACGTGCCGCACATTTTCGCGATCGGCGACATCGTCGGTCAGCCGATGCTCGCGCACAAGGCCGTGCATGAAGGCCACGTGGCAGCCGAAGCGGCGCACGGCGAGAAAGCGTACTTCGATGCCCTGCAGATTCCATCGGTGGCCTACACCGATCCGGAAGTGGCGTGGGCCGGCAAGACCGAAGATCAGTGCAAGGCCGAAGGCATCAAGTACGGCAAGGCAGTGTTCCCGTGGGCCGCTTCGGGCCGCGCGATCGCCAATGGCCGCGACGAGGGCTTCACCAAGCTGATCTTCGACGAAGAGACGCATCGCGTGATTGGCGGCGGCATCGTCGGCCTGAACGCGGGCGACCTCATCAGCGAGGTCTGCCTCGCCGTGGAAATGGGCGCGGACGCGACCGACATCGGCAAGACCATCCACCCGCACCCGACGCTGGGCGAGTCGGTGGGCATGGCCGCCGAGCTGTACGAAGGCGTTTGTACGGACCTGCCGCCGCAAAAGAAGAAGTAAGCTTGCGGCGAGCATGAGAAAAACGGCGCACTCCGCGAGGAGTGCGCCGTTTTCATTTGAACGCTATGGTCGCCGTGGGGCCGCTGTGATTCGCTGCGAGAGGCGCTGCGGAGCGTAAAAATGCCCGGCCTTGCAGCGACCGGGCAAGCGACACACCGGACCGGAGCGTCAGGTCCGGCGCTGGACGCGATTTTCAGCGCGCCCAGGCGATGCGTGATGCTCGCTCAGGCCGGCTTCTTGGCCGTAGTGGCGGCAGCCGAGCGCGAAGCTTGCGCGGCGGCCTTGCTGGCTGCGGCGGTGGCGGCGTTGAAGTTGCTTTCGGCCATTTCGACGGCTTGTTTGGTAGCCTTGTGAACCGTCTCGTAGGTCGTGTTCGCGGCGTTGATGGCCGACTTGATCACGGCGACCGCGGTTTCCGAGCCGGCCGGCGCGTTCTTGGCGACGTTGTCGACGAGCGACTGGACCTTGCGGTTCTGCTCTTCGTAGTGGGCTTCAGCCACCTTGGCGAACTCGGCTTGCGTGGCCGAGGCAATTTCGTAGACGTGGCGGCCATACGAAAGCAGCTTTTCCGCGAACGGTTGAGCGAAGCTCGACTGCAGGGCGAAGAACTCTTGCGCGTCCTTTGCCGACAGCGCGCGCTGCGCGTGTTCCTGCGATTCCGCCAGATTCGAGCGGACGGCCTGAAGATTCAATTCGACGAGCTTTTCCACGCCTTCGAATGCCTTGCCGGTGAGGCCGAACAGCGTTTCGAGGTTGGCTTTCTGGGCAGCGGCGAATTGCTCAGGGGTCAGCAGACTCATGTTTACGCTCCTGGATGTTTGGCGGCCTCGTTAGTGGGCTGCCTGAAGTAAGTGGCAAGACATTGGTGTGCTCTGCGCGGCGCTTTGGTGCGTCGCAACATTGATCTCGATTTTAGGTCGCCGGCGATGAAAGTCAAGCACTTTTGGTGCGACGCACAATTACATTAAACTATTGTTAAACAACTACTTATGCGTCTGGCATGAGACCACGCCCAGCGCTCTTGCTGAACTGCGACATAGTGTCTACGACCTACGCGCAGCACGGCTTTGGCTGACAGGATCGAGCATCTGCTCGTTCAATCTGGCAAGATTGAGTCTGACGATGAGTGCTGGCCGTGGCGTGCGCCGTATGATTTGCTGAAGGCCGGTGCGGGATTGCACCTGGCACGTCCACCAGATTTCGTCATGGAACGTTAAAGGTCCATTGCTGTCGAACGCGCGTCGCGCGAATCGGCGGCACCGGCGTCAGAGAATCGTCCTCGGTATTACTCCCACATAAAGTTCTGCATGGCGCGCGCCGTCAATGCGTAGGCAATGGAGAACGTTGCCGGCGCAAGGCGCAGCAGGGTGGGGTTGTCCGGATGATTGTCTTTCTCCATCGAATGTGAGAAGCGCATTGGTCATCTTAATTGAAAGCCAGACTTCAGTTTAACGAGTGGCCATAAGTGCTTCAATTTGCGAATTTTTCGTGGTTTTACTACACTTGGCGAACGATCCCGCCGCTCCATCCAGAACACCAATGAAATCCGACAAGTTCCTGTCGTTCAAGCTGGTGCCCTCATCGGTTGTCAGTACCGCGCTGTCGGTGGCTGTCTCCGTGGTCATCAGTGCGACGCTCGTAGTGCCCGAAGGCGCTTTTGCTGCGTCGCAGAACGCCGCTGCGGCCACGACGGCCAAAGCCAAAAAGACTGCCAAAAAGGGCACAAGCCGCGCGCAGGCGTCTGCGAAGGCCGCCAAAAAGGCCGGCGCGACCAGCGTCGCCGCGAAGGACGACGACGCGCGTCCGGCGGCAAAGAAACGCCGTGTCAGCTACACCATGAACGGCCGCCATCGCACGGCGGTGCGCCGTGTCGCGTTCGAGCCGCGTCAGCCGACCGTGGGCCAGGCGTTTGGTCTTCATGAAACGCCCGATTCGCTGATGCTGCGCTCGGGCGTCGCCTACGTGGTGGACCAGAACACGCTGGAACCGCTCTTCGACAAGAATTCGCGCGCCGTGGTGCCGATTGCCTCGATCTCCAAGCTCATGACCGCGATGGTCGTGCTCGATTCGAAGGCGTCGCTCACGGAGTCGATCGAAGTCACCGACGAAGATCGCGATTACGAGAAGAACACGGGCTCACGCCTTTCGGTGGGCTCGGTGCTCTCGCGTGAAGACATGCTGCATATTGCGCTGATGGCGTCCGAAAATCGCGCAGCCGCGGCGCTCTCGCGTTACTACCCGGGCGGCCGTCCGGCGTTCATCGCCGCCATGAACGCGAAAGCGAAGCAGCTCGGCATGACCGACACGCACTTCGAGAATTCCACGGGGCTGTCTAGCCACAACGTCTCGACCGCGCGCGATCTCGTGAAGATGGTGAATGCGGCCTACCAGTATCCGCTGATTCGCCAGTTCTCGACCGACCGCAGCTATGACGTGTTTACGGGCAAGCGCAATCTCGCCTACAACAGCACGAACGCGCTCATCCGCAATGCGTCGTGGGACATTGGCCTGCAGAAGACCGGCTTCATCAACGAAGCGGGTGAGTGCCTCGTGATGCAGACGACGATTCATGGCCGTCCGGTCATCATGGTGCTGCTCGACTCGAGCGGCAAGTATTCGCGTTTCGCCGACGCGGCCCGTGTGCGCACGTGGATCGACAACGGCGGTGCGGACCAGCAGCCGCGCATCACGAGCGCGGACGCGGGCGGCGCGGGTACCTGACAGGTTCCCCACGCCGTTTTCGGCTTCGTTAAAGCAAATGCCCCGCAATCGCGGGGCATTTGCTTTTGGGGTTGGAAAAAGCGTTGTCCTACGCCATGAGGCCAGCTGTTTCGCGATGGATTTCATCAGCAGAATTTCAGTGATTCGAGACGCGCTGCCCAGATGGAGGGCGCAATCCGGTTGCTTCAGGTTTGTTGGTTGTCAATTGACAACCATGTGAGCGGCCCATACACTGAGCTTGCCAATGAGACGATCGCATCCAAAGAAAGAGGTCGAGGCCGCGCTGGCTTATGCCGAGGCGAAAGGCTGGTTAGTCAGGCCCGGTAAAGGCAATGGCCACGCGTGGGGCAGGATGTATTGTCCGCACAACCAGGCAGACTGCCGGTGCGGAGAGTTTTGTATTACGAGTATCTGGAGCACGCCGCGAAACGCGGGCAACCATGCTCATTTGTTGCGGCGCGTGGTCGACAATTGTTCGGTGCAGCGGGCGAACCTGCCGCCTGAACGATCGAGCGCCCTACAGCAGGAGTAACTCATGAACTATGTATTCACGCTCAAGTATCAGCTTGCACCGGAAGATTGTGATCAGGAAGATCTCGTGGAGCGGCTCGCGCAAGCAGGCTGCGACGACGCCACGATCGGCCTCGGCCAGCCCGGCCGCATCGCACTGGCGTTCGCGCGCGACAGCGAGAGCGCGTGGTCGGCTATCTACTCGGCGTTGCAGAACGTGAAGCAGGCGGCGCCTGCGGCGCACCTCGTGGAGGCCGCGCCGGATCTCGTCGGTCTGACCGACGTGGCCGACATGACAGGTATGTCTCGCCAGAACATGCGCAAGTTGATGCTCGCGCACGCAGTTGATTTTCCTCAGCCCGTGCATGAAGGAAGCCCGTCGCTCTGGCATCTCGGCGACATCCTGGCGTGGTTGAGTGGCCGTGAGGGTTACAGTGTCGACCCCGCGCTGCTGGAGACCGCGAGTACCGCGAAGCAGGTCAATCTGGCGAAGGAGGCGCGCAAAATCGACACTCACATCAACTGCCAGCTTGCTCAACTTGTCGAGTGAGGCGCCTGAAAAAGAGAAGCGCCGGACTTGCCGGCGCTTCGGGGAATTCACGCGGTCGCACGAAACACGTTCGCGCGCGAGGCGACCTGAATCATCTCAAGCCGCTGTCTGCACATTGCCTTCCGCTGGCTCCGGGTGATATCCGAGCGATTCGGAAATCGTGAGCGCGGTCTTGCTCAGTTGGCCAAGCCACGAATCCTGGAGACGGTCGGCGGGCGCCGAGAGTGAAAGCCCGGCAACAAGCTTGCCTGTGTCGTCGTAGATGCCCGCCGCGATGCAGCGCACGCCCAGTTCCAGCTCTTCGTTATCGCGTGCGCAGGCTTGCTGGCGCACGTGGGCGAGTTCACGCTCCAGCAGGCCAAGGTTGGTGATGCTGTTGCGCGTGTGACCCGAGAGTCCCGTGCGCGTGGCATAGGCGCGAACGCGATTCGCTTCGTCGGCGGCAAGAAAAAGTTTGCCGACCGAAGTGAGGTGCAGCGGCGCGCGCCCGCCGATTGCCCGCACCACTTGCATGCCTGAGCGCTCCGAATAGGCGCGCTCGATATAGACGATCTCGTCGCCCTGGCGCACGGAAAGGTTCACGGTCTGGCCCGTGAGGCGATGCAGCTCGCGCATGGGCGTGAGCGCGGCATCGCGCACCGAGAGGCGCGCCTTCACGAGATTGCCGAGTTCCAGCAGCCGCATGCCGAGCCGGTACGTGCCTGGGTCCGAGCGATCGACGAGCCGGCAGCTCACCATGTCGTTGAGAATACGGTGTGCAGTGGACGGATGCAGTTCGGTGCGTTGCGCGAGATCCTTCAGGCTGACCGGGTCGGTGTGCGCGGCGAGTGCGTCGAGGAGGCGCATCATGCGCTCGATCACCTGAATCGAGGTCTTCGGATCCGGATTGGTGTCGGTCATGGGGGCAGGTTCCAGGTGCGGATTCGTATGGCGAGTATTAGAAACTCGCCGCGGAAACAGCCATTGTATCTCGTATGGTGAAAAAAGAAAGCAGTTGACGGGATGACGCCGCGGCGTGGAGGTGCGTGTCCATGCGCGTCGAACGCGTCGGACAGCCTGTCCTGGGGCAGTTCTGCGTTGGTGGCGGCGGCGAAACATCGGATAATCGGGGACGGTTTTTACGAGGAGTTCCCATGCGAGTCGGTTTGTTCGTCACCTGCCTGATCGACACAATGCGTCCCGAAATCGGCTTTTCGGCGCTCAAATTGCTTGAGGATGCAGGCTATGAGGTGGACGTTCCGCCCGCGCAGACCTGCTGCGGGCAGCCGGCGTACAACTCGGGCGAGCGCCCGCTTGCGCGCGATCTGGCGGAAAAGACGCTGCGCGAGTTCGAGCAGTACGACTATGTCGTGGTTCCGTCGGGCTCATGTGGCGGCATGGTCCGTGCGCATTACGGCGATCTTTTTCGCGACGATCCTGAACTGATGGCGCGCTACGGCAAGCTGCGCGAGCGCGTCTACGAGCTGACGGACTTTCTGGTGAACGTCGCGAAAGTCGAGCTGCCCGAAGGCGAGTTTCACGGACCGGTGACTTACCACGACTCATGCTCTGGCTTGCGCGAGCTCGGTGTGAAGGCGCAACCGCGCGCGCTGCTCGCACAGCGC
The DNA here is from genome assembly GCA_031286755.1 of Paraburkholderia sp. Lineage (GTDB taxonomy): Bacteria > Pseudomonadota > Gammaproteobacteria > Burkholderiales > Burkholderiaceae > Paraburkholderia. Next base: position 8,961 of record JAITTX010000563.1, read on the forward strand.
GGCGTGACGGTGCAGGAGATGAAGGACTGCGAGCATTGCTGCGGCTTCGGCGGCACCTTTGCGGTCAAGTATGGCGCGATCTCCACGGCCATCGCCGACGAAAAATGCATGAATGTGCAGGCGAGCGGGGCTGGCGCCGTCGTGCTCGGCGACCTTGGCTGCATGCTGAACATCGAAGGGCGTTTGCGCCGCACCGGCGACTCCAGCACCCGGGTGCTGCACATCGCCCAGGTGCTTGCCGGCGACGTTTGAGGCATCACCCGCCGCCGCGAGGCATGGTTGTTCTGCCCGCCAGGCGAGGTCTCAATACCCGCGACGCCGCAGCAATTCGCCTGAATCCGACCGCACACGAAAGCACCTAAGCCCCGATCCCACGCCATGCAAGTTCAATCGATGCAATTCAAGGCGCGCGCCGGCCAGAAACTGGCCGATCAGCGTCTGCAGCAAAACCTCAAGAAGCTCTCGACCAAATTCGTTTCCGCGCGCGCGGAGGCGATCACGGCAATCGACTTTCCGGCCACGCGCGCCGCGCTCAAGGAGCGCCGCAATCGCGCGCTGGAGAATCTCGATGTCTGGATCGAGCAGTTCGAGGCCGAGGCCACGCGACGCGGCGTGACGGTCCTGTTCGCCGAGACGTCGCGCGATGCAGCGAAGCTCGTCGCGGAGATCGCGCGCAAGCACGAGGTGCGCAAGGTCATCAAGACCAAATCGATGGTCTCGGAGGAGATGCAGCTCAACACGGTGCTCGGGGAGATGGGCGTGCAGTCCATCGAGACGGATCTGGGCGAATACATCCTGCAGATCAACAATAACGAGCCGCCGAGCCACATCATTGCGCCCGTCGTCCACAAGGACAAGGACGAGATCGCAGACCTGTTCGCGAAGACGCATCACAAGCCGCGCCTCACGGAAATTCCCGATATGACGCGCGAGGCGCGTGAGGTGCTGCGGCCTCATTTCCTTTCGGCCGACATGGGCGTGACGGGTGGCAACTTCCTCGTTGCGGAGACGGGCTCGGTCGTGCTCGTGACGAACGAGGGCAATGAGGGCATGTGCACCGTCATGCCGCGCGTGCATGTGGCCGTCACCGGCATCGAAAAAGTCTTGCCGACGCTCGAAGACCTTGCCACCGCGATGCGGCTGCTGCCGCGTTCCGCAACTGGACAGGCCACGTCGAACTACTTTTCCGTTCTCACGGGGCCGCGCGGCGCGCAAGACCAGGATGGCCCCGAGCATATGTATGTCGTGCTCGTCGACGGCGGACGCACCGGCCTCATTGGCGGCGAGTTCCAGGAGATGCTGCGCTGCATCCGTTGCGGCGCCTGCATGAACCACTGCCCGGTTTATCAGAAGGTGGGCGGGCACGCTTACGGCTGGGTCTACCCGGGGCCGATGGGGTCCGTTCTCACGCCCAGCTATGTCGGCATCGACAAGGCGCTAGATCTGCCGCAGGCCGCCACGCTCTGCGGCGAGTGCAACAGCGTTTGCCCGGTGGGCATCCCGCTTTCGGACCTGCTGCGCAAGCTGCGCGAAAAACAGGCCGAGCGGCGCTTGCGCCCCTGGCGCGAGCGCGCGGCACTGGCTGCGTGGGGCTGGTTCGCGCTGCACCCTGGCGCTTATGCGCTGCTCACGAAGCTTGGTGTGCGCGCGCTGGAGCGCATGGGCGGCCCGGCGCAGCTCATTCGCAAACTGCCTTTCGCGCGCGGCTGGACCGAGGGGCGTGACATGCCAGCGCCGGTGGGGCGCACGTTCCGCGAACTGTACGCCGCGCGGCACACCCATCTGGACGCAACCGGCCGCGCACGGAAGACGTGATGAAGCAGTTCGCGTAGTGCCAGGTGGTCCACTGTTTAATCTGCAACAACAGTGTGTTCATGTTTGCCAGGTTTTTCCTGATTGCGATCATCTATATCATTTCGACTGGCGATAGTGCGCCTGAGCCTATCGCCCTAAAGTCGAGAGAGAGTCGCATCATGAAAAAGAAAATAATGGTGTATTGGCCGCTGGCGCTGATTGTGCCGCTGGCTGCTATCGCGTGGGTTCATGCCTGGAATACCACCCAGGAACAGCTTCCGCTGGCCGCTGATCAAGTGAGCGCCGAATTGGCGCGCGCGGTTTCGTATGGCCTGGTTGGCAGCGCGGGTGAGGTGAAGACGCCCGTCAAAGCTCCACTCAAGGCAACGCGAGGCGTTGTGCCGTTGCCGCAGACGAGCGCGATCTAGGCATCCGGACGATGGCGCGGGCTACGCCCAGCGCACATCGTCGGCCCTTTGTATAATCGGCCGTTCGCCCGCACCACAGCGGCTAGCCCAAAGCCGCTGCCCGCCTCACACCCGACACGATGAAAAAGGTTTCCGTCTGTTTCGTTTGCCTCGGCAATATCTGCCGCTCGCCCACGGCTGAGGCCGTGATGCGGCGTCTGGTCGACGAGGCCGGTTTGAGCGAGCGTGTGTCGGTCGATTCGGCGGGCACTGGCGACTGGCATATCGGCGAGGCACCCGACGAACGCGCCCAGCGCGCCGGGGCGAAGCGCGGCTACGATCTGGCGCCGCTGCGCGCCCGTCAGATCGCGGCGGAAGACTTTCGCGCGTTCGACCTGATCGTTGCGATGGACGACGCCAATGTCACGGCGCTGCGGCAAGTGGTGCCGTCTGCCGGGCGCGACAAGATTCGTTTGCTGATGGAATTCGCACCGGATTCGCAAGAGCGCGTGGTTACCGACCCTTATTTTGGCGGCGACGCGGGGTTCGAGGCGGTGCTGGACCAGTGTGAAGCAGCCTGCTCGGGTTTGCTGGCGGCGTTGCGCCTCGAATTAGCGAACTGAGTGGCGGACTGAGATGAACGTCGCGGCGCATCCTCAAGCACGTTTTGCGCCGTTTTCCCTTTTCGTCAGGCGCCTAATAACCCGAATGGCGGCGCGGATACTTGACTAAACTAGTCATGTATTTATACTTGACGAAAATTGTCGAGAATTGCGGTTCCCCTACATCATGAGACTCACCACCAAAGGCCGTTTCGCCGTCACGGCGATGATCGACCTGGCGCTGCGCCAGGAGCAGGGCCCGGTGACGCTTGCGGGTATCAGCCAGCGCCAGCATATTTCGCTGTCGTACCTGGAACAGTTGTTCGGCAAGCTGCGCCGTCATGAAATCGTCGAATCGGTCCGTGGGCCGGGCGGCGGCTATAACCTCGCGCGCCGCGCGGAAGATGTCACGGTTGCGGACATCATCATCGCCGTGGACGAGCCGCTCGACGCCACCCAGTGCGGCGGCAAGGGCGCTTGTGAGGGCACCAAGCAGCACGACGGCCACTGCATGACGCACGAACTCTGGTCGACGCTGAACCAGAAAATGGTCGAGTACCTCGATTCGGTGTCCCTCAAGGACCTGGTGGACAAGCAGCGCGCCCGCGAAGGCGCCGCGCCCACTGTCCTGCGCGACCGCCGCACCGAGGCGCCGGCGCTCGAGCCGGTGCGCACGGTGCCGCTCGGGCCGAACTCCATATTCAACATGGCCGGCTCCTGATCCCGGATGATTCCGGATCCCGAACACGACCAGCGCAATACACAGAGCAGCACACAGAATCCCCCGGAGCGATAGATGAATAACGACATTCCCCACCTGCCCATTTATATGGACTACAGCGCGACGACGCCTGTCGACCCGCGCGTGGTGGACAAGATGATTCCGTATCTGCGCGAGCAGTTCGGCAATCCGGCGTCGCG
>JAITTX010000597.1 GCA_031286755.1 Paraburkholderia sp.
GAAATGAGCGCCGCGCTCGCGGGCGGCGTGACGAGCCTAGTGTGCCCGCCCGACACCGACCCGGTGCTCGACGAAGCGGGCCTCATCGAAATGCTCAAGTACCGCGTGAGCAAGCTCGAACGCGCGCACGTGTATCCGCTCGGCGCGCTCACCGTGGGCTTGAAGGGCGACGTGATCACGGAAATGGTGTCGCTGACCGAAGCCGGCTGCATCGGCTTCACGCAGGCGGATAAACCGATCGCCGACACCCAGGTCCTGCTGCGCGCGCTCCAGTACGCGAGCACCTATGGCTACCCCGTGTGGCTGCGCCCGCAGGACGCGTATCTCGCGAAGGGCGGCGTGGCGGCGAGCGGCGCGCTGGCCTCGCGGCTCGGCCTCTCGGGTGTACCGGTGAGCGCGGAGACCATCGCGCTCTTCACGCTCTTCGAGCTGATGCGCGTGACGGGCGCGCGCGTGCACGTGCAGCATCTCTCGTCGGCGGCGGGCATCGCGCTCGTGCGCGCGGCGAAGGCCGAGGGCCTGGCGGTGACGTGCGACGTCACCGCCAACCACGTGCACCTGATCGACATGGATATCGGCTACTTCGACGCCCAGTTCCGGCTCGACCCGCCGCTGCGCCAGCAACGCGACCGCGAGGCGATTCGCGCGGGCCTCGCCGACGGTACGATCGACGCGATCTGCTCGCAGCACACGCCCGTGGACGACGACGAAAAGCTGCTGCCTTTCGCCGAAGCCACGCCGGGCGCGAGCGGGCTCGAACTACTGCTTTCGCTCACCGTGAAGTGGGCGCAGGACGCCGGCGTGCCGCTCGCGCAGGCGCTTGCGCGCATCACCTCGGCGCCGGCCGCGGTGATGCAGCGCGCGGCAGGACGTCTTGAAGTGGGCGCGCAGGCCGATCTGTGTGTGTTCGACGCGAACGCGCATTGGCGCGTCGAGCCGCGCGCGCTCAAAAGCCAGGGGCACAACACGCCGTTCCTCGGCTACGAGCTGCCCGCCGTGGTGCGCGCGACGCTGGTGGCGGGGCGCATCGGCTTCGAGCGCGACGCTCAATCTCATTGAGGATCGTCGAGCGCACTCGCGACCGCCATCGACATTCGTACCGCCATGAGCCTTTTTCTACGCAAAGCCCGACTGCTCGGGCACCTGCTGCGCGGCGCCTGGACCGTGGGCGTGCGCTTTCCGCGCGCGACGCCCGAGGCGCGCCACGCCATGAACCGCGCCTGGTCGCTCAGGATGCTCGAACTGTGCGGCATGAAGCTCGTCGTGCATAACGACGCGGCGCGGCTCGACGCGGGCGCGCTCGTCGTCAGCAATCACATTTCGTGGATCGACATCTACGTGATCAACGCGTGGCGGCCCACACCGTTCGTCTCGAAGGCCGAGATCCGCCACTGGCCGCTGATCGGCTGGTTCGCGCAGAATCTGGACACCGTGTTCATCGAGCGCGAGAAGCGCAGCGACGCGCGCCGCATCATGCACGAACTGGCGGCGCGCCTCGAGCGCGGCGAGCTGATGTGCGTGTTCCCCGAGGGCACGACCACCGACGGCCTGGCCATCAAGCCGTTTCACTCGAACATGTTCCAGGCGCCGGTTTCGGCGGGCAAGCCCGTGCAGCCCATCTGCATCCTCTACGAGGACGCGCAAGGGCGGCAGTCGGCGGCGCCCGCGTATATCGACGATGTTTCGCTCAAGGAGTCGCTCGACGCGCTGCTCAAGGCCGGGCCGCTCACGGCGCATGTTTATGTTGGCGAGGCGATCGAGCCCGGTGAGGATCGCCGTAAGCTCGCGGCGCGGGCGCAGGAGGCGGTGGGGGAGGCGCTCGATACAATGCGCACGGCGGGGCGGCTGGAGGGCAATGGGGTCGCGCAGCGGGTGTGACGCTTGCGACCGTCGCGATGCCGCCCGGCTGAAGGGCGCGTAATGCAACGCCGCCTGGTGCAACGCAACGCTCATCAACATCGAATGCAGAACATCGAACGCAGGACAGCCATCATGGATCGTACGGAATTGGGCGCGCGCATTGCGGCGCGTCTCGAGGCGGAAAGCGAACGGTTGCGCGAGCAATGGACGCGAACGGCGCCCATCAACCATTTCCATATCGACGACGTGCTTCCGGACGACGTGGCCCGGCAGATTCGCGCGGCCTTCCCCGATACGTCGAAGATGATGCTGCGCAAGAGCCTGCGCGAGCTCAAATACGTGTCGGCGCAGATGGACGCGCACGCGCCGCTGCTCGAAGAGATCATCTTCGCGTTCCAGATGCCGCGCGTGATCGAACTCGTGAAGGAGATCACGGGCCTGCGCTCGCTGTATCCCGACGAGCATCTCTACGCCGGCGGCATTTCGATGATGGGGCCGGGGCATTTTCTCAACCCCCATCTCGACAATTCGCACGACAAGGACCGCGAGCACTATCGCGTGCTAAATCTGCTTTATTACGTCTCGCCGGAATGGTCGCTGGAGAAGGGCGGCAACCTGGAAGTGTGGCCGGACGGCACGAAGGCGGACCCGGTGACCATCGTGAGCCGCTTCAATCGCCTGGCCGTGATGGTGACCAGCCAGCACTCATGGCATTCGGTTTCGAAGAATGCGAGCGCCGAGCAGCGCTGTTGCGTGTCGAATTACTACTTCTCGGATCACCCCGTGGGCGAGGACGAATACTTTCATCCCACCTCGTTCCGGGGCCGGCCCGAGGAGCCCGTGCGCGACGTCTTGCTGCAGGCCGACGCGGCGGCGCGTTCGGCCATTCGCCGGGTCTTCCCGAAGGGCGTGAAGACCACGACGCACGTGTATAACAAGAAGCGTTGAACGTACGCTGCGGGGGCGCGCGTCGCTCTCGCTCGCTCAGCCCGAGACCGCGCGACAGTTCGAGCAGGGCACCTGGGTGAGTACGCGCTGGTAGGGATCGGCCTGCAGGCTGACCGCCGAAAGGCGCGCGCCCCAGACGCAGCCCGAATCGAGGCCGATCAGGTTTTCGCGCAGCATGAGGCCGAGCGCCGCCCAGTGGCCGAAGACCACAGTGACATCCTCGGTCTTGCGCCCCGGCACATCGAACCACGGCATGAAGCCTGGCGGCGCGGAGTCGAGCCCGCCGCTCGTGGAGAAGTCCATGACGCCATCGGCATTGCAAAAGCGCATGCGCGTGAGCGCGCTGCAGGTGATGCGCAGCCGCTCGATACCCTTCAGATTCTTCGACCAGCGGTTCGGCTCGTTGCCGTAGAGGCCGGCGAGCACTTCCCTCCAGTCATCCCCTCGCAGCGCCTTTTCGAAGTCGTGCGCGAGCTCCAGCGTGAGATCGACGTCCCATTGCGGCAGCACGCCGGCGTGCACCATCAGCATGCCCTGGTCGTAATGCGCGATCGGACGATGACGTACCCAGTGCAGGAGATCCTTGGCATCGGGTGCGCTGAGGATGTCGTCGATGGTGTCGCCCTTTTTCGACTTGCGGATGCCCGCGGACACCGAAAGCAGGTGCAGATCGTGATTGCCGAGCACCGCCACCGCCCGATCGCCAAGCGCGATCACCTCGCGCAGCGTCTCGAGCGAGTCGGGGCCGCGATTGATGAGATCGCCCGCGAACCAGAGCGGCGTATCGGAAGAAGGACCAGCCTTGGCGAGCAGCTCGCGAAACGGGGTAAGACAGCCTTGGAGATCGCCAAAAGCGAGGGGCGGCGGGAACGGCGCGTGCTTGGTCATCGAAACGAAAACAGGTGCTGATCAGATGCGTGTGAGCGTGACAAAATGTCGGGGCAAGAGGGTGACGGTATCACAGGAAAACGATTGCGGTATGAGCGCGGCTGAATTGTCCTGTTTGTTCGTACGCAAACTGATGCGGCCGCGCAGGCGAACATTTGCGTGCCGGAGCGAGAGAGTCAGAAATTGTCAAGCTGTTTCAAGATGTTAGGGGTATGGCTTTCGTTCAAGCTGCCCGTATAATTGCCGCTACAAAACAGAGTCAAAGTATGCTGCGTGGATAAAAGCAGATGATATCCCGCAAAAAAATCCACTTTTTTGCAGCATTCTTTCGAGCGTCTGGCTGCGGAGGGTACTCGCCAGACCAGCCTCTAATCTCGCGCCAAAAAAGGAGTTCCATGATTCTGGTAACGGGCGGTGCCGGCTTTATCGGCGCCAACTTTGTGCTTGACTGGTTCCGTCAATCCGACGAAGCCGTTCTGAACGTAGACAAGCTGACCTACGCTGGCAATCTTGGAACGCTGCAATCGCTGCAGGGCAATCCGAAGCACGTGTTCGCACGTGTGGATATCTGCGACCGTGCAGCGCTGGACGCTCTCTTCGCCGAGCACGAGCCGCGCGCGGTGCTGCATTTTGCCGCAGAAAGCCACGTCGATCGCTCGATTCACGGCCCGGCAGACTTTGTTCAGACTAATGTAGTCGGCACCTTCACGCTGCTCGAAGCCGTGCGCCAGTACTGGAACGGTCTGCCCGAAGCCGAGAAAGCGGCCTTCCGCTTCCTGCACGTTTCCACGGACGAAGTGTTCGGCTCTCTTTCGGCGACCGACCCGCAATTCTCCGAAACGACCCCGTACGCACCGAACAGCCCGTACTCGGCCACCAAGGCGGGCTCGGACCACCTCGTGCGCGCGTATCACCATACGTACGGCCTGCCGGTGCTCACCACGAACTGCTCGAACAACTACGGTCCGTATCAGTTCCCGGAAAAGCTCATTCCGCTGATGATTGCCAATGCGCTCGCCGGCAAGCCGCTGCCCGTGTATGGCGACGGCCAGAACGTGCGCGACTGGCTCTACGTGGGCGACCACTGCAGTGCGATCCGCGAAGTGCTCGCGCGTGGCCAGTCCGGCGAGACGTACAACGTGGGCGGCTGGAACGAGAAGAAGAATCTCGAAGTCGTGCACACGCTGTGCGACCTGCTCGACGAAATGCGGCCGAAGGCCACAGGCTCGTATCGCGACCAGATCACCTATGTGACGGATCGTCCCGGTCACGATCGTCGTTATGCGATCGACGCGCGCAAGCTCGAGCGCGAACTGGGCTGGAAACCGGCTGAGACGTTCGAAACCGGTCTTGCGAAGACGGTGCGCTGGTATCTGGATAACCAGGCGTGGGCCGACGAAGTTGCCTCGGGCGACTATCGCAAGTGGGTCGAAACGAACTACGCGCAGCGCGCGTAAGGGCTCCCGACATGGCGCGCAAAGGCATCATTCTCGCCGGCGGTTCCGGCACGCGGCTCTATCCGATAACCCATGCGGTCTCCAAGCAGTTGCTGCCGGTGTACGACAAGCCGATGATCTATTACCCGCTGTCGACGCTGATGATCGCGGGCATTCGCGACGTGCTCATCATCTCGACGCCGCAGGACACGCCGCGCTTCGAGGCGATGCTTGGCGACGGCAGTCAGTGGGGCATGAACATCCAGTACGCGGTCCAGCCGTCGCCGGACGGGCTCGCGCAGGCGTTCATTATCGGCAAGGAGTTTGTGGGCCATGATCCGTCGGCGCTCATCCTTGGCGACAACATCTTCTACGGCCACGATCTGGCGAAGCAGCTCGAGCGCGCCGATGCGCAGGACTCGGGTGCGACGGTATTTGCCTATCACGTGCACGATCCGGAGCGCTATGGCGTGGTCGAGTTCGACAAGGGCTTCCGGGCGCTGTCGATCGAGGAGAAGCCTGCGCAACCGAGGTCGAACTACGCGGTCACGGGTCTGTACTTCTACGACAATCGCGTGTGCGATATCGCGGCGGATATCAAGCCGTCGCCGCGCGGCGAGCTCGAGATCACCGACGTGAACTCGTGCTATCTGAACGATGGCGCGCTGAATGTCGAGATCATGGGGCGCGGCTACGCGTGGCTCGATACGGGCACGCATGATTCGCTGATCGAGGCGGCTACGTTCATTGCGACGCTGCAAAAGCGCCAGGGGCTCGTGGTTGCGTGCCCTGAAGAGATTGCGTACCGCCGCCAGTGGATCGGCGCGGAGCAGGTGCAGAAACTTGCCAGGCCACTCGCGAAAAATGAGTACGGCAAGTATTTGTTGAATATTTTGACGGACCAGGTTGCATGGCTATCACGGTAACGGCGACGGCGCTCCCCGAAGTCAAGATCATCGAGCCGAAGGTGTTCGGCGACGCGCGAGGCTTCTTCTACGAGAGCTTTAACGGACGCGAGTTTGCGGAGCGGGTCGAAGCAGGTGTCGAGTTTGTGCAGGACAATCACTCACGTTCGGCGAAGGGTGTCCTGCGTGGGCTGCATTATCAGATCGAGCATGCTCAGGGCAAGCTCGTGCGTGTGGTGGAGGGGGAGGTGTTCGACGTTACCGTCGACATCCGCCGCAGTTCGCCGAATTTCGGTAAGTGGGTCGGCGTACACCTTTCGGCAGAGAATCATCGGCAACTGTGGGTGCCGCCGGGGTTCGCGCATGGCTTCGTCGTGATTTCGGAATTGGCGCAGTTCCTCTATAAAACGACGGACTACTGGTTTCCGGAGCACGAGCGCAGCATCGTGTGGGACGATCCGGAAATCGGTATCGAATGGCCGATCGATTTCGAGCCGTTGCTAGCGGCCAAGGATGCGGCGGGCAAACGCCTTGCCGAAGCCGACTTGTTCGCGTGAGTCGGGGGAAGCGGATCATGCTTGAACAAGCCCGTGAACACACGATCCTTGTCACCGGCATCAACGGTCAGGTGGGTTTCGAACTGCTGCGTACGTTGCAGGGACTCGGACGCGTCGTGGCGGCTGACCGGACCATGCTCGATCTCGGTCGCCCCGAAGTAATTCGCCGATGCATTCGCGAAGTGCGCCCCACGATGATCGTGAATCCCGCGGCGTATACGGCAGTCGATCAGGCCGAAGCAGACGTTGCTGGCGCGAGGCAAATCAACGTGGGTGCGCCCGCGATCCTGGCGGATGAAGCGAAGCGCTTCGGCGCACTTCTGATTCACTATTCGACGGATTACGTGTTCGATGGCACGTTGGACAGGCCGTATCGGGAAGACGATCCGGCGAACCCGCGCAGCGTCTATGGCGCATCCAAACTGGAAGGCGAGCAGGCGATTCGTGCATCTGGTTGCGCGCACCTGATATTCCGTACGAGCTGGGTCTATGGGCTTCGCGGCAAGAATTTTCTCCGTACGATGCTCAAGCTCGGTGAGCAACGATCTGAATTGAGTGTGGTGGCCGACCAGGTCGGTGCGCCGACCTGGTCAGTCACTCTCGCCGTGCTCACTTCGCATGTGCTGGCGCAGGGCGCGAGTGCTGCAGAGGCGTGGCCTGAGTGGGCAAAACGCGTAAGCGGAACCTATCATCTGAGCGCGACCGTCAGTACGACGTGGGCGGGTTTTGCCGAGGCGATATTTGCCGGTGCAAATCTGCCTTTGCCGCCGCGTGTGGTGCCTATCTCGACAGCGGAGTACCCAACTCCCGCAGCTCGGCCATCCAATTCCCGGCTTGATTGCGCGAAATTTGCTGAAACATTCAGGGTTGCACCACCGAACTGGCACGAGGCACTCGAACTGTGCCTGGCGCAAGCGAGATGAGCGCAATTCAGGCGGGCGACGTCGGCGCAGTCATCGTCTTCTATCATCCCGACGATGCGTGTATCGAGCGTGCCAATCGCGTTGGTCGCATGTGCCGCTGTGTCGTCGTGGACAATACACCAGCTGGAAGTCCGGATGGCGATACGAGCCGGATGTTGGATCCGTGTATCGCATATTTGCCGAACGAACGCAACGTGGGGATCGCGACGGCTCTGAATCAAGGCATTGCGCAATTGATTGCGGATGAGTGCAAATTCGCAATGCTATTCGATCAGGATAGCGAGGCTACCAAAGAACTGATCGGCGAGTTGGTGGGGGTGCTGTGTGCATGTGAGCAGCGTCGTGAACGTGTTGCGGTGGCAGGCCCTGCGTATGAAGATGTCCGGCTGCGCGGAGTGGCGCCCTTCGTTCGCTTTGGCTATTTCAGGCTTAAGCGTGTCATGCCTGTCGGCGAAGTGCCGCTCGATGTCGATTTCCTGATTACGTCCGGCTCGTGCATCAATTTGTCATGCTGGAACGATGTGGGTCCTATGGACGATGCGTTGTTCATCGACCTTGTCGATACCGAATGGTGTATGCGTGCGCGTGTGCGCGGATATCGGGTACTCGGAGTGCCGTGGGTTCGTATGAGTCACGAACTTGGTGGCGAGCCGATCCGCGCGTTCGGACGCAACTATCCGATGCATAGTGCCGTGCGTCACTACTATCTGTTCCGTAATGTGGTGGCCTTGTTCAAGCGTGGCTATGTGCCGTGCTCGTGGAAATCGACGGAGCTTGTCAAATTGCCTGCACGCCTGCTCATTTACATGTTGTTCATTCCGGGCGCGCGCAAGCACGTCCGGATGGCATTGCGCGGCGTTTGGCACGGGCTGGTGGGGCGCATGGGGACGCTGTAACGAATTGTGAGAGGGGCGAACGCAAGTATCAACCACTAGTCGA
>JAITTX010000024.1 GCA_031286755.1 Paraburkholderia sp.
CGGAGCTGCCGTTGCCGGTGCTGCCGGAGCAGCAGCTTCCGGAGCCGAAGCTTGTGCGAATGCAGCCGTTGCGAAGAGGCCAGCGACCAGAGCAGCGATCAGTTTGTTCATGTTGTGAATCCTCAGCTTGAGTTAATTAACCAAGTGACCCGGTTATTGGAGTCAGGTCGGTAAACGTGCCATCCACCTTTCGGTTGACAGTCTCGATCGACAAATTCAGAACAAATTCGCGACCGTGTCTGTCAGCGGTCGGGACCGCGCATTGCTACGCGAGAACCCGGAAGGCTGAATGCCGGATAGCTTCGGGGCGGCATCTGCGTGAAATAACGCATGGTTTCGCGAACCGGTTGACGCGAAAAATGCATTTGCTTCGTCTGGCGCGAAATCCGCACGGCGCTATGCCGATGCACAGGGCATGCAGCACGGCGCGAGCAAGCGAAAAGTGCTTGCGCAACAGTCACTTGTGTGCGGCGCGCGAGGGCGCCGCGTGCCGCCAGGGGGCATCGGTTGGCACCTCGACACTCGCGCCGGGCGCGAGGCCGAGCGAAAAAATATCGAGTGAGCCGATTGCCACGCGCACGAGGCGCAGCGTCGGAAATCCCACCGCCGCAGTCATGCGCCGTACCTGGCGGTTCTTGCCTTCGCTGATGGCGAGCTCGATCCATGTGGTTGGTATGGCCGCGCGATAGCGAATGGGCGGCGTGCGCGGCCACAGGAGATCGGTGTCGGTGGTGGCGATTTTTTTTGTGCGGCACGGCTGCGTGACAAAGTCGCCGAGATCGACGCCGCGTTCGAGCGCCGCGAGTGCGGCGTCATCGGGCGCGCCCTCTACCTGAGCCCAGTACCGTTTCACGAGCTTGCGCCGCGGTTCGGCGATGCGTGATTGCAGCGCGCCGTCGTCGGTGAGCAGCAGCAGGCCTTCGCTGTCCGCATCGAGACGGCCAGCAGGATAGACACCCGGCGTCTTGACCCAATCCGCAAGCGATTGACGCGTTTCATGCGGCGAGAACTGGCAAATCGTGCCGAACGGTTTATTGAGGGCGATCAAGCGCATGACGAATAGGGCAAGCGTGCCAAAGAAAAAAAGAAAAGCAGAAATCAGATTGCGTCGCGATATTAATGCATAACGGGCCGCGCGGGCCGCGTTGAGTGATGGGTCTTATATAAGACATAAAGCGCCGGCGGTTTGCGGCGGTTGCGAGCCGGCAACGGGCTGTGAAGCCGCGCCGCAATGGGCGTGACGGCGCATCATGAATGCGGCGCGGGGCAGGCGGCACGCGTGTCCGGGGCGTGGGCTAGAATAACGACCAGACCCTGGCGCCGCGCCGCGCAGGCTGCAGGCCGCGATGGATGCGCGCACGCGCCGCCGGCTTGCCGTCACACGCATATATCGTTTTCGATTCTGTTCGCGGTCGACAGACCGATTCCCCTTACTGGAGTTGATCATGCCGTATCAGCACATCTCGGTCCCGGCTAGCGGCGAGAAGATCACCGTCAATCCGGATTTCTCGCTCAATGTCTCCGATCAGCCGATCATCCCGTACATCGAGGGCGATGGCACCGGCGTCGACATCACGCCGGTCATGCTCAAGGTGGTCGACGCCGCGGTCCAGAAAGCCTACGCGGGCAAGCGCAAGATTCACTGGATGGAGATCTACGCGGGCGAGAAGGCCACGCGCGTGTACGGCCCCGATGTATGGCTGCCCGACGAGACGCTCGAGGTCGTGAAGGAATACGTGGTGTCGATCAAGGGCCCGCTCACGACGCCGGTGGGCGGCGGCATCCGCTCGCTGAACGTGTCGCTGCGCCAGCAACTCGACCTTTATGTGTGTCTGCGCCCGGTGCAGTACTTCAAGGGCGTGCCGTCGCCCGTGCGCGCGCCGGAGAAGGTCAACATGGTGATCTTCCGCGAGAACTCGGAAGACATTTACGCGGGCATCGAGTGGCCGGCGGAATCGGACGGCGCGAAGAAGATCATCAAGTTTCTGCGCGAAGAAATGGGCATTTCGAAGATCCGCTTCCCGGACAGCTCGGGTCTCGGCATCAAGCCGGTTTCGCGCGAGGGCACGGAGCGTCTCGTGCGCAAGGCGATCCAGTACGCGATCGACAACGAGCGCCGCTCGGTGACGCTCGTGCACAAGGGCAACATCATGAAGTTCACCGAAGGCGCGTTCCGCGACTACGGCTATGCGCTCGCGCAAAAGGAATTCGCGGCGGAACTCATCGACGGCGGCCCGTGGATGAAGGTCAAGAACCCGAAGACGGGTGGCGACATCGTGATCAAGGACGTGATTGCCGATGCGTTCCTCCAGCAGATCCTGCTGCGCCCGGCCGAATACGACGTCATCGCCACGCTGAATCTGAATGGCGACTACATCTCGGACGCGCTGGCCGCGCAAGTGGGCGGCATCGGCATCGCGCCGGGTGCGAACATGTCGGACTCGGTGGCGATGTTCGAAGCCACGCACGGCACGGCGCCGAAGTACGCGGGCAAGGATTATGTGAATCCGGGCTCGGAGATTCTTTCCGCGGAAATGATGCTGCGTCACCTGGGCTGGACGGAGGCGGCGGATCTCATCATCGCGTCGATGGAGAAGTCGATTCTGCAGAAGCGCGTGACCTATGACTTCGCGCGGCTCATGGAAGGGGCAACGCAGGTGTCCTGCTCGGGCTTCGGGCAGGTGATGATCGACAATATGTAAGCGTTATTCAGCGCCTGCACGCCTGCAGCGCGAAAACCCCGGCAGACCGTGAAGGCTGCCGGGGTTTTGTGTTTTTGTTTTCCGGAAAATGATTTCGATTGATTCGATATACGAATTAATGTGTGGAATATCATTCGCTAATTTCAACATTGGGAATTACTTCGCTTGCTGGCGCAACGAATGCTTATTTGCCGGGATGCGCAATCTTTTGCGCGGCATGCAGAGAGCGGTCGGTCGCGCGGTGCGAAGCCGACTGTGCGCTATCATGATGCCCACCTATCGCGCCCATTCGCCGTCTCGTTTCGCATGACTTTCCTGTGCCGTCTCCTTCTCGTTGGCCTGTTTGCGCTCGCTGCCATGAGCGGCGCCAGCGCGTGCGAGTCCATGCAGCGAGCCGCAGGCCCGTCGCAGGTTTCGCTTGCCGTGCATCGGGCCATGGCAGCGGGCGATCATTGCGATGCCACGGAGCATGCAAGCCCGGATGGCCGTTGCGCCAGCCACGCGAGCGGTTGCGCCACCGGTTGCTGTGCGCATTGCGCGGCACCGCCTGCCGCCACGCGCATCGGCGCGGGCATGCCGGGGCAGCCTCCACGCTTTGCCTGCGCCGCCGCACTGCCCGCAGGCATCACTCACGCGCCTCCATTACCGCCTCCAATCGTCTGAACGCGGGCGCTCCGTCTCCCGGGCGGAAGCGGCCCGATGCATGCCCGAGGGGCTTCGTCGTGTGGCGTTGCGCATGGCGAAGCCAATGGCTGTACGCGTGACGCGCCGTCATTGCGCGTCGCGTCGTCAGGTGTTTGAGGAATTCATGATGAAACGCAGAACTTTTTTGTCCGGCGCGCTGAGCGCCGCCACGGCGTCGCTGTTTGCGCGCCCGGTATGGGCCCAGCAGAGCGGGCACATGATGTCCGGCATGGCGGATATGGGCGCGATGTCCGGCGCCATGATGCATGCGCCGACGCCGCTTGCGGCCGCCGACGCCTTGCCCGCCGGCGCGCCGCTTGCCGCGTTGCGAACGCTGGCGAACGAGAGCCGCGAAGCGGGGCATTTTCGCGCGACGCTGGTCGCGCAGCCGGTGGCTCGGCCCTTGCTCGCGGGTCAGCCGCCAACCACTTTCTGGCAGTACGACGGGGGCAACGCGGGCAAGGCCGATGAGGCCGGCCCCGTGCTCGGACCGTTGATCGACGTGCGCGAAGGCGACGCCGTCGAGATCCGCTTCGTCAACCGGCTGCCGCAGCCGTCCACGATCCACTGGCACGGCCTGCCCGTGCCGCCCGATCAGGACGGCAATCCCATGAATCTCGTGGCGCCCGGCGCCGAGCGCGTCTACCGGTTCACGCTGCCCGCGGGCAGTGCCGGCACTTACTGGTATCACCCGCATCCGCACATGCTTTCGTCTGAGCAGGTGTTTCGCGGGCTCGCCGGCCCGATCGTCGTGCGCGCCGCGAACGACCCGCTCGCCGGCTGGCCGGAGCGCCATGTATTCGTCTCCGACCTCAAGCTTGCCGCCGACGGCACGATTCCCGCGAACGGCATGATGGACTGGATGAATGGCCGCGAGGGCCAGTTCGTGCTCGTGAACGGCGCGCGCGAGCCGCGCATCGAAGTCGTGCGCGACGAGCGCTGGCGCGCCTGGAACGGCTGCAACGCGCGCTATGTGCAGCTCGCGTTCGACGACGGTCGCGCTTTCGCGCTGGTCGGCACCGATGGCGGTCTGCTCGCCGCGCCGCGCGAGGGGGTGACTTCGCTGCTGCTCGCACCGGGCGAGCGCGCCGAACTGATCGTGCGCGCGGGGCAGGGCGCGTCGAACGCGCGTTTGATTGCCGCGCAGTACGACCGGCGCAAGATGGCGATGTCGCATGGCAGCTTGCCGCCCACACCGTCGGTCGCGCTGGCGCAGGTGCAATTCGCGCCGCGCGGCGACGCGTCGGCATTGCCCGCCCGATTGCGTGCGATTGCGCCATTGGCTCCGAGCGGTCCCGCCGCGGCATCGCTGCCGAAAAAATCGGTGGTGTTCAGCGAAGCCATGGACATGCACGCGATGCA
>JAITTX010000140.1 GCA_031286755.1 Paraburkholderia sp.
CTGCGCGCGCTGTTCTTCGCGCTCGCGGCGATGGCGCACCGCTTCCACTACCTCAAGCACGCGCTCGCGCTCGTGCTGGTGTTCATCGGCGCGAAGATCTTTCTGGTGGGCATCGTCGGCAAGATTCCCGCGCTGCTGAGCCTCGGCGTGACGGCGGCGCTGCTCGCGGGCGGCGTGGTGGTATCGCTCATCAAGACGCGGCCGCACGACAACGAGGGCGGCGGCCTGGGGGCGCGGTAGCCGGAACCCAGGTGATGGCGCGGCCGGCGTGACCTGCGCGGCGTGGGGCCGGCCCGCGGTCTGGCACGGCACGAATTGCGCCGCCCTCATTCTTCGCTCATTTTTCTCTGCGAGGATGAATTCCATCGCAGCCGCAGCGCCCCGGAAGCCTCCGCAGCACCGGCTCCCGCATGTGGCTCGCGCACCCGCTCTGATCGACAGCTTTGCATGGGATCAGAGTAGCGGCTGAAGCACCCACTCTGATCGACAGGAGCGCCTCATGAAATGCCCGCACTGCCCTGACACCACGCTCGCGATTTCGGAGCGTCAAGGCGTCGAACTCGACTACTGTCCGCAATGCCGCGGCGTCTGGCTCGATCGCGGCGAGCTCGACCGGTTGATCGAACGCGCGGAGACCGCGAGCGCCGCCGAGGCGCGCCGCTTCGACGACGGCTATGGCGGCCAGCACGGCTCGCATCGCGGCGCGCGCCACGATGACCACGGCGCGCGGCGCAACCATGAACGCAGTAGCGAACGCAACTACGAACGCAACCACGAGCGCAACAGCGGCGGACGCCACCACAAATCCTGGCTGCGCGACCTTTTCGATTGAGCGCCGGCGATTGGGCACCGGCTCGCGCCACGCTTGAACCCTGCAACGATCTCTCGACCATTCCCGACCATGCGAACCTACACCAGCAACAGCCCGCAGGCCGCGGGCCGGATCGTCGCCATCGCGCTGCTCGCCGACGGCCATCTCAGCGCCAACGAACTCGCCGCCGTGCATCGCGCGCGCATTGCCGAGCGGCTCGGTCTCGCGCCCGACGAATTCGGCACGATCCTGCAAGACCTGTGCGAAGACTTGCTCATGAGCGCGCATCTGAACTGGAGCGACGCCTGCAAGCTCGACTCCGGCGTCATGCAGCAGGTCATTCGCGAGCTGGAGGATCCGGCGCTGCGCGCCGAGGTGCTGAGCCTGTGCCTCATCGCGGTCCACGCGGATCGCCATCTCGCGCAGGGCGAAGCCGAGTGGGTGAGCGCGCTCGCGAGCGCATGGCGCGCGCATCCCTGGCAACGCTTGCTGGCTTCATGAGCGCTCGCTAGCCACGACGGCCGCGCTCGCGCTCGCGGCCTCATGGTTTCATCGCTGCCCGGTTTTGGCGTGCACGAGGCGACTCCCCAGCTTCACACGCCGCACGGCGAGCCTCGCGCTCGCCATTTTTTCTTTTGCGGCGGGCGACTTTCCCGCGCGTCAAACACACACGGCCCAGCCGAGACCCCGCACGTTGCGAATGAGCGCGTGACCGAATTTGCGCCGCACGCTGTAGATCACGGCGTCGACGGCGTTGCTCTCCACCTCCTCGCCCCAGCCGTAAAGCCGCTCTTCGAGCTGCTGGCGCGAGAGGATCGCGCCGGGGCGCTCCAGCAGCGCGAGCATGAGCGCGTACTCGCGCGCCGAAAGATCGTCGGACTGGCCGTCGAAGCTCAGACGGCGCGTGTTGATGTCGAGCGTCACGCGCGCGCTGCCCATCGTCGCCGAGGCGAAGCCCGACTTGCGCCGCACCACCGCGCGAATACGCGCGAGCAGCTCCTTGCTCTCGAACGGCTTGACGAGGTAGTCGTCGGCGCCCAGGTCGAGGCCCTCCACGCGCGTGTCCACGTCGTCCTGCGCGGTGATGATGATGACCGGCGTGGCGTCGCTGGCTTCGCGCACGCCGCGCAGCACGTCGAGTCCGCTCATGTCGCCGAGACCCAGGTCGAGCAGGATGGCCGTGTACGAGCCGTCGCGGATGGCCGCGCGGCCGCTCTCTCCCGTGCGCACCCAATCGACGCTATATGAAGCGTCCTTCAACGCCCGCAACAGCGCGGGCCCGATCAGCAGATCGTCTTCGATGAGCAGAATCCGCATCGCCCAGTTTTCCTCAATATCCGGTTGCACTTGCCCGCGCGCATGGTTTCAGGCCAGCGGCAGTTCGATGCGCGCGACGATGCCCGTCTGGCCGTCCGTGCGATTCTCGAGCGTCACGCGCGCGCGATAGCTCTGTGCAAGCGCCTGCGCGATCGCCAGCCCAAGCCCGCTGCCTTCGGCGTCGTGGCCGCGCGCGCGAAAGAAGCGGTCGAACACGTGCGGCAGGTCTGCCACGGCAATGCCGGGGCCGTCGTCGATCACTTCGATCGTGGCCGTTTGCGCCTCGCGGCGCACCGTCACGTCGACACGCCCGCCCGCGCGCCCGTAGCGAACCGCATTGTCGACCAGATTGCGCACCAGCACGCGCATGTCGCCTTCGGTCGCGCGCACGCTCGCGTCGTCGAGACGCTCGACGCCCAGATCCACGCCGCGCGCGTCGGCGAGCGGCAGCAGGTCGGCGAGCACGTCGGTCACGAGTTGCGGCAGCGCGATGTCGGCAACTCCACGCTGAGCGCCGCCGATCTCGGCGCGCGCGAGGCCGAGCAGCTGCGACACAAGCGAGCCCGTGCGCGCCACGCCGCGCCGCAGCTCGTCGAAGCGTTCGTCATACTGATCGGGCGGCGCGTCGCGCAGGTTGTCGATCTGCAACTGCATCGCCGAAATGGGCGAACGCAGCTCGTGCGCGGCATCGGCGATGAACTTGCGCTCGGTGTTCACGAGCTGCGAAAGACGCTCGATCATGCGGTTGATCGACTCGACGAAGGGGCGCAGCTCCACGGGCGCCTTCTGCGCATCGAGCGGCTTGAGCTCGTGCGGATCGACTTTCGCGGCGCGCCGCCCGACACGCTCCAGCGGCCGCAGCGAGAGCCGCACCGTCACGGCGATCGTCAGCGCCAGCAGCGGCAGCAGCGCGAGCACCGGCAGCAGGCTCCAGAACGCCACGCGCAGCGCGTTGCGGTTGCGCATGCTGCGCGATTCCGCGACCTGGATCTGCTCGTCGCCGGTGGCGAGCGCGAAGACGTCCCAGGACTCGCCGTCGTATTGAATCGACGAGAAACCCGACTGTGCGCGCGGCAGCTTGATGTCGGGGTCGCTGGTGCGGCCCGGCGCGACGGTGTCCGAAGCGGACCAGATCTGCACGACGAGGTCGTCCGAGGGCAGACGCACGCCGTTGGGCTCGCCGTTCGTTTTGCCGCTCGGTTCGGCGGCGTGGTGCGGCACGCCGGTTTGCACGTGCGCGGCAGCATCGCGCAGGCTCGCGCTGAATTCGCTCGCGAGACTGCGCACCACGAGAAACGTGCCCAGCGAGCCCAGCAGGCCGACGAGAACCGCCAGCGTGCCGATGGCGATGCTCAGGCGGCGGTGCAGGGAGTTCGCGGCGAAGAACATGGAACGGCTCGGGAATTTGGGCGCGTTCCATCATAAAGGATTCGCCCCGATCCGCAGGCGATGCGCCGCCCTGCACGAGCGGCCGCGATGCCGCTGTGGGGGCTCCGTTCGGCCCCAGGAGGGCCCGCCCGGCCGCCCCGAACCGCAGCGTAAGCCGTCTAGCGCCGGTGGCCACCTCCCATGCCGCCCATGCCCCTCATGCCACCCCAGGCAGCGCCCGTATGCGCGCCATTGAAGCCGCCATGAAAACCGTTATGGACACCGCCGTGGAAGCTGCCGTGAAAACCGCCATGAAAACCGCCATGGAAGCCGCCGTGGAAACCGGCAGGCATACCCATGCGCATGCCGGGGCCGCCCGCGTGGACGTGATCCATGTGATGAAAATGATGAAAACGGTCGACGAACACGACCGATGCACCCACGAAAAACGGCGGCCACACGCCATACCATGGCGCGCCGTAGTAGTCGATGGTGTCCGGATAGACCAGCGTTTCGTTATCGCCCTGCACAATCTGCCAGCTACCGTCAGGCTGGCGGCATGCGAGGCCGCTGATTTGCTGAGGTGTGCCGTCGATATCCGCGGTGCCGGTAACCGTGCGGCAGACCGGCATGTCCGCTACCGGCACGTCCGCTACCGGCATGTCCGCTACCGGCATGTCCTCGGCCTGCTGGGACGCCACCGGTGTCGTGCAGCCCGCCGCCAGCACGCCGCACAGCAGGCCCGTAAAGGAAAGATTGCGCATGATGCCGCCCCTCGCGATGGACCGGTCCCGTGGCGCGCGGTACGCGCCGGCGCCTTGTAGACCCGGCCTCGCACGAAACGCGCGCCAGCGCGTTGCAAGGACGCTCGCGCGCACGTGTCATTTGCAAAACGAGGCGTGGAGCGCCGCTATTCCCGGTACGGCGCCAAGGCGTTCCGTGCCCTGTTTACGGGCCGTTTCCGCGGTGTGTTCTTGTACCTGCGTTTCCCCTGTGCCTTTCCCCACAGAGGCTCCCCTGGTTTGTCGCGGCGGCTGTCAACGCCTGCCGCTCGGGGTCGGAATGAAGCGCACGCAGGCCGCGCACGCGAATTGCGCCGGTGCTAGATTCGTTGTTCGCGTAGCAACGCGCCCGTCGCGCAATCAAGGAGAATGGAATGAGCGCCTCCCACCCGTGAGCGGTGGGAGTTGAGGGAAGTGCATCAGGGAAGCGGGCCCTCACGGGGCGACGGCATCGAAGTGCCCAAAGCGGAAGATCATGAA
>JAITTX010000146.1 GCA_031286755.1 Paraburkholderia sp.
GCCGCGAGATGATCGGCAAGCATCCGTTCGTCGGCGAGTTCGACGTGTTCGCGGTGGAAGGCGGCACCGCGGCCATGACGTACATCTTCAACACGATGCGCGAGAACTTCCTGATCAAGGCGGGCGACACCATCGCGCTCGGCATGCCGATCTTCACGCCGTACATCGAGATTCCCGAGCTCAACGACTACCAGCTCAACGTGGTGCATGTGAACGCCAACGTCGAGAACAACTGGCAGTACTCGAAGAAGGAGCTCGACAAGCTGCGCGACCCGAAGGTGAAGGCGTTCTTCCTCGTGAACCCGAGCAATCCGCCTTCGGTGCGGATGAACGACGAGAGCCTCGAGTACATCGCCGAGATCGTCAAGGAGCGTCCGGACCTCATTCTCCTCACCGACGACGTGTACGGCACCTTCGCCGACGACTTCGTCTCGCTGTTCGCGCTCGCGCCGAAGAACACGATTCTCGTGTACTCCTATTCGAAGTACTTCGGCGCGACGGGCTGGCGCCTGGGCGCCGTGGCGACGCATCAGGAGAACGTGCTCGACGCCGCGCTCGCGAAGCTTCCGAAGGAGCAGAAGAAGATACTGCACGAGCGCTACGAGTCGATCACGACGGAGCCGGACAAGCTCAAGTTCATCGACCGCCTGGTCGCGGACAGCCGCACCGTCGCGCTCAATCACACGGCTGGCCTCTCCACGCCGCAGCAGGTGCAGATGGTGCTGTTCTCGCTGTTCTCGCTGATGGACACGCCCGACGCCTACAAGAACGCGCTCAAGCGCCTGATCCGCAACCGCAAGCGCGCGCTTTACGAGGAGATGGGCATTGCCGTCGACGAGGGAGACCCGAATCAGGTCGACTACTACACGATCATCGACATGGAATTCCTGGGCGAGAAGCGCTTCGGCCGCGAATTCGTCGACTGGCTGCTCAAGCAGGTTCAGCCCAACGAACTGCTGTTCCGTCTCGCGAGCGAGGCGCGCGTAGTGCTGCTGCCGGGCAAGGGCTTCGGCACGCCGCATCCCTCGGGCCGCGTGTCACTCGCGAACCTGAACGAAGCCGATTACCGCAAGATCGGCCGCGCGATGCGCAAGCTCAGCGAGGAGTACGTGCAGCGCTATAACCAGGAGACGGGCAAGAAGCTCGACCCGCACGCGGTGAAGAAGTAAGGAAGGTAGCAGGGCGGCGCTCAGGGCGCCGCCGCAAGACCGTCGAGCCGCGCCCGGCACATGGATGCCGGGCGCGGCTTTTTCATGGTGCGCAGTTAGTCGGCGTTCGCGGTATTCGCGGCGGCGGTGGTGGCGGTGGCGCGCGCGTGCGCCACCTGCCTCACGCTCTTGCGATGGAGCGAAACCGAAAGCGCCACGCCCCCAGCGGCCGCGATGGCCGCGAACATGAACACCGACCCATAGCCGAACAGATTCGCCACATAGCCCGCGAGCGGCCCGGTGATGCCGAGAGAGAGGTCGAGAAACACCGAGTAGGCCGACAGCGCCGCGCCGCGGCTCGCCGCCGGCACGAGACCGACCGCTTCCACGCCCAGCGCGGGAAACACCAGCGCGAATCCAAAGCCCGTGAGCGCGGCGCCCAGCAGCGCGACCGTCGGCGTGGGCGCGAGCCACAGCAGCAACAGGCCCGCGCTTTCGCACGAGAACGAGGCGATGGCCACGCGGAATCCGCCGAACCGCTTGATCGTGTTCGAGAACAGCAGGCGCGCGCCAATGAACATCAGCCCGAACAGCGTGAGCGAGAAGGCCGCATTGGGCCAGTGGCGCGCCGCGTAGAAGAGCGTGATGAAAGTGGCGATCGAGCCGAAGCCCGCCGAGCCCAGCGCGAGGCCGAGGCCGTGCGGCAGCACGCGCGTGAGCACGCTGCGATAGGGCATGCGCTCGCCGTGCACGACCGGCACCGGCGCGATCGGGCGCGCGAGCCAGAAGCCGAGCGCGGCCAGCCCGATCACCGAAATGCCGAGCGACCAGAAGCCGAGGTAATGCGCCATTTCCACGCCGAGCGGCGCGCCCAGTGCCAGCGCGCCATAGGTGGCGATGCCGTTCCACGAGATCACGCGCGCGTTGTTCGCGGTGCCCACGCGGCCGATGCCCCAGAGGATGGCGCCGGTGCCGACCAGGCTCTCGCCGCAGCCGAGCAGCAGCCGGCTCGTCACGAGCAGCGCGAGCGAGAGCGCCGCCCAGTGCGCGACGAGCGTGGCGAGCAGCAGCAGCACGCCACTCGCGCCGCAGAGGATCATGCCGATCGTGACGGTCTTCTTGGGACCGAGCGTGTCGGCGGAGCGCCCGGCCAGCGCTCGCGAGCAGAGCGTGGCGATGTATTGCACGCTGATTGCGCCCCCGGCCACGATCGTGCTGAAGCCAAGATCGTTGTGCACGTAGCCCGGCAGGACGGCGAGCGGAATGCCGATGGTCAGATAGCAGAGGAAGGTGAAGAAGACGACCGGAATGATTTGCAGGGTCGTCGACGCGGCGTTGCGCTCGTGCGCTGAATCGGCGGACATGGGGTAAATGCGGATGGCTAACGGCGGGAAAGGCGTGATTGTCCCATGGAACCGGTTCTTCTGCTGACGCTGAGAAGATGCTCGGGAGGACGGCGCGAGGGGTTTTTTCGGCTATTTTTTGGCTGATTTTCGTTAATTTAAATCAAAATGGCGTGATTCGGTCATTCTCCGGGCATATAAGCGCAGCCTGAACGCAGCCCGGTGATTTATCGCGGTGACGATATATCCCCCATGTACCTCTGCCTATGGGTTCGCGATATTGGCAGTGTTAATTTTCGAACCGTCCACAGAAGCGCGGCGAACGCACCCCCTCGGGGCGCCCTGCGAGCCGCAGAACACGACGAGACGAAAAACCATGAGTCAGCCGATCCGCTTTTATCACCGTAACGCGATTCGCGAAGTCAGCGACGCGGACGTCACCCGCACCGTTCTTCAATACCTGCGCGAAGACGCGCACTGCACCGGCACCAAGGAGGGCTGTGCCGAAGGCGACTGCGGCGCGTGCACGGTCGTCGTCGGCGAGCGCACGGCCGAAGGCGGCGTGAGCTTCAAGGCCGTCAATGCCTGCATCCAGTTCCTGCCCACGCTCGACGGCAAGGCGCTCTTCACGGTCGAAGACCTGCGCCAGCCCGACGGCTCGCTGCATCCGGTGCAGCAGGCGATGGTGGATTGCCACGGCTCGCAATGCGGTTTCTGCACGCCCGGTTTCGTCATGTCGATGTGGGCGCTCTACGAAAAGCACGGCCACGAGCACGCGGGGCAGGGCGCCAACGGCGCGCAGGCCGGCCTGGGCTGCCCGGGCAAGGCTGCCGGCAGCCAGTCCTGCAGCGTGCCTTCGCGCGACGAGATCGCCAACGCGTTGACGGGCAATCTGTGCCGCTGCACGGGCTATCGCCCGATCCTCGACGCCGCCGAGCAGATGTTCAGGGCCGACGCGCCGAAGCAGCCCATCGACGTGAAGGCACTCGCGCAGACGCTCGCCACGCTCGAGCGCGGCGAGACCTTCCACTACGAGCACAAGGGCCAGCAGTACGACGCGCCGCGCACCGTCGACGCGTTCGCCGCCATCAAGGCCGCCCGCCCCGACACGCGCATTCTCGCGGGCAGCACCGACATCGGCCTGTGGGTCACGAAGCAGATGCGCAACCTGGGCGACGTCGTGTACGTGGGCCAGATCGAGGCCATGCGCCAGATCGACGTGAGCGACGCGTGGATCGAGATCGGCGCGGGCGTGAGCGTCGAGCGCGGCTATGCCGAGCTCGCGAAGCACTACCCCGAACTCGAGGAGATGTGGCAGCGCTTCGCTTCGCTGCCGATTCGCAACGCGGGCACGATCGGCGGCAACGTCGCGAACGGCTCGCCGATCGGCGACTCGATGCCGGGCCTGATCGCGCTGGGCGCGCGCGTGGTGCTGCGCGGCGGCGACACGGTGCGCGAGATGGCGCTCGAAGACCTGTACATGGCGTACCAGAAGAAAGACATGGCCGAGCACGAGTTCGTGCTTGCGCTGAAGGTGCCGACCCGCACCGGCGCGCGCGCGAATCTGAAGTTCCGCACCTACAAGATCTCGAAGCGCTTCGACTCCGACATTTCGGCGGTGTGCGCTGCGTTCTCCTTCATTGCCGACGGCGACGCGATCCGCGAGCCGCGCATCGCGTTCGGCGGCATGGCCGCCACGCCCAAGCGCGCGAGCCACGCCGAAGGCGTGCTCGCCGACGCGCAATGGCACGAAGCCACCGCGCAGGCGGCCATGATCGCGCTCGGCAACGACTACGCACCGCTTTCTGACATGCGCGCAACGAGCGACTACCGCCTCGAAGCCGCGAAGAACACGCTGTATCGCTTCTGGCTCGAAACGCGGCCGAACAATCCGCTCGCGCCTCAGGCGCTCAACGTGCGCGCCGTCGCGGCCGAATGTGCACAGAGCGCCTGATTCACAGGAAACGGACAACATACGGAGATCGAAACAATGAACCAGCAAGCCGAACCGTTCCTGGAAGAAGCGAAGGCGCTTGAAGATTTCGCGCAGGTGCACGTCTCGCGCGCGCATGAATCGGCGCACCTGCACGTGAGCGGGCGCGCCACCTACACCGACGACATTCCGATCGTGGCGGGCACGCTGCACGCGGCGCTCGGCCTCTCGCAGAAGCCGCATGCGCGCATCGTCTCGATGGATCTCGACAAAGTGCGCGCCACGCCCGGCGTGGTGGCCGTGCTCACCGCCGGCGACATTCCCGGCGTGAACGACTGCGGCCCGATCATCCACGACGACCCGATCCTTGCCGATGGCGTCGTGCAATACGTCGGCCAGCCGATGTTCATCGTCGTGGCGACCTCGCACGACATCGCGCGCCAGGCCGCGCGCCGCGGCGAAGTGCAATACGAAGAGCTGCCCGCGGTGCTCACCGCGCAGCAGGCGCGCGCCGCCGAGCAATACGTGCTGCCGCCGATGAAGCTCGCACGCGGCGATGCATCGACGCGCGCCGCGCGCGCCGCGCACCGCCACGAAGGCGAAATGCTGCTGGGCGGCCAGGAGCAGTTCTATCTGGAAGGCCAGATTGCCTACGCGGTGCCCAAGGACGACGACGGCATGCACGTCTGGTGCTCGACGCAGCACCCGAGCGAGATGCAGCATCTGGTCGCGCACGTGCTGGGCGTGCACTCGCACAACGTGCTGGTGGAATGCCGGCGCATGGGCGGCGGCTTCGGCGGCAAGGAATCGCAGTCGGGCATTTTCGCGTGCTGCGCGGCGCTCGCCGCGTGGAAGCTCCTGTGCCCCGTGAAGCTGCGTCCGGACCGCGACGACGACATGATGATCACGGGCAAGCGCCACGATTTCCACTACACGTATGAAGTGGGCTACGACGACCAGGGCGCGATCGAAGGCATTTCGGTCGACATGACCTCGCGTTGCGGCTTCTCGGCCGACCTGTCCGGCCCGGTGATGACGCGCGCCGTCTGCCACTTCGACAACACCTACTGGCTGCCCGACGTCTCCATCGCGGGCTACTGCGGCAAGACCAACACGCAGTCGAACACCGCGTTCCGCGGCTTCGGCGGCCCGCAGGGCGCGTTCGCGATCGAGTACATCATCGACGACGTCGCGCGCTCGCTCGGCATCGACTCGCTCGACGTGCGCCGTCGCAACCTCTACGGCAAGACGGAGAACAACCTCACGCCGTACGGCCAGACGATCGAAGACAACGTGATTCACGAACTCATCGACGAACTCGTGGAAACGAGCGGCTATCGCGCGCGCCGCGCCGCGATCCGCGAATTCAACGCGAACAACGAGGTGCTCAAGAAGGGCATCGCGCTCACGCCGGTGAAGTTCGGCATCGCGTTCAACGTCACGCACTTCAACCAGGCGGGCGCGCTCGTCCATATCTACACCGACGGTTCCGTGCTCGTGAACCACGGCGGCACGGAAATGGGCCAGGGCCTGAACACCAAGGTGGCGCAGGTGGTGGCGCACGAACTCGGCATCGAGTTCGGCCGCGTGCGCGTGACCGCCACCGACACCAGCAAGGTGGCCAACACCTCGGCCACCGCCGCATCCACGGGCAGCGACCTGAACGGCAAGGCCGCGCAGGACGCGGCGCGCCAGTTGCGCGAGCGCCTTGCCGCGCTCGCGGCCACCACGTGGGGCGAGGGCCGCGTGAGCGCCGCCGGGGTGCGCTTCGCCAACGACAGTGTGATCGTCGGCAACCAGATCGTGCCGTTCGAGGAGCTCATCGCGAAGGCCTATCTTGCGCGCGTGCAACTGTGGTCGGACGGTTTCTACGCCACGCCCAAGCTGTACTGGGATCAGAAGACGCTGCAAGGCCGGCCGTTCTACTATTACGCGTATGGCGCCGCGGTTTCCGAGGTCGTGGTCGACACGCTCACGGGCGAGATGCGCGTGCTGCGCGCCGACGCGCTGTACGACGCGGGCGACTCGCTGAACCCCGCGCTCGACGTGGGGCAGGTGGAAGGCGGCTTCATCCAGGGCATGGGCTGGCTCACGACCGAGGAGCTCTGGTGGAAGCCGGACGGCAAGCTCATGACGCACGCGCCGTCCACCTACAAGATCCCGACCGTGAACGACACGCCGCCGGAATTCAACGTGCGTCTCTTCAAGAACCGCAACGCGGAAGACAGCATCCATCGCTCGAAGGCCGTGGGCGAGCCGCCGCTGCTGCTGCCGTTCTCGGTGTTCTTCGCGCTTCGCGACGCCGTGGCGAGCGTGGGCGACTACCGCTTCAATCCGCCGATGAATGCGCCCGCGACCGCCGAGGAAATCTTGAAGGGCGTGCGTGCGGTGCGGACCATGGCGCGTGCTTGAGCACGGCGCTTTGAGGGAGTCTCGTCAGATGGCAAGCATTACGAACCATTGCGAACGGATCGACGCCGCGGGGCGCGTCGTGATCGGGCGGCGCGGCACGCCGGTGCCGCATTACGGGCCGATGCACGTCGTGTTGTTCGGCGCGGGGCACGTGGGTCATGCGCTCGTGACGCTGCTCGGCATGCTGCCGTGCGTCGTGCAGTGGGTGGACGAGCGCGACGAGCTGTTCCCCGACGAAGTGCCGGCCAATGTGCAGGTCGAGGCAACCGACACGCCCGCCGCGATCGTCGACGAGGCGCCTCCGGGTGCCTACTTCATCGTGATGACGCACAATCACGCGCTCGATTTCGAGCTGTCCCTGCGCATCATGCAGCGCCGCGATTTCGCGTGGTTCGGGCTGATCGGCTCGAAGACCAAGCGCGTGAAGTTCGAGCGCCGCCTCATCGACCGCGGCGTGGCGGCCGGGCACATGAGCGAGATGACTTGCCCGATCGGCGTGACGGGCATTGTCGACAAGGCGCCTTCGTCGATCGCGGTGGCCGTGGCCGCGCAACTCATGCAGATGCGCGTGCCGCTCGCCGGCGCGGGCCACGCGGCGAGCGCCCCGAGGTTCGCGCGAGTGTGAGGCCGGGCGCTCACCGGGCCGTGAGAGGGCGAGCGAGAAAATTCCAGTTTCTGCCGTGAGCTACACCCCAAACGTTGGACGTCATCCTGCGTTTGGGGTGCTTTTTTTTGCCCGGGCGCTGAGTGGCGTGGCGTCGCGAGTTAACGTTTTTATCGAAAAGAGGGATATTCTTAACGAAATTATTTTCCAGTTATCGAAATTAATGGGGGCGTATCAATGTCAGACGACTGGGTGGGTTACCGCTGGCTCGCCGAACGATACAACGCGCATCCCGTGCAGGAGCAACCGACCGAGAGCGAAATCGGCGCAACACGGCGCACTGTCCAGCATAACGGCACCGTAAGGGAAACCTATCCCGCAGTGATGAGGCCGGCCGACACGCTGCCAGCCCATCTGACTTTTGCGCTCAAACATGAGGGCGTTTTCCTGGAGCCGCTCGCCCGGCTTTTCAATGCGATTCCCGAAGCTGAGATCCGCGATTGGGTTCTCGCTGAACGAACCGGCCAATATGCCCGGCGCGTGGGTTTCCTGTACGAGTGGCTCTTGGGCCGCCAGCTCGCCGATGTTCCGGCAGTGGCCAATGGCGGCTATGTGGACGCACTTGATCCGGGCGCTTATCTGGTCAGCGCGTCTCCCCGCAACAATTCACGGTGGCGCGTGCGCGACAATCTACCCGGCCGCCGCGAATTCTGTGTCACTGTGCGGCGCACGGATCTCGTGCGGGAAGCCGAAGCCTACGATTGCGCGGCACAACTCGATGCACTTCAGGCCGAATACGGTGTTGACGTGTTGCGGCGCAGTGCGGCGTGGCTGACGTTCAAGGAAAGCCGCGCAAGTTTCCAGATCGAACACGAGTCGGATAAAAGCGACCGTATCAAGCGTTTCGCAGCGGTCATGGAAACGCGCATGGGCACCTACGCCAACCCACTGGAAATTGGCACGCTCACTGAATTGCAACAGGAAATCATCGGTGAACGGACGACCCTCAAGCATTTCGGTCTGAGGCAGTCGCCGGTGTTTGTCGGTGCGACGGACCATTTCATCAACGTCATCCACTATATCGCGCCGCGCTGGGAGGACGTTGGAGGAATGCTCGAGGGACTCGATGCATTCCTGACACATACGACAGGTTCCTCGGCGATCGCGAGAGCGGCAGCGGTGTCGTTTGGTTTTGTCTACATTCACCCGTTGGCCGATGGAAACGGCCGTGTGCATCGTTTCCTCATCAATGACATCTTGCGTCGCGACAACGTGGTTCCTCAGCCCTTTGTTCTGCCTGTTTCATCGGCCATTACCAGTAGGCCTCAACATCTTGCAGCCTACGACCAGGTGCTGGAAGTCCTGTCCAGGCCACTGATGCAACGCTACGAGGAATACGCGGGTTTCGAGGCGCACCGCGAGTTCGGCGACGGCGTGAAATCGAACTTCACGTTTGGCGCTTACGACGATGCGGCATTCACCTGGCGCTATCCTGACCTCACGGCGCACGTGGAATATCTGGCCGCATTGATTGACAGAACGATTCGCACGGAGATGCGTCAGGAAGCCGAACTGATCCGAAACTGGGATCGGGCGAGGTCTTCAGTGAAGGAACTACTTGATGGGCCGAATCTGGATATCGACCGGATCATCCGGTCGATACGCGACAATCACTGGAGTGTGTCGGGCAAGCTGAGTAAGGAGTTCCCGATTATCGAAGAGGAAAACCTGGGTGCAGCCATCGTGCGCGCGGTTCGCGAGGCGTTCGATGCATCAGATACGCTACTCCCGCCTTCCGATGCCCGTTCTTGATGGTCACTCCTGACTACCCGACGGGCGGGCCCTCCCCGCCTTGCGCGATTTCCCCTTCTTCACCGGCTCCGTGAGCGTGGCCGACACCTGCTCGATCAGCCCGCGCAGCCAGTCGATGTCGCTTGGCCGGTCGGGTTGCGGGTGCCACATCTGATAGCAGCGGATGCGCGGAAACGCCAGCGGCGGCTCGGTCACGGCGATGGGCATGAGCCCCGCGTAATGCGTCGCGAAGCGGCGCGTGGTGGTGAAGATCAGATCCGATTGCAGCAGCACCTGAGGCGCGAGCCCGAAGTAGGGCAGCGTCGCCACGATGCGTCGTTGCGCGCCGGCCTTGGCGAAGCCCAGATCGACGGGGCTCGCGTTCGCGCCGGTATAGGGCGTGGGCGCGAGGTGCGCCGCCGCGAGATACGCGTCGCGCGTGAGCGGCGCGCGCGCGAGCGGATGGTCGGCGCGCATCATGCAGACGATCTTGTCGGTGAACAGGTCGCTGCGCGCGAAGTGCGGGTCGGGCTTCGGCCAGTTGCCGATCACGATGTCGAGCTCGCCCGCCTCCAGCGCGGCATGATGATCGAGCGAGGGCGACAGCGAGATGATCTCCAGACGCGCCGAGGGCGCCGCCTCGCGAAAGCAGGAGATCAGCGTCGGCATGAAGAAGTCGTTGAGATAGTCGGGCGCGGCCACGCGGAAGATGCGCTTCGAGCGTGCGGGATCGAAGTCGCCGTGCGGCGTGGCCACGAAGTCGACGTCGCGCAGCACGCGTTGCGCGTGCTGCAGCAGCGACTCGCCGTACTCGGTCGGCACCATGCCCGCTTTGCCGCGCACGAGGATGGGGTCGCCGAGAATCTCGCGCAGCCGCCGCAGCGCCGTGCTGATGGCCGGCTGAGTCTGATTCAGCCGTAGCGCGGCCTGCGTGACGCTGCGCTCGATCAGCAGCGTGCGCAGCACGCGCACGAGCCAGATATCGAGGGAAAGGGCAGTGTCGTCCATGGCAATGCGAAAGCTTGGGGGAGGTGCTGCGCGCTTTTGAGTGCGCTTCCAGGTGCACTCGGTGCGCGCGGCTTGATTCATAACGATATTCCGCAGAGCGCGCAGCCGCCATAGGGTGCCTGGTATGGCCGGCATCAGCAGGGCGGCCCGGCCCGCCAGGGTGAGGGACGGTCTACGCCGTTTCCTGCGTCGCGAGCCCCGAAGGCAACGAGCTGATGCGCTTCACCTCGCGCGAGTCGAGCCAGTTCGGCGTGCGCGCGCAGTAGAGCACCATGGGCAGCGCGTCCTCGCCCCAGAAGAGCTGCTTGTTCATCCAGAAGGTGGGCACGCCGAACACGCCCATCGCGATGGCATCGTTGGTGTTGCGGCGTAGTTGCGCGCGCACCGATTCCTGCTCGATCATCGCCTCGCCGTGCGCGATGCCCACGCGCTCGCACAGTTGCTCGAAGCCTTCCTCGCTCGACGGGTCGCGGCCCTCGCGCCAGATGAAGCGGAAGATCTCGCGCACGCAGGCAAACTCGCCGCCGGCGGCGATGGCGAGCAGCATCGGCTTGACCGAGTCGAACGGATGCGCGGGCGGCATCTTGAACGGAATGCCGAGCTGCTCAGCACGAAACAGCGCGTGCCGGTAGGTGAAGATGCGCCTGGCCGGAATCGCCGAACTCAACGGCGTGCCCCAGTGGCGGTACAGGTCGCTCAGCAATACCGGCGTGGGCGTGAAGTCGAAGCCCGGCCATTTGTTGTATTGCTCCAGCAGCAGGTACGAGAACGGCGACACGAAGTCGTAGAACCAGGCCGGCCGGTTGGCGTCGATGCCGCTGATCATGCTGTTCCTCCGAGATGGGCTGCTTGTGGGCCGCCTGTGGGCCGCATCGGCGGCCGATTGTTCGAGTATCGATCGCGAGTATTGATCGAATTGGCTCTGGCGTGCTGCTTTTTTCGCTCGCGGGTCTCACGCGCCGCACGGGCTTCAGGTCCGGACATCGCCGGCTTCGGGGTCCGCGTCGCCGTTATCGGCATCGTCTTCCATGGCCGAAAGCCGCTCGCGCACGGCCAGCAGGCGCTCGCGCACGAAGCCGATATGCTCGCGCAGCACGTAGAACTGGCCCGCGTAGGCAAGCGGCATCTTCATGCCGTTCACCGACTCCTCGATCTTGTCGAGCTGGCGCGTGAGCGTGCGCCGCTCTTCGGGCGAGTTGTCGGCGTTCGCCGCGCGCTCGAGCGCGATGAGCGAGCCGTACCAGCGGTAGATGCGCGATTTTACCCGCCATGCATAGAGGCCCGGCACGAGCCGCAAGCCGGGAATCAGCACCACGATGATCGGCACGAGCACCACGACGAGGCGGTCGGCTAGGCTCGCGAGCCAGAACGGCAGCACGCGGTAGAGGAAGCCCTTGCCCGACTTGTAGTAGCGCGCGGCGTCGTTGCTGACCGGGAAGTCTTGCGCGCGCGGCGCCGGGAATTCACCGGCGCGTTGCAGGAGCGTCGATTTGCCGTGCACTTCCTTGGCCGCTTCGATCAGGAGATCGGAAAGCGCCGGATGGAGCGAATCGCGCGCAACCAGTTCCGCCGTGGGCGCGATGAAGTGCAGCGGCGCGGCGGGCAGATTGCGCCCGAAATCGAACGCGCCCATCGGGATCGTGATGGCCGTGAGGTACGGGAAGCGGCGCGCGTAGGCGTCGGCCTGGGCGAAGTCGAAGAAGCGCACGCCCGGCATGCGCATCAGGCGCCCCATGACGGGCGGCTGCGCGGAGTCGCCGGCGAGGAAGGCCACGTCGATCTTGCCCTCCACGAGCGCGCGCGCGGCGTCCTCGCCCGAGAGCGGCAGCAGTTTGGTCTTGCCGCCCGGCTCGATGCCGTTGGCCTTGAGCAGCGTGAGCGCGAGCTCGCGCGTGCCGCTGCCCTCGGCGCCGATGGCGATGCGCTCGCCCGCGAACTCCGAGAGCAGCCCCACGGGCGGTCCGTGATAGAACACCGCGAGCGGCACGTAAGCCACGCTGCCGAGCGAGGCGAGGCCTTCGGGCGGCTTGCTCGTGAGCCCGTCCTGGACGAAGGCGACATCCACGTGCGAGGCCGGGTCGGCAAGCCGCTGCAGGTTTTGCGCCGAGCCTTCCGATTCGAGCACGTTCACAGTGATGTTGTTGCGCGCGAGGATCGTCTTGTACTTCTGCGCGGCGTTCCAGAACGTGCTGCCCTTGGGTCCCGCGCTCATGGTGAGCGTGCTGGGCGGCGCGGGCTGGATGAGGCGCACGGCCAGCCAGATGGCGGCGGCGCTGATCAGCAGGATGGGGCCGAACGAGACGGCCAGGTCGCGCCATGAAATCGCCACGAAGCGGGCGACGAGACGGGGAGGGGATTTGCGGCCTTTGGGGAACTTCATTGGGGAATGGCGGGCCTCGGGAGGTTCGGGAAAGATTGCGCGGCGCGTCCAGGGTTGCGCCCAGGATCATGTCCGCGCCGGCACGCCCGCGCCGGTCTGCCCATGCTGGTGCCCCCGCAAGGATGCCCGCGCCGGTGTGCTCGCCGATGTTACCTGAGATTGGACGTTGCGACGGCATGTCCGCCGCGGCGCGTGCCACCCAGGCCGCACCACCGAGGGCGCGCCACTAAACTCTTTGCACTCGCGCCGCACCCAGGCTAAATTGTGGATCGCCATGGCGTTTGCGCCATGAGGCACGAGCCACAAGGCCGTCCAGTCCATAACAAGCTACCAGGCATAATCAGGCAATCGATGCAGGCGCGGGCCAACCGGTGAGACAAACCGGACAGACGCCGCGCGCCGCCACTGCCGTCGCGGCGGTCCCATGTGCCGTCGCGTGCCATTCAATCCTTGCCTCTCGCAGCAGCGTGTCCGGGCCATGGCGGTGTCCGTGCACGCGAGCGCGCGCTCGCCTCGCACGCCGCCCGTGGGTGTCGTAACGAAGCCGTCAGATTCGGTCTGGCGGACGGCGAGCCAGTCCGTCCGTTGGCCGGGAAGGCGGTCTATCCTCGCAACGAGCGAAGCAACAACGCGAAAGCAACAAGGAGAAAACATGAAATCGGTCGCTTTTCTGAAGACGCTGACCGCGGTGGCCTGCGTGACGGTCGCCTGCAGCGTGTATGCCCAGGACAATTCGGCGGCGAGCGGCGCGGCTGCCGCGACGGCAGCGGCCCCGACGGCGGCGGCGCCGGCTTCCAGCAAGAAGGTCGACCGCAAGCTCGGCTACACGGTGCGCAAGGCGCTCTCGAAGGCGCAGGGCGTCGATGTCTCGAACATCACGGTGCGCTCGCGCAGCGGCGCGGTCACGCTCACGGGCTCGGTGCCCAGCCAGGGCCAGATCGAGAAGGCGGGTGCGGTCGCGAAGGGCGTGGCCGGCGTGAAGTCGGTGTCGAACAAGCTGACGGTCATGCAGCAGTAAAGCCGCGTTTTATTGACGGACTGCCCGCGGTTCGGCGCCAGAGTGGCGCGGGCCACGGGCATGGGCCGTGCGAAGAGGCCCCGGTATGTCGCCGGGGCCTCTTTTTTTCGCGGATTTTGCGCGGACGAGGCGGCGGCCGGCGCGCGCCGTTTATGTGGACTGACACACAGCATTCCCGTGATCTGGGGTATACCTTGTAGGTGCGCGGACTCTGCGGAGGCGCGCATGGCTTCATTGCGGGGAAATGCCATGATCATTCACACCTACACTGATTTGCCGCTCGTCGACCGGGCGGCGTTCGAGCTGGCGTGCGCGCGGCACGGCTTCGCTCCGATTCACTTCGACGTGCATGGAGAAACCGATCCCGACGATCCCGAGCACAGCGAACTCGTGATCGTGCGGCGCGGGGCCTGGGCCCAGGCGTACCGCATCGACGCGCGCGGCCAGTGGCTGCGCCAGTTCGAGACCGATCTGAACGGTCGCTTCTTTAGCAGCGCGCCGCACGTCTGAGCGTCGCCGGCGCTTAAGGCAAGCCCGCCGCGCGGCCCGCGCGTGGCGCGAACACCTTTGTGTGCTCGCGCCGCGCCCCAGGGCGGGACGCGCCCGGGGGCATCGGGCGGCTCAGGCGAGCACGAGGCGCACGCCCACGAGCGTGAGCGTTGCCGCGAGCAAGCCGCGCAGCAGCTTTTCGGGTGCGCGCGCGGAGAGCATGATGCCGATCGCGATGCCCGGCAGCGAGCCGCAGAGCAGCGAAAGCAGCATCGACCAGTCGATCGAGCCGAGCAGCCAATGCCCCGCGCCCGCGAGCAGCGTGAGCGGCACGGCGTGCGCCACGTCGGAGCCGACGATGCGCACCGTCGGCAGCGTCGGATAGAGCAGCAGCAGCACGGTCACGCCGATCGCGCCCGCGCCCACCGAGGTGAGCGACACCAACACACCCAGCACGGCGCCCGTGAGGATGGTGCAGAACAGCGTGCGCGCTTCGCTCGGGCCATGGCGATGGCGCGCCGCGAACGCGGCGAGTTGCGGCCGGAAGATCAGCGCCACCGCGGTGACGAGCAGCGCCGCCCCCAGCACCGCCTGGATCAGATGCCCGGCGCGCGGCGAGTCCATGCCGTAGCGGTGCAGCAGGATCAGCGTGATCGTGGCGGCCGGCACGCTGCCCGTCGCGAGGCGCAGCGTCACGCGCCAGTCCACCGAGCCCTTGAGCCCGTGCACGAGCGTGCCCGCCGACTTGGTGGCCGCCGCATAGAGCAGGTCGGTGCCCACCGCCGTGGCCGGATGCACATGAAAGAGCAGCACGAGGATCGGTGTCATCAGCGAGCCGCCGCCCACGCCAGTCAGGCCGACCAGAAACCCGACCAGCAGGCCGGAGAGCGAATAAAGCGGATCGATATGAGGTAGGACCATCGCGGGCGTCGCAAATCGCGCAGCTTTTTGTTGAAAGGATGGGGCCACGCAGGGGGCCAGGGTCGGGCCACGCATGCCGGGGCAGGTCTTCATGCCTCGCGGATGACGCGGCAACGCTCACGCGCGTCCACCGCAAGAGGGTAAGCGTAGCGTCAGGCTGGACAGCGGCAAAGGCTGGCGGCGAAAATCCGCTATTGTCGCAAAACCGGAGGATCGGCGCAGGGTCGGTTCGAATCTCCCCCCGAAATCTACGGGATAACGCCGCCGCGCACGGTTGCTCACCCCGCCTCACTAAAACGACTCATGAATCCCGGCATTGCCTACGCCCTTTGCGCTTTCACCATCTGGGGCCTTTTTCCGGTCTACTTCAAGACGCTCCACCAGATTCCCGCCCTCGAGATGCTCGCGCATCGCATGGCGTGGTCGCTCGTGTTCATTCTCGCCGTGCTGCTGGTGCGGCACCACTGGGCATGGCTGCGGCCCGCGCTGCGCAACCGGCGTCTCGTCGCGCGCTTCACCGCGAGCGCCGTGCTGCTCTCGGCCAACTGGGGCATCTACATCTGGGCCGTGAACGCCGGGCATATCGTCGAGGCGAGCCTGGGCTACTTCATCAATCCGCTCATCAACGTGCTGTTCGGCTATGCCTTCCTGCGCGAGCGGTTGCGGGCGGTGCAATGGTGCGCGGTGGCGGTCGCCACGCTCGGCGTGGCCTGGCTCACCTGGCAAAACGGCGCGCCGCCGTGGATCAGCCTCGCGCTCGCGCTGACCTTCGGCGGCTACGGCCTGTTGCGCAAGACCGCGCAGCTTGGCGCGCTCGAAGGTCTCGCGCTCGAGACGGTGCTGCTCTTTCCCGTCGCCGTCGTCTATCTGACGATCATCGGCCTGGCCGGGGCGAGCCATTTCACGCATGCGCCGCTCGGGCTGCAACTGCTGCTGGTGGCCGCCGGGCCGATCACGGCCGTGCCGCTGCTTCTTTTCGCGGCCGCGGCGCGGCGCATTCCGCTTTCGATGCTCGGTCTCATCCAGTACGTCACGCCCACGCTCCAGCTTCTGGCCGGCGTGCTCGTGTACGGCGAGCCGTTCGGCTCGGTGCGCGCCGTTGGCTACGGCGCGATCTGGGTCGCGCTCGCGATTTATTCGTTCGAAGGGCTGCGCGCCACTTTGCTCGCGGCGCGGCGAGCACGCGACATGGCTTGAGCGTCAGCGGCGCCTGGTGCGAATGATTCGATTGAGACTGGCTCGTGCGCCCGCCTCGCGCTAGCATCTTTCGATGCACGGCCCGCTCGCGCTGGCGCACGGCGGGCCGTGCCGCAGCTGTCCGGCGCGGGCGTCGCAATCGCCTCGATCGCCTCGGTCGGCAGGCACGCTCGACACAAACAAAAAGGAGACATCCGCGCATGAATAGCGCCGCCGCTCATCGCTTCGAAGTTGAATTCGCGCCGCGCATCGCCGCCGTGCTCGCGAGCCATTTCGGCCCCGCGGTGCGCGTGGAGGTCATGCCGAACGAGGGGCGCGGCCACCCCACGCGCGTGCGCGTTCAGGGCATGCCGAGCGAGCTGCGGCATCCGTATGCGTATCCGTTGAACGTGTCGCTCACGTGGGACGTCGACGAGATCGAGCGCCTCATGGAGCCCGGTGGCGAGGCGCGCTTCGAGCATTATCTGCAGGCGACGGTGCGCAAGATGGCCTCGTGGGAGACGGCGCGCCCGGTGGACTTTTCCTCGCGCACGCAAGGCGAGCCGGAAGTGCTGTTAGGCGGGCTCGACTTCGAGGGCTGATTTCAGGGCTGATTTCAGGGCCGATTTCAGCGCCGATTTCAGAGCCGATTTCAGAGCCGATTTCAGAGCCGATCGCGCGGGCTTGCGCCGCACTGAGCCTCGCCGCGCATGCGTCAGATTCTGCCCACGAGCACGATCGCATGAACGGCCTTCACGGCCATGCCCACCGCGACACAGCCTGCGAATACCGCAAACGACTGCTGCAGCCGCGCGCCGCTCACGTGGCGGGCGAAGCCGCGCCCGCCCAGCATGCCGGCGAGCGCGCCCGCCGCGAACGGCAAGGCGTTGAGCCAGAGCAGGTGGCCGCTGGCCGCCGAAGCGGCCACGCCCGCCGCCGAGACGAGCGCGATCACCGCGAGCGAGGTGGCCACGATGCCTTGCATCGGAATGTCCGACGCGCGCTTGAGCGCGGGCACGATCACGAAGCCGCCGCCCACGCCGAGCAGCCCCGAGAGAAACCCGGAAACGGCGCCCGAGAGCGCGAGCGCCCGCGCGCAGGGCGCGGTCCAGTCGAGCTTGCCGCGCTCGAGATTCAGCCGGCACGGCAGGTCGGACGGGCAGGGTTCGGCGCCGCCTTGCAGATCGTGCGCCGCGCCGGGCTTTTGCCGGAACATGCGCCACGCCACGCGCGCCATCACGAGCGCGAACACGAGCGTGAGCGGGGCGTCGGGCACGCGGTGCGCGACCCACAGCCCAGCGGGCGAGATGACGGCGCCGGTTGCGGCCATGAGCGCGGCGGCCTTGTAGCGCACCTTGCCTTCGCGCAGCGCGAGCAGGGCGCCGATGCCCGCCGCGAGCGCGACGGCGAAGAGCCCGATGGGCGCGGCTTGCGCGACGCCGAGCCCGAGGCCGAACACCAGCAGCGGCACGGCGACGATGGCTCCGCCCGCGCCCGTGAGCGCGAGGATGAGTCCGACGACCGAGCCGAGGGCAGCGCTCGCGAGGGTAGTGGCGTCCATGATCCGTGGTTTCGTGTGTCGACCGGAGTTAGTG
Source organism: Paraburkholderia sp. (assembly GCA_031286755.1). GTDB lineage: Bacteria > Pseudomonadota > Gammaproteobacteria > Burkholderiales > Burkholderiaceae > Paraburkholderia. Next base: position 17,819 of record JAITTX010000146.1, read on the forward strand.
CTTTAGCACCTGCTCCGGTCCCATGCCTTGACGGCGATCGACCAGAGTTAGCGCTTCAGCTATCGACCAGCGTCAGCGCTTCAGTGCTGCGCCTCCGACGGCTGCGCCCCCGTGAACCACTCGCGGCCCTTGAGCATGCCGCTCCAGTAAAAGCGCGGCAGCACGGTGGCCTTGAGGAACCACATGAGGCGGCGCGGCCGCGTGGGTTCGAGCGCGAAGGTGGGCAGCAGCTTGCCGCCGTAGCCGAACTCGGCCAGCACGACCTTGCCCTTCTCGACCGTGAGCGGGCAGGAGCCATAGCCGTCGTAGCGATAGCGCGGCGCCTGGCCCGCGCGCGCGGCGAGCAGGTTCTCCGCCACGATCACCGCCTGCTTGCGCGCCGCCGCGGCCGTTTTCGCGTTGGGCGCCGAGCACACATCGCCGAGCGAGAACACATTGGGCCAGCGCGGATGCTGGAGCGTGGCGTGATCGACTTCGCACCAGCCGGCCGCATCGGCGAGCTCGCTGTCGCGGATGAAATCGGGCGGCACCTGCGGCGGCACCACGTGGATCATGTCGAAGTGCTTTTCGATGCGCGTGACGTTGCCGTCGGCGTCCTTCGCTTCGAAGGTGGCGCGGCGCGCGGGGCCGTCGATGGCGACGAGATTCGACGAGAACGCGAGCTTCGCGTCGTAGCGCTTCACGTACTCCATGAGCGGCGGCACGAAGGTCGGCACGCCGAACAGCACCGCGCCGGCGAGATCGAACTCCACATTCACTTTGGAGAGCTTGCCCGTCTTGAGCCAGTGGTCGCAGGCGAGATACATGGCCTTTTGCGGCGCGCCCGCGCACTTGATCGGCATGGCCGGCTGCGTGAAGAGCGCCGTGCCGCCCTGCATCTGCTGCACGAGCTCCCACGTGTAGGGCGCGAGATCGTAGCGATAGTTCGAGGTGACGCCGTTCTTGCCGAGCGTCGCCTCGAGCCCCTCGATGCGCTCCCACGCAAGCCGCAGCCCCGGCGCGACGATGAGCTGGCGGTACGCCAGCGTCTCGCCGTTCGCGAGACGCACGAGATCGGCGTGCGGCTCGACGCGCTCGGCCGCCGCGCGGATCCACGTCGCGCCGCGCGGGATCACGCTCGCCATGGGGTGGCGCGTTTTCTTCACGTCGAAGGCGCCGCCGCCCACGAGCGTCCAGGCGGGCTGGTAGTCGTGGTGGTCCTTGGGCTCGACGATCGCGATGCTCAAGCCCGGCTGGCGGCGCAGCAGGCTCGCGCTCACGCTGATGCCCGCCGAGCCGCCGCCGATCACGACCACGTCCCAGCGTTTGCCCGCGGCGCCCTGGTTGGCGTTTTGGCTGGCGTTCTGGTCGCTGCTTTTGTCCCAGTCGCATGCGGCCGCCGCCGTGGCGCCCGCCTCGACCGGCGCCGGCACGGGATGCGCCTGCGCGCTCGCCTGCGCGAACTGCCAGAGGTTGGTCGCGCGGTTGCCGGTGCGGCAATAGGCGAGCACGGGCGCGGGCATGTCGGCGAGTAGCTGCGCGAAGCGCGCGATGTCGTCGGGGCCGATCTTGCCGGGCGTGACGGGCAGATAGGCGAATTGCAGGTCGAGCTCTCTGGCAGCCGCGCGGATTTGCGCCGAAGCCGGTTGCGACGGGCCGCCTTCGCCATCGGGCCGGTTGCAGATGACCGAGCGATAGCCGGCCGCGGCAATCCCGGCGAGATCGGCGGGCGTGATCTGGTCGGCGCTCGCGAAGCGCGCGTCGTGTTGCACGATTTGCATGGACTCGAAACTCCTGACTAGCTTGAAGATTGACGGCGCTGCGCATGGCTCGCGGCCACGCGCTCGAGTGCGGCGAAGAGCGCCATGCCCGCGAGCATGGCGGCCACGAAGAGCCACGCGCGCGGCTGGCCGCTCGCGGCGCTGACGAGCGCGGGGCCCGGACAGAAGCCCGCGAGGCCCCAGCCCGCGCCGAAGACGAGGGCGCCCGCGATCAGACGAGGATCGACGTGGCGTGCCGTGGGCAACTGCATGGGCGCGCCGAGGACGCTCGCGGAGCGCGTGCGCGCGAGACGAAAGCCGACGTACGCGACGGCGATGGCGCCCGCCATCACGAAGGCGAGCGATGGATCCCAGTTCCCGGCCAGATCGAGGAAGGCCAGCACCTTGGCCGGGTTCGCCATGCCGGAGACGATCAGGCCGAGGCCGAAAAGCAGGCCGCTGGCGAATGCGCCGAGGTTGAGCGCGACTTTGTGTGGAGCTCTGCTGCCGGGCTTGTCCATGTCAGACTCCCACGAGGTGACGCACCGCAAATACGGTGACGAAGCCGGCGGCCATGAAGAGGCCGGTGGCAATGAAGGAGCGCAGCGAGCCGCGCGAGATGCCGCACACGCCGTGGCCGCTCGTGCAGCCCGAGGCGTAGCGCGTGCCCACGCCCACGAGCAGGCCGGCCGCGACGAGCGTGGCGGACGAGGCATCGATGGTGGGGGACAAGGCGCCGCTGCCGACGGCGGCAATCCCGCTGGCGCTTGTGGCGACGAGCCGCCAGAGCCACGGCGCGGCGGCGAGGCCCGCGATGAACGCAAGACGCCAGGCGCGCTGCCCGTGCGCGGCGCGCCCGCCCTGCAGCAGGCCGCCGACGATGCCGCTGATGCCCGCCACGCGCCCGTTGCCGAGCACGAAGAGCGCGGTGGCGGCGCCGATCATGAGGCCGCCCGCGAAGGAGGCGAGCGGCGTGAAGTGGGCGAGGTCGAGGCTCACGCCGAACGCTCCGGAGGCGCGCAGGCCACGGCCGGCTGCGCCGAACCCGCCTTGAGCCGGCCGCAGTAGAGACTGGAGAGCGTTTGCATCACCTGGATGACCTCGTGGCTCGCGAGGCGATAGTAGATGTACTTGCCTTCGCGGCGCGTCTCGACGAGCCCTTCCTCGCGCAGCACGCCCAGATGCTGCGAGAGACTGGGCTGATGCACGCCGACGAGCGCTTCGAGCTCGCCCACGTTGCGCTCGCCTTCGGTGAGCTGGCACAAGAGCAGCAGGCGGTCTTCGTGCGCGAGCGCCTTGAGCAGCGCACAGCACTTTTCCGCGGATTCGCGCAGCGCGTCGCGCGCTTCAGAGGTGAGCGATGAAGTCATGGATGAGAGCGTCGAATGCGCACTGGAACGGTGAGCACAAAGGTTGACATGGGTCGCCTGACAGTTGATTGACAAACATTATATCAATTTATAATATGTGTTTCAATTAATCATGCCGGGAGCGCCTGGCGTTCGATACGCATTCCCCCGTGCATTCACACGTTCTGGCCGTATGGAGTCCCCGATGTCCGAGTCCGCCCCCGTCACCACGTCCGCCACGCTCGTCGAGCCGTTCTTCGACCCGGTCACGGCCACCGTCACCTATGTCGTGCATTCGGGGCGCGGCTCGATGTGCGCCATCGTCGATCCGGTGCTCGACTACGATCCCAAGTCGGGGCGCACTTCCACGGAATCGGCCGAGCGCGTGATCGCGTTCGTGCGCGAATACGCGCTCGAGACCCAATGGCTGCTGGAAACGCACGCGCACGCCGACCATCTCTCGGCCGCGCCGTACCTGAAGCAGCAACTCGGCGGCAAGATCGCAATCGGCGAGCACATCCGCAATGTGCAAGGCGTGTTCCGCGCGGTCTTCAACCTGGGTGCCACGGTCGCCGCCGACGGCAGCGAGTTCGACCATCTCTTCAAGGACGAGGAGCGCTTCGCCGTTGGTCCGCTCGCGGCGCGTGCGATGCACGTGCCGGGCCACACGCCGGCCGACCTCGCGTATCAGATCGGCGACGCGGTGTTCGTGGGCGACACGCTATTCATGCCCGATGTGGGCTCGGCGCGCTGCGACTTTCCGGGCGGCGACGCGCACACGCTCTATCGCTCGGTGCGCAGGCTGCTGGAAATGCCGGGCGAGACGCGCCTTTTCATGTGTCACGACTATCCGCCCGCGTCGCGCGGCCCGCGCTTCGAAACCACGGTGGGCGCCCAGCGCAGCGCCAACATCCACTTGAACGACGGCGTGAGCGAGGACGCCTTCGTGCAGATGCGCACCGCGCGCGATCGCACGCTCGCGATGCCCAATCTGATCCTGCCGTCGATCCAGGTGAACATTCGCGCGGGGCGCATGCCCGAGCCCGAGGACAACGGCGTGCGCTATCTCAAGATTCCGGTGAACGCGCTTTGAAACGAGGTGGCGCGCAGCGGCGCGTCAGCCCGCGTCGTGGTTGACCGACACGTTGCGCGGGGCTTCTTCAAGCGTGGGGTTCAGGCCGGCGTGCGCGGACCGGCGCGCCCGCAAGGGCGGTAGAGACTGCAGCAATTGGCGCGAGCGCAGATGCAGCGGTTTGTCGACGAGCACGTAGAGCGCGCCGCCCACCGCCGTCGCCACGAGGATGATGACCACCACGCCGGCCGGCGCGGTGGCGTCGAAGCCCGGGAGCGCTTGGGGCAGCAGCTTGCGCGCGGCCTCGACGCAGTACGGATGGCTCAGGTAGACGGCGTAACTGGCATTGCCGACGAAGATCGCCGCGCGGGTCAACAGGCCCGAGCCCATTGCCGCTTCGAGACTCAGGCTGCTGATGACCACGAGGCAGGCCGGAATGCCGTAATACAGCAACATCGCGTGCGAGAGGCCGTGCCAGTTCACGTACGCCATCCAGGCGTAGGCCGCGGCCGCCACGCCGACGGCAAGCACGGGTTTGCTCGGGATACCGAATTTCCAGAGCCGGTAAATCACGAAGCCGAGCGGGAACTCGAAGATGCGCTGATCCGAATAGAACTCGGCGATCGCATGGTAGGGCGCCCACGCGTTTGCCGCGCAAAAGATCACGAAGATCAGCGCCGCGATGAGCGGCAGCCGGTGGCGGCGCGTCAGCATCAGCGAGATGGCCGTCACCGCGTAGAACAGCATCTCGTAGTTCAGCGTCCAGCCGACGAACAGCATCGGAAAGACCGCGCCGCTTTCCTTGCGATACGGAATGAAAAGCAGCGACTTCAGCAGGCTCTCGAAGTCGGCTGTCGTGGAGTTGAACAGGGACGGCGCGATGAGGGCGCCGGCGAATACGGCAAACGTCAGCAGCCAGTAGAGCGGGACGATGCGGGCAATGCGGTCCGCGAGGAAGCGCCGCGTGGTCATCTTGGGGTTGTCCAGCACGAGCGCGATGACGAAGCCGCTGATCACGAAGAAAATGTCTACGCCGAATTCACCGAACGTGTGTCCGGTCGGCGCCATGATGTGAAAGTAGATGACCGTGGTGGCTGCAACGGCGCGCAGCACGGATATGGACTCCAGCTTTTTCATGTTCGAGATGCGGTCTTCGTCTTCGCCAATGGCGTCCGGAGCGGATGCCGTGCGGCTTCGTGCTTTTTTCGCGCTTATTTCGTATCGGTTCCATCGTTATTCTGACATCGCCGCAGGGGTCCCCAATGGGCAGTTTTGTGGGCGAGCGCACGCAATCCGGCAATTGGCGGAACAGGTTCAGGCACGCGCCTTGTCCGAAATTCGAAAGCATCTGTCCACCCGACTGCCTGCCGGCAATCTAGACTCCGCTTCATGCCATCGCGGTTTCGCCTCGCCAGCGACTGACCCGACACCCGATCCACGCACGATTCAAGCGGAGTCCTGCCATGAAAGCCATCCAGTTCAAGACCTTCGGCGCGCCCGACGCGCTCGCGCTCGTCGATCTGCCTACGCCCGTGCCGGCTGCCGGCAGCGCGCTCGTGCAGGTGAAGAGCGCCTCGGTCAATCCTAGCGACGTGAAGAACGTCTCCGGCCATTTCGGTCACACCGTGCCGCCGCGCGTGCCGGGGCGCGATTTCAGCGGCGTGGTGGCGGCCGGCCCCAGCGAATGGGTCGGCGCCGAAGTCTGGGGCACGGGCGGCGACATCGGCTTCACGCGCGACGGCACGCACGCAGAATTCATCGAGATTCCGGCCGCGGCGCTGGTGCGCAAGCCCGCCTCGCTCACGCATGCGCAGGCCGCGTCGGTTGGCGTGAATTTCGTGGTGGGCTGGCTGGGCACCGTCGATTACGCGCAGCTCGCCGCGGGCGAGACGATTGCCGTGATCGGCGTGTCGGGCGGCGTGGGCGGCGCGGTCGCGCAGATCGCGAGAGCGCGCGGCGCGCGCGTGATCGGCATCGGGCGCGAGGCGCCGGACGCGGACTCGCCGGCTGCGCGCCTGATCGATGCCTTCGTGCCGATGGATGCCGGCACGGCCTCACGCGTGCGCGAGCTGACTGGCGCCGCGGGCGCGGACGTGGTCTATGACGCTGTGGGCGGCGTCGCGTTCGAGCTGGCGCTCGCGCTGGCGAAACGGCGCGGCCGGGTGGTCGAGATCAGCGCCACGGGCAAGCGGCGCGTGGAGTTCGACCTGATCGACTTCTATCACAACGAGACGCAGCTTCTGGGCGCGGACAGCGCCAAGCTGGGCGTGGCCGAGACCGCGCCGATCATGCGCGTGCTCGCCGAAGCCTTCGACGCGGGGCGCTTCACCGCGCCGGTGGTGGCCCGGCGCTATCCGCTCGAGCAGGCGCGCGAAGCGTACGAGGCGGTTGCGGCGGGCACGCGCGGGCGCGTGGTGATCGACCTTGCCTGACGCGCCTCGCGGGTGGCGTGCCGCACGCGCCAGGACCAACGGCACAACACGGGAGCCCGGCAATGAAGGCTTATCTGGTTTCACTCGCCGTGGGCGCGCTCGCGGGCCTCATCTACAGCCTGCTCGACGTGAAGTCGCCCGCGCCGCCCACCATCGCGCTCGTCGGCCTGTTCGGGATGTTGGCGGGCGAGCATGTCATCGGCTTCGTGCGCGCTTGCATCGCCCATTTCGCGAGTTGATTGTGCGCCAATCACGTGCGCCTCAGGTCTGCGCGCGCACCAGCCGCTCGGGAAAATGTGTGCGCAGCGTGCGCGCGTCGAGCAGCGCGAGGTCCTTGTCGAGTTCGAGCGTGACGAGACTGCGCGTCTGCGCATCGAGCGCCTTGCGCAGCGCGCCAAGGAACGCCGGTGGCGCGGCCAGCACGAGCGTGCCGTAGCGGCCGGCGTTGCGCGCCTTGGCGAGCGTGGTTGCCACCTGCGCGGCGAACACGCTGGTCTCGCGTTCCTGGTGCGTGGTATCGGGGTCGCTCTGCTGGCGGCCCGCGGTGGAGCGTTCGGTGCGCCCCGAGCGGTCGGTCACGAGGCTCTGCTCGGGCACGCGGCTCTCCGGATGAAGCAGCGTTTCGATTTCCTCGATGGCGCCTAGCGGACTTTCCGTCGCGAAGATGCGCGCGGTCACGCGGTTGGCGACGACGACCCAGATCATGTTCGACATGCTTGCCTCCCTGCCGGGGCTTCGGCGCGACACCCAGCCGAAGCGGTGAGTGGACTCGCGCGGCGCGGCGCGAGTTTCAAGGGTAGCGCGTTCGCGGTTTGCGGCGGCGCGACATGCGCGAGCCGGTGCGGCGGCCGCACCCGGCCCGTTCCCGCGCGTGCCGGCTGGCTTCCCGAAGCGCGTCGGGCTGCTTTTCATCCTTCCAGATTTCGGGAGGATGGTTCTCGTCCGCACGTGATTCTGTTTTCAGACGGAAGGATCTATCTTGCAGGCTCCAGCCTATGCAGTGAAGGAGCCGCAGATGGATACGTCCGCAGTCCGCTACCCGAGCGACGTCGCGTTTACGCCTACCGTGAAGGCCATGCAGGCGCGCCTGGGTTCGCGCGAGCTCTATGCGCGCATGGAAGCGCAGCGCGGCTTCGGCACCGATCTCACGCCGGACCTGAGCGCGTTCGTGGAGGCGCAGCGCAGCGTGTTCCTCGCCACCGCGAACGCCAGCGGCCAGCCGTATATCCAGCATCGCGGCGGCCCCGCGGGTTTTTTGCAGGTGCTGGACGCGCGCACCATCGCGTTCGCGGACTTCATCGGCAATCAGCAATACATCACGCTCGGCAATTTGAGCGACAACCCGAAGGCGTATCTATTCCTGATCGATTACGCGCGGCGCAGGCGCATCAAGATCTGGGGCGAGGCGCGCGTCGTGGAAGACGCGGCGCTGGTCCAGCGGCTCATGCCAGCAGGCTACAAGGCGCGTGCCGAGCGCGCGATCCGCTTCACGGTGACGGCATGGGACAGCAACTGCCCGCAGCATATTCCGCAGTGCTTCGAGGCGCAGGACGTGAAGGCGGCGCTCGATGAGCGCGACGAGCGCATCCGCGAGATGGAGGCGGCGGCAGTGAGGCGCGAGGCGCGTGTGCGGGAACTGGAAGCGGAGGTGGCGCGCTGGCGGGATTTCGCGCGCGGCTAGCGGCGGCGAGGGGAATGGCCGGGCAAACAGGGCCGCTCAGGCAACGCCGGAGCGCTGCTTGAGCATTGCTTGAGCACCATCGGGGGCATCACCTGAACGCCGTCTGGGCAACCCCGGGCGCTCAATGGCCTTAGAGGCCTTGACGGTCCAGCGGGCTTACTTGGCCTTTTCCGCCGAATTCGTGATGGCGTTGCCGCCCTTCGAAAGATCCTGGCCAAAGCCGGCCATGGTGTTGCACGCGGCCAGCGTGACGGTGAAGAGGGCGAGGGCAATCCCAAGATAACGGCGCATGTCGGTTTTCCTTGTGTTTTTCAACGGGTATTCGGGCGCGCGCTGGGTTGGCCTGGCGGGGCCATTGCGGCGCGTGCCGGAATTGTACGTGCGAACCGGGGACATATGCATAAGCGCATATTTTCCCCGCATTCGCTCCTTTTTCAGCTACGTCGCTGGTGCTTGCGCACCACAAGCCACTTGGGCGAGCGGAATCGCACGATGCTCACGTAGAGCCAGACGTAAGTGAGCGCGAACACCACCACGAAGCAGAACAGGTGCAGCGTGTGGCGCCAGAACAGCGTGGCCGGAATCACGGCCACGAGACACAGGAGCCACAGGTAAGGCGAGGTGAGCGAGTTGCGGCGCGTGAGTTCGCGAGCGGTGCGCGCGCCGACGGCCCAGCGCATGAGGCGCTTGTAGACGAGCATGTGCAGGTGCACGCCGTCGGGAATGCCCGGCGACATGCCGCGCACGAACTTCTTCCGGTAGATCGAGAAGCAGGTCTCGAAGATCGGGTACATGAAGAGCAGCACCGGATACCAGGCCGAGACGTCGCGGTTGCGCATCACGAGCAGGATGGCCAGCTCGCCCAGCATGAAGCCGATGAAGTAGGCGCCGCCGTCGCCGAGGAAGATCAGGCCGGCCGGGAAGTTCCAGATGAAGAAGCCCAGCACCGCGCCCATCATGATGAACGAGGCGGAGAGCACGACCGCGTCGTGCACCTGGAACGCCACATAGGCGAGCGAGGCGAACATCATGAATGCGACCATCGAGGCGAGGCCGTTGAAGCCGTCGATGATGTTGATCGCGTTGGCGAGCGCCGCCACGGCCAGCACGGTGATGACGCAGGAAATGGCCGCGTACGAGAGCAGGAAATCGAGCGGCGGCACGCTGATGCGTGTGACGGCGATGTCGAGCACGAAATAAGCGAGCGCGGCGGCGGCCATGGTGCAGATGAGGCGCGCGAGCGGCGAGACTTTCTTGGTGAGGTCCTCGACGAGCCCTGCGGCGAACGCGGGCAGGCCGCACGCGACGATGCCGAGGATGCCGCCCGAGACGGCCGGCCAGGTGAAATGCAGTTGCGCCGCGCCGATCACGAGCCCGATGAGGATGCCGGTGCCGCCGATGCGCGGCACGGGGCGCGCGTGGAATTTCTGCACCCCCGCGAGATCGGAGTCGACCGAAAATTTTTCATGCAGGTGCGCGTAACGCACGATCAGCAGCGTGACCAGCAGCGAGACAAGAAAGCCGAGTGCGAAACTAAGCATGAAAGGTGAACGCAGGGAGGGAAGGGGGAATCCACAATTATACAAAGGCGGCGTGGCGCTTTTGGCGCGCAGCTTCGGCGCTGCGCGCGAACCCTTGTGCCATGATGGCCGGACCCTCATCTGCCGGAATCCGCCCATGCCCCATTCCGCCTGGGTTCGCGAAGCGATCCGCAAGATCGACGCGGACTTCAACCGGTCCGCCGACACCCACCTCGTGCCGCTCGACCTGCCCGGCTACCCCGATCTGCGCTTCTATTTGAAGGACGAGTCGAGCCACCCCACCGGCAGCCTCAAGCACCGCCTCGCGCGCTCGCTGTTTCTCTACGCGCTGTGCAACGGCTGGCTCCACGAGAAGAGCACCGTGGTGGAAGCGTCGAGCGGCTCGACCGCGATCTCCGAAGCCTACTTCGCGCGCCTGCTCGGGCTGCCGTTCGTCGCGGTGATCCCGGCCAGCACGTCGCGCATGAAGATCGAGGAGATCGAGTTCTATGGCGGGCGCTGCCACCTCGTGAACAAGGCCGCGGAGATCTACGAGGAGTCGCACCGCATCGCGCAGGCGCTGGGCGGCCACTACATGGACCAGTTCACCTACGCCGAGCGCGCCACCGACTGGCGCGCCAACAACAACATTGCCGAGTCGATCTTCAGGCAGATGGCGGCCGAGGCGCATCCCGTGCCCGCCTGGCTCGTCTCGAGCGGCGGCACCGGCGGCACGATCGCCACGCTCGGGCGCTACGTGCGCTACCGGCGGCACCTCACGCGCGTGCTGTGCGCCGACCCGGAGATCTCGGTGTTCTTCGACTATTTCCGCAGCGTGCTGGCGGGACGGCCCGAGGCCGGGCTCACGCACGAGAGCGGCTCGCGCGTGGAGGGCATCGGCCGGCCGCGCGTGGAGCGCTCGTTTATCCCCACCTGCATCGACGCCATGGTGAAGGTGCCCGACGCACTGTCCTTCGCGGCCATGCGCTACCTGGCCGCGCGCCTGGGCAAGCGCGTGGGCGGCTCGACGGGAACCAACTTCGTGGGCGTGCTCTGGCTCGCGGAGCGCATGAAGGCGCGCGGCGAATCGGGCTCGATCGTGAGCCTCTTGTGCGACAGCGGCGAGCGCTATCGCTCGACCTATTACGACGACGCGTGGTTCGCGGCGCAAGGCATCGATCTCGCGGGCGCTGAGAAGTGGATCGAGCGCGCCGTGAACGGCGAGCCCGTGTTCGCGATGGACACAGCCGGGGTGCAGGCAGCCGGGCTGTAAAGGGGGCGGGCGGGCCGCCATGCGGGCTCCGGGCGCTTCGGTGGCGGGGTTCGGCTGCGTGATAGTATGGCGCGCCCGCGCCAGGTGGGGGCCCGCCTAGCAGGAATGCGCGGGTCCGCCCACGCGCCAAACCCCTTTGCCCGCGCTAGCAGGCGCCTCATTGCCGATGCCTCAGGACCACGCCCAGGATCAGGAACACACCGCTCGCACCGAGTGCACCGGGCACGACGCCGCGCGTCCGCTCGTCTCGATGCTGCTGATTGCCTACAACCAGGCGGGCGTTGTTGCCGACGCCGTGGCGGGCGCGCTGGCGCAGACGTATTCGCCGCTCGAAATCCTGATCTCCGACGATTGCTCGACCGACGGCACCTGGGCGGCCATCGAAGCAGCCGTGCGCGGCTATCGCGGCCCGCATCGGCTGGTGCTCAACCGCAACGAGCGGAATGCGGGCATCAGCGCGCACCTCTCGAAGCTTGCCGCCATGAGCCAGGGCGCGTTGCTCGTGGTGGCCGCCGGCGACGACGTCTCGGTGCCCGAGCGCTGCGCGCGTTTCGTCGACTGCTGGAACGCGCTGGGGCAGCGCGTGGACCTGATCGCCTCCGATCTCGTGGAACTGGCGCCCGCAGCGGGGGCCGATGCAGGGCCTGACGCGAGTCCTGACGCCGGCAGAATCGCCCCCACCGATCTCGGCCAGTACAAGAATTTCGACGACTGGGCACGCGAGCGCCCGTGGGTGGTGGGCGCCTCGCACGCGTGGTCGCGGCGCCTCTTCGAGCGCTTCGGGCCGATGCTGCCCGGCGCCATGGCCGAAGACCAGATCATGACGTTTCGCGCGGTCATGTCGGGCGGCGCATACAGCCTGCGCGAGCCGCTCGTGCGCTACCGGCGCGGCGGGCTCTCGGGCAAGAAGCGCTTTCGCACCGTCGAGCAATTCATCGCGCGCGTGAAGCTCACGACCGCGTTCGGCCTCGTCGAATCGGAGCAGTTTCAGCACGACGCGCAGGTCGCCGGTGTGAGCGAGCCCATGCGCGCGCTGCTCGTGCCCAAGCTCGCGCGCGAGCACTATGCGCGCGATGTGTTCGCGGCGCGCGGCTTCGGCGCGAAGCTCGCGCTGCTGTTGCGCACGCCAGGCGTGAAAACGGGCTTCAAGATCCGCATGTTTCTCTACGCGGCGTGCCCCTGCGTGTACCGGCCGTTCTTCGCGCTGCGCGCGTGGATGAAATCGAAGTGACGCCGGCCTGATTCCGACTGACGCAGCGCGTCGGGCATTCAACTGTCCGGCGTGCCCGCGAGCGTGACTTCGAGCAGAACCACGTGATCGGGCACCTCCACGGCGAGCCGCTGCAGATCGGCGTGCGTGGCGAGCGGCGCGGCCGACACGGTTGGATCGTAGAGCGCGACGCGGCTCGCCTTCGCGCCGAAGTCCACTTGCACGCTCACGGGCGGCGCGTTCAGCGGTTTGCCCGTCGCCCGGTCCCAGAACGGCACTTCGTTCCAGAGCGCGACGAAGTAGCGTCCGTCGCTTCGCGTCAGCAGCAGGCTGCGGCCGGACTGCGGCATGCCACTCAATGCGTAGGATGACGAAGCATTCGGCGAGCCAGTGCCCACGGCGCCGTCCGGGGCATGCGCGCGCAGGATCGCGGTGAGATTGCGGATCGCGCTGGCCGAGGGCTTCGGCGTATGGTCGTTGCGGAACAGGCCATAGTGCATCTCGTTGTTCGTGTTGCCCGGATCGGGTTTTTCGTCGAGTAGCTCGTAGAGGTAAGTGCGTGTGACGCCGAGGCTCGCCGCATCGAACAGGCCGTTGAGCACGCCTTTCGCCTGGGTCGCTTCATCGACGCCCAGGCTGTTCCAGCCCGCCTGCGGGCTCGAGAAATAGCCGAATTCCGTGAGCACGACCGGCAGTTGATATTTGCGCACGCTGTTGATGGCCCACGGCAGCCAGAGGGCGCCGTTGGCGTTGTATGCGGGCTGGTCGCCGTTTTGCGGATAGACGTGATGATTGGCGAAGTCGGCGGCGCCCGCGCGCGTGCCGACGTGCGCGATGCCATAGCCGGTCAGGTCGTAGACCGGCACGCCCTTGAGGTTCGCGCTGCCGTGCACGTGCGCGTAGATCGCCTTTTGCGCGGCGAGCCCGGCGGCGTCGCCCTTGAGGCCGCGGTAGGTCACCGGAAAGTTGTCGATTTCGTTGGGGCCCTCCACGGCGGCGATGCTGCCGGGCGCCGCCGCTGCGAAACGGTCGAGCTGCCGCAGCGACTCGTCGATGTCGCCGAGGATCACGAAGGTGAACTTCACGCCGTGCTGCGCGAGCCAGAGATAGCTCGAAAGCGGCGCAGACTCGCCCGGCGTGGCCTCGCGCACGTGGCGCACGCCGGCCCAGGCGAGATCGTCGCCCACCTTGCGCACGTCGGCGTAGGCGCCGTCCGTGTAGTTGAGGTGGATCGTCACGCCGATGGAGTCGAGCAGGGCGCTGGCGCTCACGGCGCGCGTTTCCTGCGCGGCGAGCGCGGCCGTGAACGGCGGCGCGGGCAGCAGGGTGAATAGCGTGGCGCACAGCGCGAAGCCGATCGTCACGATGGTGCGCGTCGCGCAGGCCAGCGCATGCATGGCGAGCCCTCGCATGTTCACTGGCCCTGCGCCCAGCGCCGCGTATGGCTGCGCATCGACGCGAACAGGCCGAGCACGCGCGCGCAGGCTTGCGGCTCGGTGCGCGCGGTCCACGCGAGCGCCACGAGGGTCATGCCGATCCAGCAGCCGATGCTCGGCCACGTGAGCGGCGCGAACAGCAGCGTCGCCACATAGGCCGCCACGACGATCAGCGCGGGCACGCACAGCATGCGCGCCGGGCGCGCGCTCAGGCGCGCGGCACGCAACAGCAGCACGCCGTCGAGCAGGCAGCGTGCGCTCCAGGCGAGCGCCGCGCCGAGCACGCCGAAAGTGTGCAGCGCCCACCACAGCAGCGCGAAGAACGGCAGCATTTCGTAGACCTGAAAACGCGCGACGATGCCGGGCCGGCCGGTCGCCTGCAGATGGCAGCCCACGAGGTTCGCGAGCGAATTGATCCAGATGCCGACGAGAATCGTCTCGCCCACCGACACGGCATGGGAAGCGAACTCCGCGCCCACCCACAGCGACAGGAACGGATGCATGAGGAACATGCCGAACACGGTCATGGGCGTGAGCGCGGCGGCGAGGCCGCGTATCGCGCTGGCCGACAGTTCGTTGGCGCCCGCGGCGTCGAGCGCCGAGAGCCGCGGAAACAGCGTGCGCGAGATCACGATCGGAATGACCCGCACGCGCCCCGCGAGATTGAACGGCACCTGGTAGTAAGTGACGGCCTGGGGCCCGAGCGCGTTGCCGATCATCAGCCGGTCGGCGGTTTCGAGCAGCGGCTGGGCGAGGCTCGTCACGCTGATCCACGCGCCGTACGAGAACAGCTTGCCGACCCAGGCGCGGCGCGGGCCGCCCGCGAAGCGCAGCGGAAACACGCGCCACACGGCAATGGCGTTGAGCAGGAGTGCAGCGACGCCGGCCACCAGCGTGCCGTACACGAGATAGTGCAGATCCGGCCCGAACAGCAGCGCCGCGACGAGCGGGATGGTCTGGTACATCAGCGTGACGGGCAATTGCACCGCGTTGAGCGTGCCGAAGCGCTCGCGTCCGATCATCGCGCCGTTGAACACGCTGATGAGGTTCGAGAGCGGCACGAGGCAGGCCACGCAGGGCAGCGCGGGCAGCAATTCGGCCTGCAGCTCCGGGCCCATGTCGAAATAGCCGAGCAGCGCATGCATCAGCGCAAAGAGCCCGACGCCGCCCGCGAGCCCCAGCGCGGCGTTCAGGAGCAGCGCGGTCCACAGCACCGACTCGCGCTCGGCGGGCGAGGCGTCCGAAAGCTGCGCGATGCGGTTCGAGGTGGCCGAGGACAGCCCCAGATCGAGAAAGCCGAAATAGCCCTGCACCATCCAGACGATGGCGAGCACGCCGTAGCGCGCCGCGCCGATGTGCTCGAGATAGATGGGCGTCGTCACGAGCGCGACGAACATCGGCAGAACGCTGCCGGCGAAGTTGAGCGCGGCGCTGCGCTTGAGGCTCGGTTTTGCTCGGTGCTTTTCGCTCTGGGGGGGACTGGGCTTGGCGGTCATGGTGTGGGGGCGGGTGCGCGCGTGTCGCCCATTCTGGACGAGGCATGCGTGTGCGTTTGTGCGTAGGCGCACGGAGCCGCGACGCGTCAAAAATTAAATTCGCCTTACGCGACTACACCTGATTACACCGGCTTGCCCCGGCTTGCCCCCGCTTGCCCCGTTACGCCGCGCGCGGTGCGGCCGTGCGCCGGCGCCCAGCCGGGCGTCGCGCGGCGGTACGTGGCGGCACGCGTGCCGTGCTCCGCTGCGCATGGCGTTGCGGCACCCGCCTTGGGGGCGGGCGTCGGGCTGGACCATCGAAGGAGGAAGCATTCCATGATCCCTGTCGTGTTCGACGGTGCTTTCGGCTGGCTGCATCCGGCTGAGGGGCGCACGGGGGTGGTGCTGTGCAATCCGTTCGGCTATGACGCGCTGTGCACGCACCGCGGCTGGCGCAAGCTGGCCGAGCGGCTGGCCGCGGCCGGCATGCCCGTGCTGCGCTTCGACTACCCGGGCAGCGGCGACGCCGCAGACATGGAAGACGACCCGGGCCGCGTGGATGCCTGGCTCGCCAGCGTGGGCGCCGCCGTGCGGCATCTGCGTGGATGGACCGGCGTGACGCGCGTGGCGCTGGTGGGCTTGCGCCTGGGGGCGACGCTCGCCGCGCTGGGCGCCGAGCGCCTGCGCGGGGAGGCGGTGCCGGGAGCGTTCGTGCCTGGCGTGGACGTTTCCGGCATGGATTTATCCGGAGTGGATTCGCCCGGAGTTGAGGCTCTCGGCGTGGACTCGCACGGCGTGGACGCTCTCGTGCTGCTCGCGCCGCCGGTCACCGGACGCCGCTACATTCGCGAACTGCGCGCGCATCGGCAGGGCTGGCTGAGCACGTCGGCGGGCATGGGCGCCGTGCCCATCGCCGACGACGCCGCCTACGTGGAGGCCTTCGGCTTCGGCCTGCACGGCGAGGACATCGTCGCGCTCTCGGCCGTCGATCTGCTGCGCGACACCCGGGCGCCCGCGCCGCGTGTGCTGCTGCTCGATTCGAGCGGCACGAATCTCGCCGCCACGCTCGCCGCGCATTACACGCAGCACGGCGTGCAGGTCGAGCAGGGCGGCTTCGACGAATCCGACCGCTTCATGCTGGAAGCGCTCTATAGCGAGGAGCCTGTCGACGCGTTCACGCGCGTGTGCGCCTGGCTTGCCGGGGACGCCGAGCGCGCTGCCGCTGCCATCGGCCCGGTGATCGACACCGGCATCGATGCCACCGCCACCGCTGGCGTGGCCGCGCCGCCCGCCGCCGAGCCACGCGCGGGCCTCGCGTCGGTTGCCTCGCTCGCTCCGGCCGCCCCAATTGCTTCAATCGCCCCAATCGATCCGCAACCGCGCCTGCGGCTCGCGCGCCACCGCGCGACCGAGCGGCCCGTGCGCTTCGGCCGTTGCTTCGGCATTCACTGCGAGCCTGACACCCCACGGCCGGATGCGCCCGCCGTGTTGCTCATCAACACGGGCGCCGCGCACCACATCGGCGACGGCCGGGTGGCCGTGCTGCTCGCGCGGCGGCTCGCGGAGCAGGGCGTGGCCTCGCTGCGCATGGACGTGGGCGGCCTCGGCGACGCGCAGCCTCCGGCGCCCGAGGTGACGCTCGACTGGCTCTATTCGACGACGTTGCGCGACGACGCGGCCAGCGGCGCCGACTGGCTCGTCGCGCGCGGCCATGCGCGCGTGGTTGCCTTCGGCGTGTGCGGTGGCGCGTTCGTAAGCCTGCACGTGTGCGCGGGCCATCCGAACGTGGTGGCCGCGTATGGCGTGAATCTGCAGAAGTTCACGTGGGACGGTGCGGCGCGCTCGCCGGGCGAAGCGCGCGTGGTCTCGTCGAAGACGTATTTGCGCGCGGCGTTCAGCGCCGAGAAGTGGAAGCGCGCGCTGCGCGGCCGGACCGATAGCAACCCGCTGCGTATCGCCGCCGTGCTCGCGAAACGCAGCCTGCGTCACGCGGCGTTCGCGCTCGCTCGTGCGATCGAGCGCAAGACCGGGCGGCCCCTCGCGGTCAACGAGGCATGCGCGCTCCTGCGCGGCATCGATGCGAAGCGGGTGCAACTGCGCCTCGTGTATGGCGAATTCGACAGCGGGCTGGAAGAGGCGCGCTTGCAGCTTGGTGCGTCGTTCGCGGCGTTGCGCGACGCGGCGAACGTGCGCGCGGCGACGCTGCCGCGTCTCGATCACGCGCTCTTCACGCGCGAGGCCCGCAACGCCGTGATGGGCGATTTCGAAGCGTGGCTATGCGCGGAGTTGATGGGTGATGGCGCGGCGGCCGCGGCGGGCGCGGGCGGGGGTTCTGCCTTTGCGGCCACGGCGGGCGCGCTGATGTCGTAGCCCTGCACGCGCTCACCGATAGAACACCGGCGCCGCCGCATTGATCGCGCGAACCTCGCCATCGGGCGCAACATCGTTTGCGCCGGCGCCGAGCGGCACCAGATCGATCGCAACGGGCCGGTTCGGCGGCAGATGGAACCAGTCGCGCCGCGCGCGGTAATGCGCGTCGGCGATGTGCACGCAGCGCGCGAAGCGGCGCGCCTCGATCACGAGTTGCCAGCCGCGTTCCGTGCGCTGCGGCCTGGCGACGATGCCAAGATCGTGCCGTTCGTGCGCGCGCCGCTCGGGCAGATGAAATGCTTCGGAGACGATCGCGCCGCTCGCCGGGTCGCGCAGCGTCGCGATCGTCACGTCGTGCGCGCGCGGCCCGAAACGGTACGCGTGCGTGAAGTCGAAGAAGCGCCCGAGCAGATCGGCCGCGCTCACGCGCTGCACGCCGCGCGGCGCGAGCTCGACCGCGCGCGAGGCCTGCGCGACCGTCACCGCGCCGTCGCGCAGGCAGACGAGTTCGAGTTGCAGCGCGCGCGCGCCGGCGCCTTCGTTGACGAGGTGGATGTCGAGGCCGTTAAGCCCCTCGTCGGTGATGACGGCCTGCACTGGCTGGAGCACTTGCGCGAGCGCGTGCCATGCGCTCTTGGGCCGGCCGAGCGCGTCTATCGTCCCCCAGCCCGCGCCCGCGCGCAGATCCTGCAATTGCCACACAAGAGCGCCGCCGCACGATGAACCGGCGCGGCGCCATTCGGCGAATACGTCGGTCATCAACTCGGCCACCACCGCGCGCGAAAGATCCAGGTAACGTTGCGGGTCCTCATAGCGCACCTGCGCGGGCTCGATGCCAAAGAGCGTGCGCACGTAGTGGTCGCGCACGTCGTCGAAGTCCCAGCCCGCGCCGGGGTCGCGCGGCACCGCCGCCTTCCAGCGCGGGTCGTGCGCGTGGATCGTGCCGAGCGCCTCGTGCAGCGTGGCGTCGTCGGGCACGTTCGCGAACGCGAGGCACTCCGAAGCAAAGCGCACCTGCGAGCGGCGCACGTCGTCGAGCGGGCGCTGATACGCGCTCACGCCGTAGTAATGCGTGATGCCCGTGCGCGTGGAAAACGGCCAGGTGCCGCCCGAGGGCGAGTTGCTCACGTAGGGCACGTCGGGCCGCTCGCGCGCGACGATTTCCGGCAACTGCCGCGTGAAGAGCGCCTGCTCGCGCATCTCGGGCGGCAGGCCGAACATCGCGCCTTGCTGGTCGGCCTCGCTGCCGCCGCACAGCACGGCGAGCGCGGCGTAGCGGCGCGTGCGCGCGAGAAACTGCGTGGCCTCGGTCTCGACGGCGGCGGTGAAGGCCGCGTCGGTCGGGTAGTCGAAATTGGCGAAGGCGAAGTCTTGCCAGACGAGGATGCCGTGGGCGTCGGCGAGCCGGTAGAACGCGTCCGATTCGTAGACCATCGTGCCGCCCACGCGGATCATGTTCATGCCCGCCTCGCGCACCAGGGCGAAGGTGTGCGCGAGTTGCTCCGGCGTGCCCGTGAGCGTCGCGAGGTCGGCGCTGGTCCAGCACGCGCCGCGGCAGAACACCGGCACGCCGTTGATGCGCAGGGCGAAGCCCGCGCCGTCCGCGCTGTTCAAATCGCGTTCGACTTCGATGGTGCGAAAGCCCACCTCGCCGAGCGCGATGTTGCGTGGCACGTTGTTCCGTGCTTCATTCCGCGCTGCGTTCGTTGTTGCGTTCATCGTTTTGCGCGGCGCTAGTTGCAGCGTGAGCGCGTGGCGCGTGGGCGTGCCATGCGTATGCGGCCACCAGCGCTCGACGTGCGGCACGCGCAGCGTGCCGCTCAGCGTGTGCGCATCGCGCCAGGCGAGCGCGGCTTGCGCCTGCGCGCAATGCAGTGTCGCGGCGGGCGCATCGTCGTGAGCGTGCACGAAGCGCACGGTGACGTTCACGATGCCGTCGTCGCCTTGCATCGACGTGGAAAGATCGACGCTATGGAGCGCGTCGGGCACATCGGCGAGCAGTTCGATGGGCCTCCACGGGCCCACGGCCGGCAGCGAGGGGCACCAGCCCGGCATGTGCCCGAGCAGCGTCGTGCGCACGTTGCGTAAGGTGGCGGGCGCGACGAGGCGCGGGCGCCAGCGCGCCCGTGTGCGCCGCGCGGCGAGCGCCGCGTCGAGCGTGCGAAAGCACAGCGCGAGCGTGGCCGTGCCGTGCAGTTCGAATTCCACGTCGTGGGCGACGAACATCGAGTCGGACGTGAGCAGCAAGCGCTCGTCGAGCCAGACCTCGGCGATCGAGGCGAGGCCGTGCAGGCGCAAGCGGCGCACGCCGTGGCCCGTGAGCGCGAGCCGGTACCAGTGATCGCGCGCGGAGTAGGTGTCGGGCCGTTCGGTATCGAGCCGGCCCGCCGCGCGCAGCGCCGAGGCGATCGTGCCCGGCACTTCGGCGGCGAGCCAGTCTTCGGCGCGCGTGGCCGCGGCGAGCGCGGCGGGCGAGGCGCACGCGCCAGGCTGCGTCGAGACGCAGCGCCATCCCGTGTCGAGCTGGGTAGGCCAGAGGTTCTCGTGCGCGGGCGCAGCGGCGCAACGAGACACGAGCGCGCCTCGATCCGGCCCGCTCGCGCCTGGCTCGTCGATATCGTTCGGCAGATTACGCACGCGTTTCCCCCCCGGGCGGCCGTAGTGCTTCGTTACCGCTTCTCGCCGTCACTTCAGGCCATCAGCGCGGCGAGCGGCTCCAGCGTGTTTTCATAGCCCGCTTCGAGCACGTCGAAGCAATCGTCGCAGGTGTCGCGGCGGTTGCGCGCCAGCGCGCGCACGAGCCGGCACTGCAGCACCATGGCCTCCGACGCCACCTGTTGCGCCGCTGCCGCGATCGTCTCCGGAATCGCCACGCCCTGCGCGTTCAGCCACTGCAGATACTTCGAGAGGAATTCGAAGTTCGCGCCTAGCTGACGCATCAGGTTGAACGAGTACGGATGAAAGAAACGCTCGCCCCGTTCGAGCAGCATGTCGAGCTGCGCCGGAAACGCCGCGCGCCATTCCGTGACCGGATTGCGCTGCGGCCGCCGCGCGAGATGCCCGCGCAGCAGTTCGGCCGAGCCCTGCGCGAGCGCCGCGCCTTCGAGCGGCGCGCGCACGCGCTTGGCGAATTCCACATACGGAAACAGCAGGTCCGCCTGGCCCGCGAACTGCGGCAGCTTGCGAAACACGCCGTCGTAGTCCTCGCCTTCGAGCCGGTGATAGCCGGTGTTGTGGAAGTAGCCCAGACGCCGCGCCACCGGGGCGATGAAGTCGATGCCCACGGTGGTCTTCGGATGCTCGCGCCGGTACGAGGTCGCGCGCGTGTTCGGCAGGTAGAAGCCGTCCACTTCGACGAGCACGGTGTGGCCGCGCTGCGTTTGCGCGAGCACGCGGTCTTCGAGCGAGTCGTAGATCGCCAGCTCCGTGACCTGGGTGCCGTACAGGCGCTCGATGTCTTCGAGCGGAAACTTGAAGAACGTGAACTGGTCGCCCTCGCAGTCCTGCGTCACCGTGAAGGCGAGCGCCGCGCGCGGATCGAATCCCATGCCGTGCAACAGTTCGATCCACAGGTCGACGTAGCAGTTGGTCTCCACCCACACGCGCTCGCCCTGGTGCAGCGCGTGCGAGGCGTGCTCGCGCAGGCCGGCCTGCGCCGGTGCCTCAGGTGCAGCGGTCGACGCAGGAGCAGCGCGCGCGAGAGCGGCAGCGGACACGGGTGGCGCGTTCATACGCCCGACTCCGCGAGCGCGTGCGCGACGCGCGCCTTCGTGTCGCCCCACAGCACGGCGCGCACCTCGTCGGGCCAGGCGTTCACGTCGAGGCCGTGATGCTTGAGCAGCGCGAGCGTGATGCGCTCCATGCCGAAGCCCACGCAGGCCGTGTGCGCGGTGGAGCCGTCCTCGCACAGGATCTTCCAGATGCCGCCGAAGTGGTCCATGTGGTAGTTGAACGAGAGGCAGGCCGTCTTGCTGTTGGCGTTCGCCACCGGAATCAGCAGCTCGAACTTGAGTTCCTGGGCGCGCTGGCTGTCCGCGACGATCTTGCCGCCGCGCCCGAAGAACGGGTCGTTGGCGAGATCCACGTCCACCGGCAGCCCGAGCAGCGAGATCAGCAGCGAGCCGCGCTCGATCCACATCTGGCGGAACGTCATGACCTGTTCCGGGCTGCCGAGGCGCACGTATTCGCGCTGGCGGAACATCTGCATGCGCGCGGGATCGAGCGAGGGCTCGTGGCGAAAGCAGTACGAGAGCACGTCGATGGTGCTGCCGTGCGCGGGCAGCGGGCCGCGCCGCGCCACCACCGGATAGATCGGATAGCAGGCCGCGGGCGTCAGCACGAGGCGCGTGGGCTGCTGCTGCTCCATCCATGCGGGGTCGCGGTCGTCGTCGCTCTCTTTCATGGCGTCGTCGAGGCAGCGCAACAGGCGCATCTGGCCCGCGTCGTTGCCGCAGAACGAATGGATCGTGCCGGCGAGTTGCGGGAAGTTCTTCAGGTACTCGCTGTCCTCGAAGTCGGTGCGCCGCAGGGCGGGCGGAAAGCGCAATACTTCGGGATCCTGATCGGAACCCAGATGCGTGATGGCCAGGTTCAGGCGGTCCACCACGTCCTCGAATACCTGGCTGCGGCCATAGAGACCGTTCTCGCCGGTGTCGATCAACAGGCCGCTCGCGATCAGCTCGTCGCGAAAGGCCGGCGCGGGGTTTTCAGCGGCCGTGGCGCCGTCGGCGGCCGTCTGCAATGCCGCGGTTTCGGTCATCGTGTTCATTTCAGGCTCTCCCCGGGCTCGCCGGACGCTGCGCGAGCAGAAGGCTCGCAGTGTTCTGGGCGATGCGGTCGTTGTTGATCATGAGCGGCGCCGAGTGCAGGTCGCGCAGATGGCGGCCCACGCTGTATTCCGTGCCGTTCTTGTAGCCAGCCATGCCGCAGATCATCAGCACTTCCTGCACCACCAGCAGCGCCGTCGACGAGATGCTGGTTTTCAGCGTGTTCATGTCCGAGGCGTAGTGCAGTTGCGCCGAGAGCGGCGTGTCGGCGCCGTGGCGCGCGCGCGCTTCATGTGCCTGATGCGCCTCGTGCGCGGCGTCGAGCGCCACCTTCAGGCGCGCCTGCATCATCTGCAGGAGGCCCACGGCTTCGGCCAGACGCATGCCGGCGGGCGGCACCGAGCCGGGCTTGGCGCGCGCCTGGGCGCGAAAGAACGCTTGCGCGCGATTGACGGCGTCGGCGGCAATGCCGGTCCACACGGCGGCCCACAGCGTGTGCGAGACGGGCAGCATGGTCTGGTCGGCGATTTCGGCGAACGGCGTGGGCAGGACCTGCTCGGCGTGGCCTCGCGCGAGGAGGCGAAAGCCCTCGCTGCAGGTGCCGCGCATGCCCATCGAGTCCCACGTGCCGCGCTTTTCGAGTTCGAGGTCGCCCAAGAGCGTGACGATCAGCACCTGGTCGGAGGCGGGCGATTCGGCGGTGCGCCGCGCGGTGACGAGAATGCCCTCGGCGTGCGCGCCGTACGAGATGGTGGGCGCCATCTTCTCAATCTGAAAGCGGCCGTCGTTGACTTCGACCGCGCAGGCGCTCGTGCGCATGCTGCCGCCGATGTTTTCTTCCGACGTGGCGGAGGCGAGCAGCCATTGCTGCTCGACGAGCTGCGCGAGCACGTGCTGATGCCACGGCAGGTGCGCGCCGTGCTCCATGATGCAGGCCACCTGGATCTGGTGCATCGCGTAGATCATCGCGGTGGACGCGCAGCCGTGCGCGAGCGTCTCGCAGATGCCCGCCACCTCGGCGAGCGAGAGGCCCGCGCCGCCAAAGCGCGCGGGCACCATCGCGGAAAGCAGGCGCTCGGACTTGAGCGCGTCGAACGCTTCCAGCGGAAAGCGCGCCTCGCGGTCCACGTGGTCGGCGTGGCGCGCGGCGACGTGCGCCGCGCGTTGCGCGGCTTCGCGCCACGCGCCGGCCGCTGTGACTGCCGCCGTGTCTGCTGATTTATCGTTTGCGCGAGCGCTCGAAGGAGCAGGGGCAGGTGCGCTCGCGTGCCGCTCCGGCTCCACGGCGGCGTCGGTGTGCGGGGCGTTCATGCTGCCGCCTTTGCCTGCTGCAGTTCGGCGACCGCGGCGGCGAGCGAGTCGATGCTCGAAAACAGGCGCCGTGTCAGCATGCGGTCCGGGATCTCGATGCCGACTTCGTCTTCGACGGCGAGCATCAGATGGACGGTCGCGAGCGAGGAAAGACCGGCGGCGTAGAGATCGGCGTCGTCGGCCAGCGTATCGGCTGGCACGTCGAGACGGGCCGATTCGGAAAGAATGCGTCGCAGTGCGGTTTTCATGGCGGAGGTGCCCCCTCGGGTGAATGGTGCTTTGGTCCTGGCGCGGGTTTCGACGGCTCGTGCTCGCGCGATGCGGCGTCGGCGGGCTGCGCGTCAATTCCTCGTATTAAACGCAAAGGCGTGCGGCGGTGTCGGTGCGGCAGCGCACTCAAGCGCGTTGCGCCGACGTTATGCCGACGTTGCGCTGGCGTTGTGCCGACGAGCCGCAGATTGCGCCCAAACCCGCCTGAAAGTGTGTGTGCGCGCGTACAGATGCACGCAAGGCCCTTTGTTCTAATGAGCGCCATGCTCGCCACGGCGGGCTCGCGCGCGCGCCGTGGCGCCGCGCTGCAGGTCCGCCCGGCGAGCGACGCGCGCACGAGGCGCGCCGCTCCAATATGCAGTCCATGCCGCCGCATTGCTCGAATCACCCGTCGTTCGTTCAACCGTGAAATGCCGGCGCGATGCCAGGCCGATACGTGGTCGAAACGTGGCAGATACGTGGCAGATACGCAACCGATACGCGGCCCGGGGTCTCGAACCTCACTGGATGGAGAGGCGTAATGGACATGCAGCTTCCGCTTGATCAGATCAATCAGCGAGCCTGGACGACGCGCGACGCATTTCGCGAATTCACCCGCGAGAAGGTGTGGACGGACGCGGGCGAAGAGGCCGCGTTCGCGCGCATCGTGCACGCGTGCCGCGGCCAGCCGCTGCTCGACATCGGCATCGGCGCGGGCCGCACGGTGCCGCTCATGATGCGCATCTCGTCCGACTATACGGGCATCGATTACACGGCAAGCCTGCTCGAGCAGTCGCGCAAGCGCTTTCCGGGCGTGGACCTGCGCCACATGGATGCGCGCGACATGGCCGGGCTGCCGGACGACCACTTCGCGTTGACGGCGTTCAGCTGGAACGGCATCGACTGCGTGGATTACGAAGACCGCGTGCGCATCCTGCGCGAAATGCATCGCGTGACGCGCCCGGGCGGCCTCGTGCTGTTTTCGACGCACAACCGCGGCGGCCCCGGCTTCGACGAGAGCCCGTGGCAGTTGCTGCCGCGCTTCTCGGTGAATCCGCTGCGCTACGGTTGGCGCGTGCTGCGCGCCGCGCGCCTGCTGCCGCTCGCAACGTGGAATTACCGGCGCAACGCGCGGCTGCATCGCGACTTCGAGGGCTATTCCATCCGCACGGCGGCGGCGCACTACTTCGGCATTGTGATCGTCTACACCACGCTGCCCGAGCAGCGCCGGCAGCTCGAAGCGCTGGGCTTCGAGGTGGACGCGGTGTATGGCAGTTGCGAAGGCGATCTGATCGCGCCCGGGCAGCAGACCAGCGACGCGTGGTGGCTGCACTTCATCGCGCGCAAGGTGGTTTGACGGCGCAGCGGCCACGCCGCCGAACCCGCGGGGAAGGCGTCAACCAGGAGAATGGAATGAGCGCCTCCCACCCGTGAGCGGTGGGAGTTGAGGGAAGTGCATCAGGGAAGCGGGCCCTCACGGGGCGACGGCATCGAAGTGCCCAAAGCGGAAGATCATGAAGA
>JAITTX010000139.1 GCA_031286755.1 Paraburkholderia sp.
CGAAGGAGCGCCTCGTGCCGCATCTCACCCTCGAATACAGCGCCAATCTCGCCGACGATGCGAGCATCGGCCAGCTTTGCGCGACGCTCGCGCAGGTGCTCGACGCGCAGCGCGACGCCAGCGGCGCGCGCGTGTACCCGCGCGGCGGCATTCGCACGCGCGCGCTGCGCTGCGAGCAGTACTTCGTCGCCGACGGCGACGCGCATAACGCCTTCCTGCACGGCTGCCTGAAGATCGGCGCGGGCCGCGCGCCCGAAGTGCGCCGCTCGACCGGCGACGCGCTCTTCGAAGCCATCAAGCAGCACTTCGCGCAAGCGTTCGCCGCGCACGGCCTCGCGCTCTCGCTGGAGATCGTCGAGTTCAGCGAAGAAGGCGCGTGGAAGCACAACAACCTGCACGCCCGGCTCAAGACCTGAGCGCGCGTTCCTCGAAACCACGGAAACCGCCATGCTAGATCCGCAACGCATTCGCGAGCTGGCCGCGCAGCTCGACGAAGCCGAACGCACGCGCACGCAAGTGCGCCACTTCTCGCGCGCGCATCCGTCGATGACGATCGACGACGGCTACGCCATCCAGCGCGAGTGGCTCAAGCTCAAGCTCGCGGCGGGCCACACCATCAAGGGCCGCAAGATCGGCCTCACGTCGCGCGCGATGCAGCGCGCCTCGCAGATCGACGAGCCCGATTACGCGCCGCTGCTCGACAGCATGTTCATCGAGGCTGGCAGCGACATTCGCGCCGACCGCTTCATCGCGCCGCGCGTGGAAGTGGAGCTCGCCTTCGTGCTGAGCCGCCCGCTGCAAGGACCGAACATCACGCTGTTCGACGTGCTGGATGCCACCGCCTGGGTCACGCCCGCGATCGAGATCATCGACGCGCGCATCGAGCAGTTCGACCGCGAGACGAAGACCCCGCGCAAGGTGGTGGACACGATCTCCGACTTCGCCGCGAATGCGGGCGTGGTGCTGGGCGGCCGCCCGGTGAGGCCGCTCGACGTGGACCTGCGCTGGGTGGGCGCGCTGCTCTACAGGAACGGCGCCATCGAGGAAAGCGGGCTGGCCGCCGCCGTGCTCAATCATCCGGCCACGGGCGTGGCCTGGCTCGCGAACAGGATCGCGCGCCACGACGAGCGCCTCGAAGCCGGCGACGTGATTCTGGGCGGCTCGTTCACGGCGCCCATTGCCGCGCGCGCGGGCGACACCTTCCATGCCGATTACGGCGCGCTTGGCGGCATCGGCTTCAACTTCGTCTGATATCGTTTGCCATTGCGCCAACTCGAAACGGAGACGCCCTCATGAGCGCAACACCCGAAGCCGCCTGCCCCGCCTGGTGCGAGCCGCAGGAATGGGCCGCCCGCGTGAAGCTCGCGGCCACCTACCGCGTCTTTCACCTGATGGGCTGGACCGAGTTGATCTTCAATCACATCACGCTGCGCGTGCCCGGTCCCGAGAAGCACTTCCTGATCAACCCGTTCGGCCTCGCATACGACGAAATCAAGGCGTCGAATCTCGTGAAGGTCGACCTGGACGGCGCGATCCTGAGCCCCGGCGACTATCCGATCAATCCGGCCGGCTTCGTGATCCACAGCGCGATTCACGCCCATGTGGAAGACGCGCATTGCGTGATGCACACGCACACCACGGCGGGCCTCGCCGTCGCGTGCATGGAAAGCGGCCTCGCCTACACGAACTTCTATTCGGCGCAGTTGCACGGCATGGTGGCCTACCACGACTTCGAAGGCATCACTGTGCACGACGAAGAAAAGCCGCGGCTTTTGAAGTCGATGGGCGACCGGCGCCTGCTCATCCTTCGCAATCACGGCCTGCTCTCGCACGGCACGAGCCTCGCGCACGCGTTCGTGCTGCTCTGGACGCTCAACCGCGCCTGCGAGATCCAGTGCGTCACCGACTCCATGCGCGGCCAGACCATTCCCATCGATCCGGCCGTCACCGCCCGCTCAACGCGCGACGCCCTGCAATTCTCGCCCGCGCATGGCGCCGGCGAGAACGTGCTGGCCGCGCTGATCCGGCGCGTGGAGCGCATCGACCCTTCGTACAAGGAGTAAGCCGTGAATTCCTCGCAGCGCAATATCACCGTGGTTGGCGCCGGCGCGATCGGCGGCCTCATCGCGGCGCGGCTCGCGCGCGCGGCAAGCGCTGCGAACGCCAGCGGCGCGACCATCAACGTGCTCGCGCGCGGCGCGCATCTCGAAGCCATCCGCCGCGACGGCCTCACGATCCTTGACGACCCCGAGAGCGGCGCGCGCTACACGGCCCGTGTGAACGCCACCAACGATGCCGCCGCGCTCGGCGCGCAAGACCTCGTGTTCGTCTGCCTCAAGGGCCAGGCGCTGGTGCAGGCCGCTGCCTCGCTGGCGCCGCTCGTCGGGCCGCACACGCATGTCGTTTCGGCGATGAACGGCGTGCCGTGGTGGTTTCTCGCCGAGTCCGGCGGCACGCGCGCCACGAGCGATGCCAACGACAACCGGCACCTCGAATCCGTCGATCCGGGCGGCGCGGTAACGGCTGCACTGCCGCCCGCGCGGGCGTCGGGCTGCGTCGTGCATCTTTCGTCGTCGCTTGCGGCGCCCGGCGTGATCCGCAAGGGCAAAGGCAACACGCTCATCGTGGGCGCCGCCTCGCCGCACGCGACGGCGCGCGCCAAGGAAGCGTGCGCGCTGCTCGCGCAGGCCGGCTTCGACGTGCAGGCCACCGGGCAAATCCAGCATGAAATATGGGCCAAGCTCTGGGGCAACATGACGATGAACCCCATCAGCGCGCTCACGCGCTCGAGCGCCGACGTGATCCTCGACGACCCGCTTACCGCGAGCCTCGTCAAGGCGGTCATGGCGGAGGCGCGCACGATAGGCGAAGCGCTCGGCATCGGCCTTGCCATGAGCATCGAGGAGCGCAACGCCATCACGCGCAAGCTGGGTGCGTTCAAGACTTCCATGCTGCAGGACGTGCAAGCGGGCCGCACGCTCGAAGTGGAAGCGCTGCTGGGCGCGCCCTACGAGCTCGCGCAACGCGTGGGCGTGGCCGCGCCGGCGCTCGGCATGCTCTACGGCCTCGCGCGCCAGCTCGACGCCAATCTGGAGGCAGCGCGCCGAAGCGCGGCGCCGGGCGAGGCGCGCTGAGCACCCTCTGAGCCGCCATCGCGCGCCCACAGAAGGCCCACCGGGTGAACCGCTGCGCCCGTCGAGTGGACACTGAGCGCGCCCGGCGAGCGGGCAGTCGAACGGCAAGGCGCCCTCAGTCCTCCAGCGGCTTGCCGGTGAGGTCGCGAATGAAGGGCAGCGTGAGGCACGACAGCGCCACGCACACCATCACGTACCAGGCGGGCGCGTGCAGGTCGCCCGTGATCCTGATGAGCCACGTGGCGATGGCCTGCGCGAAGCCGCCGAAGATCGCCACGCCCACGCTATAGACGATGGCCATGCCCGTGGCGCGCACGGCGCGCGGGAACATCTCGGGCAGCATGGTGATGGCGGGCGCGGCCTGCAAGGCAAGCAACACGCTCAGGCCGCCAACGGTAATCAGCAGACGCGCCGCGTCCGGGCCGCTCGCGAGCCACTGGAACGCCGGCCAGATCAGCACCACCACGGCCACGCGCGGCCAGAACACCAGCGCGCGCCGGCTGATGCGGTCGGAGAGCAGCCCCGCCAGCGGCCCGACCACGAACGTCACCACGCCGGACACGAGGCCCGCCAGCAGCGCCGTGGGCGCGGGCACCTTGAGCTCGTGAATCGCATAGGTGGGCATGTAGAACGTGACGACATAAGCAATCACCGTCGAGCCCATCGTGAGCAGCGTGCCCAGCAGCGCGCGGCGCCAGTGGTCGTGCAGCACCGCGACCACTGGCATGCGCTCGGGGCGCGCATCGGTGCTCGCCTGTTCCTCCAGACGGCGCCGGATCCACATGCCGAGCGGCGCGATCGCCACGCCCATCAGGAACGGCACGCGCCAGCCCCACGAGAGCAAACTCGCGGGCTGCAGGAACATGGTCAGGAGTCCTGCCATCAGCGCGCCGAGAGAAACGCCGAGACCCTGGCTCGCGAACTGGTAACTGCCGAGCAGCCCGCGATTGGCCGGCGTGCCCGCCTCGATCAGGAGCGTGGTGGAAGCCCCCACCTCCCCGCCCGCCGAGAAGCCCTGCAACAACCGCGCGAGCACGATGATCGTGGGCGCCGCCACGCCGATCTGCGCGTAAGTGGGCGCAAGGCCGATCAGCGCGCAGCCCAGCGCCATCATGAAGATGGTGAGCGTCATGGCGGGCTTGCGGCCCGCGCGGTCCGCGTAGGCGCCGATCACGACGCCGCCGAGCGGCCGCATCACGAAGCCCACGCCGAAGGTCGCCACCGAGGCGAGCAGTTGCCCGTAGCTCGACATGGTGGGAAAGAACAGCTTGCCGATCGTGAGCGC
>JAITTX010000153.1 GCA_031286755.1 Paraburkholderia sp.
CCATACAGTCGATCCGTCTCACCACCACGGAGCCGCGGTATGTCCCCGCTCAGGATGCGCGTTGCGCGCATCGACTCCCTGACGCCCGCGATCCGCCGCCTGCACCTCGTTGCGGCCGACGGCGCGCCGCTGCCCGCCTTCGCGGCGGGCGCGCACATCGGCGTGCATGTGCCGCTCGGCGAGCGCACGCAGCGGCGCGCCTATTCGCTCGTCAACGCCCACGGCCCCGCCGGTCACTATGAAATTGCCGTGCTGCTCGAACCCGCGGGCAGCGGCGGCTCGCGCTGGATGCACGCGCTGCGGGCCGGCGACGAATTCGACGTCGATGCGCCGCGCAACGACTTCGCGCTCGCGCCGGGCGCGCGCCGCCATCTGCTGATTGCGGGCGGCATCGGCATCACGCCGATCCTGGCGATGGCGCGCGCGCTGGACGCGGCCGGCGAGCCGTACGCACTGCATTACGCGGCGCGCGACGCCGCCTCCATGGCCTATCACGATGAAGTGGGCGCCCTGCCCGCCGCCACGCACTGGTTCGACGGCGGCGACCCTCGTCGCGGCCTGCCGCTCGCGCAGACGATCGGTCCGCCCGAGGCTGGCGCACATCTCTACGTATGCGGCCCGGCCGGCCTGATCACGGCGACGCTGGCGGCCGCTCGCGCGCTCAGCTGGCCCGAGGCTGCGCTGCACAGCGAGCTGTTCGCTGCCGCAAAAGCCAACCCGGCCGCGCCCGACGCCGCCGAAGCGCCCTTCGAAGTGCGCCTCGCGGCCTCCGGGCGCGTGCTCGTCGTGCCGCCCGGCACCTCGATTCTCGACGCGATGATCGACGCGGGGCTCGACCCGCTCTACGACTGCAAGCGCGGCGACTGCGGCGTGTGCGCCACGCAACTGACCGACGGCGAGCCCGACCATCGCGACATCTGCCTGAGCGGCGACGATCACGCGCGCGGCGCTTTCTGCCCCTGCGTGTCGCGCGCGAAAAGCGCGTGCCTCGTCCTCGATCTCTGAACAACCTTCACCCTTCACGGCAAGGAGACGGCATGAGCCTGAACAATGAGACCCTCGCCAGCCTCGTGCGGCCGGACAGCGTCAACAAGCGCGTCTATACGGACCCGGAGATTTTCGCGCTCGAAATGGAGCGGATTTACGGCCGCGCGTGGATCTACGTCGGCCACGAAAGCCAGGTCAAGGCGCCGGGCGACTATCACACCACGCGCATCGGCGATCAGGACGTGGTGATGGTGCGCGCCTCGGACGGACAGGTCCACGTGGTCTACAACCGTTGCCCGCACAAGGGCGCGCAGATCGTGCCGGACGGTGACGGCTCGACCGGCAAATTCTTTCGGTGTCCCTATCACGCATGGACCTTCAAGCTCGACGGCTCGCATCTTTCCGCGCCGCTGCGCAACGGCCTGCAGAACACCTGCTTCGACCCGAAGCATCCCGACTTCTCGATGCGCCGCCTCGCGCGCGTGGCAAGCTATCGCGGCTTCGTGTTCGCGAGCCAGGCGAGCGACGGGCCCGATCTCAAGACGTTCCTGAACGGCGTGGCCTCGTCGATCGATAACCTGTGCGACCGCTCGCCCGTGGGCGAAGTCGAAGTCGCGGGCGGCGTGTTCCGCGTGCTGCAACGCTCGAACTGGAAGGTGTTCTACGAAAATCTGCACGACACGATGCACGCGCCGGTGACGCACGAATCGTCGGTGGTGTCGGCGCGCTCGCAGGCCGCGGAACTGGGCGCGATGCCGTTCGAGCTGTTGATCATGGACGGCAACGGCGAACCCTATGAGTTCTGGGAAAAGCTCGAACTGCGCGCCTACGAGTTCGGGCACGGCTACATGGAAGGCATTTTCGATCCCGCGGCCGCCACGCGCGACCCGGTCTCGAGCGCGCACTTCGCGGCGCTCGCCGGCGCTCACGGCGACGAGCGCGCGCGCGCCATTCTCGGCATGAACCGCCATAACACGGTGATTTACGGCAGCGGCTCGCCGCATACGGTGTTCCAGCAATTCCGCGTGATCCGGCCGCTCGCCGTCGACAAGACGCTGGTCGAGATCCAGGTGTTTCGCCTGAAGGGCGCGCCCGACGCGGTGTTCGATCGCGCGCTCACCTACGCCAACGTGATCAATTCGCCCTCTTCGAATGTGATGCCCGACGACGTGGAAGTTTATGCGCGCTGCCAGCAAGGCAACCAGACGCGCGGCGGCGAGTGGGTCAGCATGCACCGCTACGCGGGCACGGACCGCGCCGTGGAAGACGGCTTCGTGTCGATCAACGGCACGAGCGAGCTGCCGATGCGCAACCAGTTCGCGGCATGGAAGCGCTTCATGGTGGACCACGACGCGCAAAAGCAGAACCAGAACCAGGGAGACGCGTGATGCTCAACGACCCGACCTTCGACCTCTCGACCGTCGCCTCGCGCAGCGCTTCGGCCAATGCCTCGTTCGACGCGACGCTGCGCGCCGAAGCCGAGCAATTTCTCTATCGCGAGGCGCGCCTGCTCGACACGCGCGCGTTCGATGCATGGCTCGACCTGTGGACGCCCGACGGCATGTACTGGCTGCCCCACGAGCCCGATCAAACCAGCGCGCGCGACCACATTTCGCTGTTCTGGGAAGACGCCACGCTGCGCGAAGTGCGCGCGCGCCGGCTCTCGAACGCGCGCAACTGGTCGCAGCAGCCGCCCACACGCACGGCGCGCCTGGTCGGCAACGTGATCATCGACGGCCACGACGAAGCCGGACGCCTGATCGTGCAATCGACGCTCTTCGTCAACGAATGGCGGCTCGGGCAACGCACGCTCGCGGGCCTCGTCAGGCACAAGCTCGACACCAGCGGCGACGACTGGAAGATCTACCTGAAGCGCGTCGATCTCATCAACTCGACCGATGCGTTCGCGAATCTCGAGGTGTTCTTGTGACGGCGCATTCTGTGCCAACCTCACCGGCGTTCGCGCGCAGCGCCGTGATTGCGCTGCATTACCAGAACGACGTGCTCGATCCCGGCGGGCAGATTCGCGTGGGCTTCAGCGCGATGCAGCCCGAGCGCGCGGCCGTGCTCGACGCGGCGCGCGCGCTGCTCGCGGCGGCGCGGCGGCATGCGTTGCCGCTCATCCACATTCGTATCGCGTTTCGCCACGACTACGCCGACCTGCTGCGCAACGCGCCGATCTTCGTGCGCACGGCCGAGGCCGGCGCGCTGCGCGAGGGCACCTGGGGCGCGCAGTTCCATCCGGGCCTCGAACCCGACGACGCGCGCGCGCTCGATTACGTGCTGCATCACCGGCGCACGAGCGGCTTCATCGGCACACCGCTCGAACAGATTCTCGCCGCGCACGACGTGCGTCATTTGATTGTCGCGGGCGTCGCGACGCATTCGACCGTGGAGATGACCGTGCGCCATGCCGTCGATCTCGGCTACACCGCGACCGTGGCCGCCGACGCCTGCTCGTGCGCGGACCGGCGCGCGCACGATGCCTCGCTCGAGGCGATGCGCTTGATCGCGGAAATTTCCACCGTCGCGGATATCTTCGGCGCGCCCGGCTCAAGCAATAAGGATAGCGAATGAAAAACCAGCAAGGCGACAAGCTCCAGGGAAAACTCGCCATCGTCACGGGCGCCACGCAGGGCCTCGGCGCCGACATCGCGCGCGGCCTCGCCCACGAAGGCGCGCACGTGCTGATTGTCGGGCGCGGAGTGCAGGCGGGGCGCGCGGTGAGCGAATCGATCGGCGCGCTCGCGCGCTTCGTCGAAACCGACATCACGGACGACGCGCAACTCGACCGCCTCGTCGAAATCGCGCGTGAGACGCACGGCGGCATCGACTTCGTCGTGAACAACGCGTGCAGCTACGACGACGCGGGCATCGCCTCCACGCGCGAACAATGGCTGCGCCTGCTCGACGTCAATCTCGTCTCGGCGGCGATGCTCGTGCAGAAGGCCGCGCCGCATCTGCGCGACGGCGCGGTGATCGTGAATCTCGGCAGCACGGGCGGCAAGTTCGGCGCGGCGGGGCGCGCGCTCTACCCGGCTTCGAAAGCCGCGATGTTGCAGTTCACGCGCAATCTCGCCATGGAATTCGGGCCGCGCAGCATCCGCGCCGTGAGCGTCTCGCCCGCGTGGACGTGGTCGCCTTCGCTCGAAAAGCTCGCGGGCGGCTCGATCGACGCCGCCGACCGCGTGGGCCAGCGCCTGCATCCGCTCGGGCGGGTCGGGCGCGGTGAGGAAGTCGCGCGCGTGGTGGCGTTCGTCTGCTCGTCCGACGCCTCGTGGATCACGGGCGTGGACGTGCCCGTCGATGGCGGTTTTTCGACGCTGGGCCCCGATCAGGGCGTGTCGCCGCGCGAGTGGTTCGCACGGGCGCAGTAATTCGTTTCGGATAACGATATAACGGAGTGACGATGGAACAGACCGATGTCGTCATCGTGGGCAGCGGCATCAACTCGCTCGTGTGCGCAGCGGTGCTCGCGCGGCGCGGCAAGCGCGTCGTGGTGATGGAGCGCAATGCGCAGCCGGGCGGCTGCATTCGCAGCGAGGAGTTGTTTCCGGGCTATATCCATGACGTGCTCTCGTCGTGGTATCCGCTCTTCGTCGGCAGCCCCGGCTATGCCGAGCTCAAAGACGAACTGCACGCGCACGGGCTCGAATTCGTGCAGAGCGAGTACTCGACGGGCATCGTCACCCCGGCAGGCGAGGCGATGGCGTTTCGCACCGATATCGCGGACACGGCGCGCCGGTTCGAGGCGCAGCACGCGGGCGACGGCGCGGCGTTCGAAGCGGTGGCGAGCCGCCTGTTCGGCGCGGATGCCGCCTTGACCTTCGGCTTGCTCGGCGAGCATCCGTACGGCTGGAAAATGGCCAGGCTGCTGTGGCGCGAATGGCGCGCGCGCGGCACCGACGGGCTCGCGTCGTTCGTGGGCAGCGCGCTCGAAAGCTTCCGGCGCTGGGGCGCGCGCGAGTTGCGCGCCGATCTCGCGCGCGCCGCCATCGCCCCGTGGACGCTACACACCGGGCTCGGCCCCGACGACGCGGGATCGGCGCTCATCGGCAAGCTCACGTTCGCCGCCGTCGTGGCGGGCGGCATGCCCGTGGTGAAGGGCGGCAGCGCGAACATCGTCAAGGCGTTTCGCGCCGTGATCGAGCGGCACGGCGGCGTGTTTCTCACCGGCACCGAGGTCGAGCGCGTGCTGACAGAGAACGGGCGCGCGGTGGGCGTGGTGACCCACGACATCGCGAACGGCCGCGCGGGCAGCACGACGTGGCGCGCGAAGCAGGCCGTGATCTGCAACGTCACGCCGCATCAGCTTTACGAACGGCTGTTGCCCGACGCGCCCGCGCCGTGGCGCGAGCGCGCCAGCGCCTATCGCTTCGGGCGCGGCGACATGCAGATTCATTTCGCGCTCGACTCCACGCCCGACTGGTGCGTGCCCGAACTCGCCCGTGTGCCGCTCGTGCATCTCACGGAAAGCATGGAGTCGGTGTGCATGGCCGTGGCGCAGGCGAACAACGGCCTGATTCCGGCGCGGCCGACGATTGCGATCGGCCAGCCCACGGCCGTCGACCCGAGCCGCGCGCCTGCGGGCGGCGCGATTCTCTGGCTGCAATTGCAGGAGATGCCCTCACGCCTGCAAGGCGACGCGGCGGGCGAGATCGACGTACCCGCCGATGGCCGCTGGACCGAGGCCGTGCGCGAGCAGGTGGCCGACCGCGTGCAGCGCCGCCTCGAAACGGTGATGCCGGGGCTCGCCACGAAGATCGTCGGGCGGCGCGCCTATTCGCCTGCCGATCTTCAGCAGCTCAACTGCAACCTCGTGGGCGGCGACCCGTATTCGGGCGTCTGCTCGCCCGACCAGTTCTTCTGGCTGCGGCCCTTCGCGGGCGTGCGCGGCAAGCGCGTGCATGCGACGCCCTATGCGAACCTTTATCAGATCGGCGCTTCGACGCACCCGGGGCCGGGCCTGGGCGGCGCCTCGGGCTGGATGGTCGCGAATTCGCTCGCCTGAGCGTGCATGGAGTGTGCGTTGGGCGTTTATTGAGCGCTCGCCGCGCTGGCGCCCGCCCGTTGCGGGAAAGACGTGCCATACGCGCTGACGCGCGCTAGTGCGCGTCGTCGGGCGCGCGGCGCGCGGCCATGAAGGCTTCCACGTGGCGGATGGCCGCCTCGCACTGTTCGAGTGTCAAGTGGTGGATCGACGGATTCGGCAGGTCGAAGCCGAGTTCCTCGGCAAGCCAGCGCAGCGCGCGCCCGCGCGCCTCGAAAACGTTCACCTTGTCGCGCCGCACCTTGGCGGCCACGAGTGGCTCCAGCGCATCGTGCAGACGGCTCTTGGCGTCGCGCAGCGCTGCGTTGGCGAGCCGCCCGAGCGGCACGTTGCGGGTGCTGCGCGCGGGCACGCCTATCCATGCCTCGCAGGCCGCGCAAACCCAGAGCGTGCCGTGGTCGTCGCGGTACGGATAGGCTTCGTCGCCGTAACGGGCGAGCAGCGCCTTCTCGCCGCAGTAGTCGCACAGCGGCTGCGGCAGGGCCTTGACCGGGCGGCCTACGCGCATGTGCGGCTCCTTCGGGTGAAAGTCGACGATTGCATAAACGTGCTTGTATGTGCTTGTGTAATGGCGTTTGCGATGCGCCTGCATCGCGGTTGAAACGTGGTTGGGTCGCGGTGGAGTGGCTGCCGTGGCAACGCGAGCAGCCCTCCCCCCAAACGTACCCCTCGGCAAAAGGATACCGGGAAACCGCCAGCAAGCGACACCCTGGCCGAACGGATGAGGCGGCGGCGGGCGGCCGCATCGGGTGTTTCAGGCGTTGCGGGTGTTGCAGGCGGCCCGGTAACCCGCGCCCGCCCGCGCTTCGCTCAACTCGCCCCTGCGGCGGCTCGCGTCTCCTCGCGCTCGAGCGAGCGCGTCTCGCGCAGTGCGGGAAAGAGCTTCATCCACAGCAGCGCCACGCCGATGGTCGCCACGCCGCCCACCAGCACCGCGGGCTGTGCGCCCCACCATCCGGCGGTCAGGCCCGACTCGAACTCGCCCAACTGGTTCGAAGTGCCGATGAAAAGCGAGTTCACGGCGCTCACGCGGCCCAGCGTGTCGTCGGGCGTGCGCAACTGCACGAGCGAGGTGCGCACGACCACGCTCACCACGTCCGACGCGCCCAGCACCGCGAGCGCGATGAGCGACACGGCAATGTTGTGCGACAGCCCGAATGCGATGGTCGCGCAGCCGAACACGATCACGCCGCCGAACATGGCAAGGCCAGGACGCCTGCGCAGCGGGAAATGCGCAAGCCAGATCGAGCCCGCGAGCGCGCCTATCGCGGAAGCCGAGCGCAACAGCCCCAGCGCCAGCGGCCCCGCATGCAGGATGTCGCGCGCGAAGACCGGCAAGAGCGCGGTCGCGCCGCCGAATAGCACGGCGAACAGATCGAGTGAAAGCGCGCCGAGAATCACAGGCTGCGAGCGGATGAAGGCGATGCCCGAAAACACCGAGGCCAGCGTGACCGGTGCGCGAGCGGCGGGCCGCGCCTGCAACGGAATGGTCGACGAGAGCACGGCGGCCACGGCGAACGACAGCGTGCAGGCCAGATACGCGGGCCCCGCGCCAACGCCATAAAGCAGGCCGCCCAGCGCCGGCCCGACGATCTGCGCGGTCTGGCTCGCCGAAGTCGACCACGCAGTGGCCTGGGCCAGTTGCGAACGCGGCACCACGGCGGGCAGCAGCGACGAGATGGCCGGCGACTCGAACGCGCGCGCCGCGCCCACGCAGGCCGCCAGCGCATAGATGAGCGGCGCGCTCAGCCAGCCGCCGAAGGTACCGCACGCGAACGTGAGCGCGGCGGCGCACTCGATGCTCTGGCAGACGGCGGCGACGCGCCGCCGGTCGTAGCGGTCCGCGACATGGCCCGCGAGGAGCGTGAGCAGAAACATCGGCAGGAACTGCGAAAGGCCCACGAGACCGAGCGAGAAAGCGCTCTGCGTGAGGGCGTAGACATGCCAGCCCATCGCGACGGCCAGCATCTGGAACGACATCGAGGCAAGCACGCGGGCGCCCCAGAAGCGCTGGAAGCCGCGATTGTGCGTGAGATGCCCGGGCGTGGCATCGGGTGCGGATAAGGGTGGGTTCATGAACGGCAGGAAGGGCGCCGCGCGCGGGCGGCGGGCAAAACACCGCATTTTAGAGCAGCGCGCCTGACGGCATCGGCAAGCCCCGATACGCGCGGGCCACGCAATTCATGCGCAGAGCGGATTACCGCCCTCGATATATACCTTAGAATACAACGAATGCATCAAGCCTCCCTCGGGGTCCCGATGCGCAATTTGATCTCCACCAGTCACAAAGAGAGGGGCGAGTGAGCCGACAGCCATTGGCGATGAACGCGGCGGCGGAAAGCGCTCTGCTGGATACATCTGGCACGCCGGGCATGCGGGCACCCGACACCGTCCCGGCCACCTTCACGATCTTGCACCCCGCGTCCGGCCAGGAACGCGCGGAGCAGATTCGCAACGTCATCGACGCGTTCCGGCGCCTGCGGGAAAGCATCGAACGCTTCAATCGCATGTTCAGCGCCAACGCCGGCGCGCCCGCGCCGCGCGGCGACAACGGCGCGTCGCTACAGCCATTGCTCACGGCGCTCGCGCGTCGCGTCGACCGCGCGCACTTTGCCCGGCATCGTGAACTCAAGCGCGCGATCCGCGACGCGCGCCGCCTCGACAAGACCCGCGACGCGCTCTTCTCCGACGCCTTCAGCCTCGACACCGAAGCCATGCGGCAAACCGCAGCGGAACTGGAGCGCCTCGATACCGCGTTCGTCCGGCTGGGCGTCGGGCACGTGCTTGCGCAGCATTGGGAAGACGCGCGCGCCGCGACGGCTGAAACCCCGGCCGGACTGGCAGCGGCCACCGAGCTCAGCGCAGCCGCCCCCATGCAAAGGGATGCCGCCTGACCCGGCGCACGCGCGAGGCAGCGCCGGGCAAGCACGGGCGGCCCCCGCCGTCCGACACGGAAGCATTCCGTCCGGCTGGTGCGACTTCGTTATATTCCATGATATATTGCGCTTTCGGCAGGCCGCCGCGCCTCATCGCGGGCGACGGCTGCGCCACGCGCATCGCCATCCCGCGCTCCCAACCGGATCAGAGGTCACCATGCACGCACCGCCGTTTCGCCTTGCCCGCGCGCCAGGCGCCGCGACGCCGGACGAGGCGCCGCATCTGCGCGCCTTCGCTCCCGCGCCCGTCTGTTGCGGCCCTTCGCCGGCCGAACCGGACCGTTCGCGGCGCCGTCCGCGCCTTGCCGAGCTCGACGCGCATCTGCACTGCTCGATCATCGGCACCTGTCTTTCCACGCACGAACTGCGCAAGCTCGTGCCGAAATACACCGCACTCGACGGCCAGCGCGCGAGCGATCTCGAGATCCATCACACCGCGGTCGAGCGCGCCATTCAGGGCGGCGCGCTCAGCAAAGCGCTGCAAAAGGCGCTCGACACGCGCTACGCCGGCGCGCTGCGGCGCTTTTCCGCCGCGCGGGACGCCGACGCCGTTCTCGCGCTCTGGAACGAGGCCCGCGCGAGCGGCGACATTCCCCCCGCCTACTGGGCGCTGATGACCCATCCGGCCACGACGATGGCCGTGCGCCAGGCCGCGTTCGGCGACCTGCACATGCTCTCGCATCTGGTGGGCGCGGCGAACCGCGCCGATCTGCGCCGCCTCGTGGCGCTGGAGGAAGAGAACGCCGCCCTGCAGGCGAAGATCGAGCGCCAGCAGATGCGCCTGAACGAGATGAGCCGCGAGCGCGACGACGCGCGCAAGGCGCTCGACGAGCCGTCCGCGCGGCCCGAAGCGCAGGACGACGAGGCACGCGGCGCGGTCGAGTGGCACGCGCGGCTGGCGGCCTTGCAGGAGGCGCTGGCGGCCCGCAACGCGCGGCTCGCGCTGCAGACGAGCCGCCGCGAAGCCGCCGAGCAGCGCGCCACGGCGGACGCAAGCACCCTGCACACGTTGCGCACGCAACTTGATGAAGCACATGCGCTGATCGACGCCCTGCGCGCCGAAGCGCATGCGATGGAACGCGCGACGCAGCCCGACGACGATGACGCGCCGCGCGCGCTGCCGCGCGAAGCGCTCAAGGGGCGGCGCATCGTCTACGTGGGCGGGCGTCCGGGATCGAATCACGCGCTGCGGCGCTGGGTGGCTGCGGCGGGCGGCGAACTCACGGTGCACGACGGCGGCCTGGAAGACCGCAAGGGCCTGCTGGCGGCCGCGCTCGCGGGCGCCGACCTGGCCGTGTTTCCAGTCGATTGCATCGACCACGATTCAATGGCCACGCTCAAGCGCGTGTGCGAGCGGCACCGGGTGAGCTGGCACGCGCTGCGCACCGCGAGCCTCGCGAGCTTCGTCGAATTGATGATGCGCTTGCACGAGAACGCCGCGCCCGCGCTGGCGGCCGTGCCCGTGTCGCGGTTCTGTCTGCGCCACGGCTAGGCGACGCGCAATCGCACCGGCCCGGCCCGGCGCATGATTCGCGTGGCCGGGTACGGGCTCAGCCCTTCACGAGTTTTTTCA
Organism: Paraburkholderia sp.; assembly: GCA_031286755.1. Taxonomy (GTDB): domain Bacteria; phylum Pseudomonadota; class Gammaproteobacteria; order Burkholderiales; family Burkholderiaceae; genus Paraburkholderia. The sequence goes on from JAITTX010000153.1 coordinate 10,547, forward strand.
GCGCTTCGATTTCGGGCGCGCAGGCCGCGGCGGCCCGCGCCTCGATACCGCGATAGAGGCGGACGATCTCTTCGCCTACGGGCGTGAGCGTGCTGCCGCCACCGCTTTGTCCGCCGTGCTCGGACACGGTGGCCGGCGACTCGAGCGCGCGATTGAGCTCGTCCATGAGCAGCCACGCCCGGCGATACGACATGCCCAGACTGCGCGCCGCCGCCGAAATCGAGCCATGCTCGCGCACGGCCTCCAGCAGTTGCACCTTGCCTGGCCCGAGCGCGATGGTGCCGTCCTGAATGACGCGCATGCGAAAGCGCACGTCAGGCTCGCTGCGCTGCGCCGGCGCGCCGGCCTGGATCTGATCTTTTGGGGGTGGGGTCATGGGCGCAAGCATACACGATGGCCTGGGCCGTGACGGCCTGGGCCATAGCGGCCTGGAACGATGGCCCGCACCGCGTCCCGACTGGATAGTCGCCGGGAGCGCCGCTCAAGGCTCCGGCGCGAAGCAGAAGCCGAAATCCTCACAGCCCGGACAGCCCGGCGCGGGCCCCGGCACACCGCCTGTAGCCCGTGCCAGTTCGCGCGCGAGCAGCTTTTTCCAGCGCAGGCCTTCGCGATTGCGCGCGACCACCTCGGGAAAAAAGCGCGTGAGCATCCACGTGACGTCGTCGCGGCCAGCCAGCCCCAGATCGCGCCACAGGTGATCGGGACGCAGGCAGGCATGCGCAAGGATCGAGGCGAGACACCCGGCATCGGCGGCATCGACGTCGGGCGCGGCAAGGCCAATCAGGAAAGCGCGCATCGAAGCCGCGAACGCGGCGTGCGTTTCATCCGCGATCGGCATCGTGTGTTGAAAATGCGGCGGCCAATGCGATTGCCCGTGCCGCACCGGCGACGCGGGTGGCAGCGCCAGCGCGTCCACCGCGAAATGCCGTTGGGCCAGGCCCGCGAGCGCTTGCGCCGATAGCCCCAGCAACGCCAGTTCGCCGCGCACTTCGCGCGCCGCAACGAGCCGCGCGAACAGCCACGCGTCTTCGGAGCGCGCGCCGCCAGGCACGCCGGTCAGGCGGTCACGGCAGGCCACCGCGCGGTGCTCGAAATCGGGCGCTGCCGTGCCGCCGGGGGAGGTCTCGGTCATGTCGGTCACCGTTGCGGCCACGCGCCGGGAGCGGCGCGCAAGCCAGTTCGGCACGAACCGCGAAAATCAGGCGTCCACACCCACGATCACGCTCGACGCCTTGAACAGCGCCGCAGCCGCCTTGCCCGCTGCCAGGCCGAGGCGGTCCACGCTGTCGTTCGTGACGATGGCCGCGACCTGCGCGCCGCCCTGCGCCGTGATCACCACCTCGGCGTTCACGGCGCCCTTCGTCACCGAAGCAACCGTGCCCGCCACGACGTTGCGCGTGGAAACCTTGCTGGCGTCGCCATCGACGGCTACGATCACCGACGAAGCCTTCACGAGCGCAAACGCGTTCTTGCCTGCCGCGAGACCCAGCGAAGCGGCGCTGCCGTGCGTGATGATGGCGACGATCTCGAGGCCGCCGTCGGCGCGCAGCGTGATTTCGTCGTTGACGGCGCCGGCCTTGACCGCGGCGATCTGACCGGAAAAATGATTACGGGCGCTGGTACGCATGAGGGTCTCCAGAGGAT
>JAITTX010000213.1 GCA_031286755.1 Paraburkholderia sp.
GGCAAGGGCTGCGCGCAATCGCTGCGCGGTCTGGGCGCCACGGTGTGGGTCACGGAAATCGATCCGATCTGCGCGCTGCAAGCCGCGATGGAAGGCTACCGCGTCGTGACGATGGAATACGCCGCCGACAAGGCCGACATCTTCGTGACGGCCACCGGCAACTACCACGTGATCGGTCACGATCACATGAAGGCGATGCGCCACAACGCGATCGTCTGCAACATCGGCCACTTCGACTCGGAAATCGACGTTGCCTCGACGCGCCAGTACCAGTGGGAAAACATCAAGCCGCAGGTCGACCACATCATCTTCCCGGACGGCAAGCGCGTGATCCTGCTGGCCGAAGGCCGCCTCGTGAACCTCGGCTGCGCCACGGGCCACCCGTCGTTCGTGATGTCGAACTCGTTCACGAACCAGACGCTCGCGCAGATCGAACTGTTCACTCAAGGGCAGAAGTACGAGAACAAGGTGTACGTGCTGCCCAAGCACCTCGACGAGAAGGTGGCGCGCCTGCACCTCGCGCGCATCGGCGCGAACCTCTCCGTGCTGTCCGACGACCAGGCTTCGTACATCGGCGTCGACAAGAACGGTCCGTTCAAGCCGAACCACTACCGTTACTAATCGATACAACGCTGCATGAAGCGAAATAACACGGCCCTCATTTTTTAAGCCGCGTTTAAGCGACCAGCCGGATGCTGTGCAAACGCCCGCGCGCCGTGCCTCTCGCGGCGGCGCACGGGCCGCACACATCACAACGACGCAAAAGGAGTTCCCATGACCGTGCTGCTGACCTGGGTGATCAACGCGCTCGCGCTCTTGATCATCACCTGGCTCGTTCCATCGATCCACGTGCGCAGTTTCGGCACCGCGCTGATCATCGCGCTCGTGCTCGGCCTCATCAACGCCATCCTGCGTCCGGTGCTCATCATCCTCACGCTGCCCGTGACCATCGTGACGCTCGGCCTGTTCATCCTCGTGGTGAACGCGCTGTGCTTCTGGCTGGCGGCGTCGCTGCTCAAGGGCTTCGAGGTGTCGGGATTCTGGTCGGCGTTCTTCGGCTCGATCCTCTACAGCATCGTCTCCTGGCTGCTCTCGGCGCTGATCTTCGGCAACCGCAGCCTCGGCTGATGCCTGTTCTGGCCGGAGCGTGAAGCTTCGGCCGGCTTATCCAGTAACCGATCATGAAACCGATCGAACTCTCATTCGAATTTTTTCCGCCGAAGACCCCGGACGGCGTCGAAAAGCTGCGCGCCACGCGCGCGCAACTGCTCACGCTCAAGCCGCGCTTCGTCTCGGTCACCTTCGGCGCGGGCGGCTCCACGCAGCAAGGCACGCTCGACACCATCGTCGAAATCGCCCAGGAAGGCGTCGACGCGGCGCCGCACCTCTCGTGCATCGGCTCGTCGAAAGAAAGCCTGCGCGAGATCCTGCGCCAGTACCGCTCGCACGGCATCCGCCATATCGTGGCGCTGCGCGGCGACCTGCCTTCGGGCATGGGCGCAGTGGGCGAGCTGCGCTATGCGTCGGAGCTCGTGGCGTTCATCCGCGAGGAAACCGGCGACGCGTTCCACATCGAAGTGGCCGGCTATCCCGAGTACCACCCGCAGTCGCGCTCGCCGCGCCACGACCTCGAAGCGTTCGCGAAGAAGGTGAAGGCGGGGGCGGACTCGGCCATCACGCAATACTTCTTCAACGGCGACGCGTATTTCCGCTTCGTGGAAGACGCGAAGAAGCTTGGCGTGGACGTGCCCATCGTGCCCGGCATCATGCCGATCACGAACTACACGCAGCTCATGCGCTTCTCGGAAATGTGCGGCGCCGAAGTGCCGCGCTGGGTCGCGAAGCGTCTGGAAAGCTTCGGCGACGACCGCGAGTCGATCCGCGCATTCGGCCTCGACGTGGTGACGGACCTGTGCCGCCGCCTTGTGGAGGGCGGCGCGCCGGGCCTGCATTTCTACACGCTCAACACGGCGGGCGCCACCAGAACGATCTGCGAGCGGCTCGGTCTGTAATTCGCTGCTCGCCCGCCCTCGTGGCGAGCCGCCGTCGTGCGGCGCCATGCACACCGCGCGGTTCCCTTCGGAAGGGGCCGCGCGGTTTTTATTTGCGCGGGCTGTCCGGCTACATGCCTATTGATCTGCGTCAAGCGGCGCGCATGAGAGGGTGCTGATAATCAGCGGTTTTTTACCGGCGTGATCGCGCAACGGCATGCGTTTTGCGCGACAACCCTATACGCGTGACGACCGCATGACAACTTCCCCTCCCGAGAGCACACCGCAAGCCGGCACGTTCGCCGATGCTGTCGCCGCCTGGCGCGCTGGCGCGCTCGACGAGGCGCGCGAGCGGTGTGCGCGGCTGATCGAGGCCAATGCACAGGATGCCGATGCCTGGCATCTCGCGGGCGTCCTCGAAACGGCGCGCGACCGGCTGGCGGCGCGCAGGCTGATCGAGCGCGCGCTCGCGCTGCGCGAGGACCCCAACTTCCTCGTGAGCCTCGGCCTCACTTATGACGCAGCCACCGAAGCGCACAGCGCGTTCGCCGCGCTCGAACGCGCGCTCGCCCTCGATCCCGACTTTCCCGCCGCGCTGAATAATCTCGCGAACCTGTACGCCGACCAGGGCGACTTCACGCGCGCGCTGGCCGCGTTCGAGCGGGCGCTGGCGCTTACGCCCGACTACGCGGGGGCGCATTACAACTACGGCAGCGCACTGCTCGCGAGCGGCGATGCGGCACGAGCGGAGGCGCCGCTGCGCCGCGCCGTGGCGCTCGCCCCCGAATCCGTGAACGCCTGGAACAATCTTGCGAACGTCCTGATCGCGCTCCAGCGCCCGGGCGAGGCGCAGGCGGTGCTCGAGCACGCCCGCACGCTCACGCCCGAGTCCGCCAACGTGCTCGCGAACCTCGGCTGCCTGCTGCGCGCCCGTGGCCGCCATGCCGAGGCGCTGGCGGCATTGGAGCGCGCGCTCGCGCTCGCGCCGCGCGACGCGTCGGCGTGGAACAACCTGGGCAACGTACGGGTGGACCTCTCCAGCATCGATGAGGCGATCGCCTGCTTCACGCGCGCCCTCGAACTGAAGCCGGGCTTCGCCAATGCGTGGAGCAATCTGGGCAACGCGCACAAACACGCGGGCGCGATCGAATCGGCGCTCGCGTGCTATCGAGAAGCGCTCGCGTGCGAGCCCGGCAACATCGGCGCGCACAGCAATTACGTCTACGCGCTGATGTTCGCCAGCGAGGACGGCCACGCAATCCGCGCCGCCGCCGAGCAGCTTTGCGCGCGGCACGAAGCGGCCTGGCTCGCGCGGCCCGTTGCGCATGCGAGCGTGCCCGACGCGGGGCGGCGGTTGCGCATCGGCTATGTCTCGCCGGACTTTCGCAACCACTGCCAGATGCTGTTCACGACGCCGCTGTTCCGGCATCACGATCACGCGGCGTTCGAGATCGTCTGCTATTCGGGCGTCGCGCAGCCGGACGCCGTGACGGCGCGCCTCGCCGCCCACGCCGACCTCTGGCGCGACGTGCGCGAATGCGACGACGCGCGGCTCGCCCAGCAGATCCGCGACGACCGCATCGACATTCTCGTGGACCTGACGATGCACATGGACGGCGCGCGCCGCCTCCTGTTCGCGCGGCGGCCCGCGCCGGTGCAGGCGGCGTGGCTCGCCTACCCCGGCACCACGGGCAGCGCGGCCATCGGCTGGCGGCTCACCGATCCCTGGCTCGATCCGCCGGGCGCGCCGGGCGTGGACGATCAGTACACCGAGCGGTCGCTGCGGCTGCCCGACACCTTCTGGTGCTACGACGCGCTTGCGCCCGGCATCGAGGTCGACGCGCTGCCGGCGCTGGCCGCGGGACACGGGACACGACGGCTCCATCACGTTCGGCTGCCTGAACAACCCCTGCAAGCTCACCGACGCCACGCTCGCGCTCTGGTCGGGCGTGTTCGCCGCGCTGCCCACGGCGCGGCTCGTGCTGATGGCGCCGCCCGGCGCCGCGCGCGAGCGGCTCGCGGCGCGTCTCGCGGCACATGGCGTCGAGGCGGCGCGCCTGCGCTTCGTGGGCTTTCAGCCGCGCGAGGATTATCTGCGCACCTGGGCGCAAATCGACCTCGCGCTCGACACGTTTCCCTACAACGGCCATACCACGAGCCTCGATGCGTTCTGGATGGGCGTGCCCGTGCCCACCCGCATGGGCCGCTCGGCGGCGAGCCGCGCGGGCCTTTCGCTGCTCGCCAATCTGGGGCTGCCGGAGCTGGCCGCGCCTGACGATGCCGCTTACGTGGAGACCGTGGTGGCGCTCGCGCGCGATCCGGCGCGTCTTGCGGCGCTACGCGCGAGCCTGCGCACGCGCATGACGGCCTCGCCGCTGATGGATGGCGCGCGCTTTGCGCGCAATATGGAAGCCGCTTACCGTCTCATGTGGCGCGACTGGTGCGCTCGCGCGCAGCCGGTGAGCGGCTGATACGGCCAGCGGGGGGCAGCCGAAAGCCACTGAAAGCGGCGCCCGCACGGATGCGAGCGCCCGATGCCGGGGAAACTGCAAGCGAAATAACGGCGCGGTATGGTGCGCAGGCGGGGGCATGCGACGGAAAACGACAAAGGCACAACCCGCGCGTGTTCTGACAGCCCCCGCGGCCCGGCCCGGAAGGCCGCTCGCGGCAAGCCTGTCAACCAGGCATTTCCTGCTCGCAATGGTCATTTTGGCTGGCTTGTGAGCGCGGGTGGTGCTCAAGTAAGATCGCGCTACGCTGGCTCAGGCCGGCACCGAACTGGAGGAAACATGAAAGAAAACAAACTGTTGCGTGCTGCGCGAATGACGTCTCTCGTGGCGCTCGCAGCGGCATCGATTGCGGGCACCCCCTTCGCGCACGCCGCGGGCAGCATTCCGAACAAGACGCTCGTCTATTGCTCGGAAGGCAGCCCCGCCGGCTTCGACCCGGCGCAGTACACCACCGGCACCGATTTCACCGCGAACACGTTCACCGTCTACAACCGTCTCGTCGAGTTCGAGCGCGGCGGCACCAAGGTCGAACCGGGTCTCGCGCAATCGTGGGACGTTTCCCCCGATGGCAAGACCTACACGTTCCATCTGCGCCATGGCGTGAAGTTCCAGACCACCTCGTTCTTCAAGCCCACGCGCGAGTTCAACGCCGACGACGTCGTGTTCTCGTTCGACCGCATGCTCAATCCGAACAATGCGTTCCGCAAGGCGTACCCGGTATCGTTCCCGTACTTCACCGACATGGGCCTGGACAAACTCATCGCCAAGGTCGAGAAGGTCGACCCGTACACGGTGAAGTTCACGCTCAACGAGCCGAACGCACCGTTCATCCAGAACATGGCAATGGAGTTCGCCTCGATTCTCTCGGCCGAATACGCGGATCAACTGCTGAAGGCCGGCAAGGCCGCCGACATCAATCAGTATCCGGTGGGCACGGGCCCCTTCATCTTCAAGAGCTACACGAAGGACGCGACCATCCGTTTCGATGGCAATCCTGACTATTGGAAGCCGGGCGCGGTGAAGCTCTCGAAGCTGATCTTCTCGATCACGCCCGACGCGAGCGTGCGCGTGCAGAAGTTGAAGCGCGACGAATGCCAGGTGATGAGCTATCCGCGTCCCGCCGACATCGCCCCGCTGAAGGCCGACCCGAACATCGCGATGCCCTCGCAGCCGGGCTTCAACTTGGGCTACCTGTCGTACAACGTCACGCACAAGCCGCTCGACAATGTGGACGTGCGCCACGCGCTCGACATGGCGATCAACAAGAAAGCGATCATCGACTCGGTGTACCAGGGCGCGGGCCAGGCGGCGACCAACCCGATGCCGCCCACGCAATGGTCCTACGACAAGAACCTGAAGGCCAACCCGTACGACCCGGCCAAGGCCAAGGCGCTGCTCGCGAAGGCGGGCCAGGCGAACGGCTTCGAGATCACGCTCTGGGCCATGCCGGTGCAGCGCGCCTACAACCCGAACGCGCGCCTGATGGCCGAGATGATCCAGTCCGACTGGGCCAAGATCGGCGTGAAGGCGAAGATCGTCACCTACGAGTGGGGCGAGTACATCAAGCGCGCGCACGCGGGCGAGGACGACTCCATGCTGATCGGCTGGACCGGCGACAACGGCGACCC
>JAITTX010000215.1 GCA_031286755.1 Paraburkholderia sp.
GCGCCTTGCGGCTGCGGGATCGTGATGCGGTCGCCGAAGCCGCGCACGCCGGGCAGCGTGCCGAGATAATGGTCGAACGAGCGGTTTTCCTGCATGAAGATCACGACATGCTGGACGTCGCGGATCGTGCCGGTGGCGTGGTTGGCGGGTATCGCGAGCGCGCGCCGGATGGCGGGCGGGAAGAGGCTGAGCGCGGCGCCCGCGGTGGCGCTGCGCAGAAAGCGGCGGCGGTCCTTCGATGTCATGGTGCCAACGGTTGTAGCGGGTTTTCTGGGTTGTTATGCGTTGGGTTGTTATGCGGGCCTTGCAGTCGCGAGCATGACACGTTGGCGGCAATGGCGCTTGTTGCGCGCAAGGCCGCGTGATTCGCGAAGCGGGTTCGATGGCCGTTGTAATCGCTGTCGGGAGCGTGTTGAAGAAATTACTTCGCTTTACGAACGATGGGCGGTGGGAGAAAGCGGCGCCGTGTGGCGGTGCAACGCAGTGCCGCAGCGAAGCAGGCGCGGGTGCCGGCAAGGCGCAAACAGGCATGAGCAGGCACACGCAGGCGCGACAGCGCACCTGGCGGCTCCTGCGCACTGAAAGCGCGGGTATGCGCTCAGGGCATGGCGACGCGATGCAGGATGTCGAGCAACTGCGTGACGGCAAACGGCTTGCGCAGGAAGCCGACCAGATCCGCATCGGCGGGCGGCGTGACGAGCGCGGAGACGAGCACCAGCGGCACTGTCGCGAGCGCGCTGTTGCGGCGCATTTCCCGCATCAGCGCGAGGCCGTCCATATGCGGCATCATGCAGTCGGAAATCACGACGTCGGGCGGGTCGGCGAGCGCGGCCCTGAGCGCGTCCGTCCCGTCTTCGGCCGTTCTGACCCGATAGCCTTCCTGACCGACGAGCTCTTTGAGCGCGTTCAGTGCGTTGATGTCGTCGTCGACGAGTAATACGGTAGCCATACGTCGTTTACCTGTGCGGCGCGCACCCGCCGTTCCTTGCACGGCTGCTTGTCAGCCGTGCGCCCGTGTTCTTCGCAGTTCCCCGACCCCGGTCCGGGCGCGTACTCCGGCGCTTGCCCTGCATTTGTCGGGGTTCGGCGGCGAATGCGCATTTTCCATGCCCGATGCATCCGGGCGGACCATGGCTTCGACTGGAAGCATGGTGCATGGGGTCACGTGAATGACACATGAATCCCATAGCAGTTGGCGTTCCCGGCGCCAGGACGTCATCTGGGCGAACACTCGGGCGGCCACGCGTCGCGCGCCAGCGGCGTCATAAAAAGTTCAAATCATGCCAGGCAATACGGCGCCGCCTGGCGACTCGTGACCACGGCAAACCGGCCCTTAAAGCAAGGCGGCAGCGCGTTGCGACCTGGTGTTTCCCCTCTGGGTGCACTGGATTTAATTCGTCATCCTGTCTCTTTTTATGGAGATATGCGAATTGAATGATTTGGCAATGGTTTGCCAAAATGGCCCATACATTTGCAGTCATTTCGGTATGCATAGCGCATTGCAATGCAATTCGGATAAGCCACGTCGCTGTTTTTAAAGGATAATCACTCCCAGATGGGAGTGGCGTTCAATAACGTTCATTTCCGCCGGCTGTGCGCTGCCTTCTTCGCGCAGCCGGAAACAGGCACCGCTTTCTTCGGGCAGGCGTCTCTTCCTTGGTAACCAGTGGCGATCACGCGAGGCGGGAATCGTGCGGATGTCGAGGCGCCCGCGCACGGCGTCACGCGCTTTCATGTGCCTTCGAATCCGCTGCCCCTTGCGCGCGGGCAAGCACGCATCGATACGGGGACTCGCCGGCAACGGGTTCGCATCGCAAGACGCCGGCTGCCTGGCGGACGTTCGGGCCGCCCGCACCGTGGCGCGCCGCGTGCATGTGCACGCAGGCGCAGCCTGTGCGCGCCGCGTCTTGCCCCTTGCGCCATGCGCGCGCCCGCCAGGCTCCCGTCCACTCGCTTTCGTAACCGCATTCATAGGCCCACAACCGGAATTCCCATGCCGCTTTACGCATGGTGTTCAGGCACGGGCCAATTACCGGCCAGCCATCCCGCAGGATTTCCGGGGGAAGTCGCTTTTCAGTCTGGGAGGGCGGCCACTAACCACAAGGAGCCTGAGATGAAAGTTGGCAATAACAATTGGCGGAATGCACAGAACAACGATGCGACGCTGCCGGCCTTTCTGGCCACACGCGTCAACCGCTATTACACGGAACGCGTGCAGCAGAGCTGGGCGGGAGGCCACATCATGAAGGGGCGCGTTCCGGATGCCGACGCTTTGCATCTGTCGAGCAACGACTATCTGTCGATTGCCCGTCATCCCGAGATTCTCGATGCAATGTGCACGAGCATCCGCTCCGAGGGCAACGGCCTTCTGATGTCGGGTGTGTTCCTGCATGGCGACGATTGCCCGCAACTGAATCTCGAAGACCGTTTCGCGCGCTTCATGGGCGCCGAGGCGAGCGTGCTGTGCCAGTCGGGGTTCGCGGCCAATACGGGGCTGATCCAGTCGATCGCGAACGCGCAGACGCCCGTGTACGTCGACATGATGGCGCATATGTCGCTGTGGGAAGGCGTCCGCAGCGCGGGGGCGAAGGCCATCAGTTTTTTCCACAACGACGTGGAGCATCTCGAGCAACGCATCCAGCGCTACGGGCCGGGCATCGTGATCGTCGATTCGGTGTACAGCACGAACGGCAGCGTGTGCCCGCTGCAGGCCTTCGCGGACGTGTGCGCCGAGCACGATTGCGTGTTCGTGGTGGACGAGTCGCATTCGCTCGGCACGCACGGCCCGCATGGCGCGGGGCTCGTTGCGGAGCTGGGTCTGACCGATCGCGTGCACTTTCGCACGGCGAGTCTCGCGAAAGCCTTCGCGGGCCGCGCGGGCATCATCAGTTGCTCGCGGCGCTTCCAGGAGTATTTCAAGTGCGAGGCGTTGCCGGCCATCTTCAGCTCGACGCTGCTGCCGCATGAGACCGCGGGCCTCGCGGCCACGCTCGAGGTGATCGAGCGCGACGACTGGCGCCGCACGCAGGTGGCCGCGAACGCGCGCTACTTGCGCATGCGCCTCGCGGAGCTCGGGTACAACCTCAACGGCAGCGAAACGCAGATCATCGCGCTCGAAGCCGGGCCGGAGCCGCAAACCATCGCGCTGCGCGACGCGCTGGAAGCGCGCGGCATCTTCGGCTCGGTGTTCTGTGCGCCGGCCACGGCGCAGAACCGCTCGCTCGTGCGCCTGTCCATCAACGCGGCGCTTGGCGAGGAGGAGCTCGAACGGATCGCGGATGTGTGCGAAGCGATACGCGACGAAGTGCAGATGTGGAACTGGCCTTCGACGCGCCGTCTCATGGAGCGCGGCGCCGGCTGCGCGCGCGTGCGTCAGCCGCGTGCGCTGGTCGATCTGCCGGTGGCCGCGTGACGATGGCGCCAGCTTTCCACCCAGCCTGATGCAAGCGTGACAGGCAAGCGGCGTGCGCGACTCAGCGCGAGTCCCACGCCGCCTGAACCTCCCGGTCGAGCTGCTGCAGCCAGGCATCGTAGGGCTGCACGTTGTCGAGCGCGAGGCCCGCGGGCTGCTTCACGATGGCGTACGTATAGCGGCGCTCGCCGGTGAACACCGATGCCGGATGCATATACGGCTGCCATTGCTCGCATTGCGTCGGGTAGTAGCCTTCGGTGCGCCAGAAGTAGGGCACGCTGTTATGGCTGTCGAGCTCGGCGTGAAACGACGCGGGCGCGCCTTGCTCGACGGCGATCTCGTGCACGCCGCGCAGCGACTCGTCGGTGTGGATGATGAGCAGGTATGCGGTGCCCTGCGCATCGAACATGAGCAGGCCGTGCGGCTGATACGAGAGATAGCGCTCGACAATGCCGAGCGATTCGAAAATGCCCTGCACGTGCGCGGCGAGCGCGCTGTCCTTGAGAAACGCGTATTCGGAAACGGCGAGCGCGTCGAGCACCGTGGCGCAGGCCTTGTCGAAATACGCGGCCTGCATATCGTGAATCGCCTGATTCAGGGTTTCTACTGCGTCGACCTCGTGCTTCCGAATGAAGCGGTCGATCAGGCCTTCGTTGAAGCTCTTGACGGCCACGTGCTCGTCGGCCTTGCCGGTGAGCACGATTTTCTTGAGCGCCGGATTGGCGAGGCGGCGGCAGAATTCGATGCCGTTCAGCTCGGGCATGTCGTAGTCCACCACCACGACCGAGACGGAGTCGAAGCGCTCCGGCCGGTGCGCGAGCGAGCGGATCGCGTCCACGCGCATGGCAATGACCTGATGCGCATCGTTTTCCTCGGTGCGATCGAGATAGGGACTGAAAATGGGCGAGGCGGGCCGGTCCTGCGCCGCGCGGCCATTCAGGAATTTCAGGGCCTCGGTGGGCGAGCTGAACAGCCGGAACGCGAGCTCCGGGTCGAGCTGCAGGCTCAGATTCGATAGAAACGCCACGCTGTCGTCGACGAAGGCGGCGGTGGTCGGCCAGTAAAACGGCTGAATGGCTTTCGGAGTGGCTTTCGTCATGGCGCTGGGAATGTCAAAACAAACTCGGTGTATTTGCCTTTCACCGAAGAGCAGGCAATTGCTCCCCCCATCGCTTGCATGACATCGCGGCAGAATGCCAGCCCGATTCCTGCTCCGAGCGACACGTCATCGGTGGTGGTGGACGAAGTATAAAAGCGGGTAAAGATGTGCGGCAAGACTTCAGACGAAATACCGGCTCCGGTATCGCTGAAAATCAGGCGATTTGCGCGGTTGTTACGATTCGCCGCTTCGAGCCGGATCGAAATATGCGCGCCGTCGATGCTTCCCATGTGCCGGAAGGCATTTTTGAGGAGATTGAACAGCACGTGCACGGTGAGCATTTCAGACCCGGCGAATTCAAAATCGGGCCGCAGATTGCAGTGCACGCGCGCACGGTCGCCTTCGCGAAACGGATAGCGCGCGAGCGCGGTTTCCACGCAATGCGCAATCGAGCATGGGGTTGCGTTTGGCATGTTCGTGCCGGAGAAGCGCGCGGTGGCGAGCAGCATGTCGATGATGGCATTCGAATGAAGCGCCTCCTGCTCGATGCGGCTCACCACGCCCTGCATCGAGTGCAGATGCGCCACGCGTATTTTCGGCACGGGCAGACGGTTGCGCTGGGCGAGCGCATAGGTGTCGAGCAGCGCGGGCAGGTAGCGCATGAGGCCGGCCGCGCCCACGCGAATGGCGACGAGCGGCGTGCGCAGCTCATGCGCGACACTGCCGGCCGTGGCCAGCATGGCGCGCTCCTGTTCGATCTGGATGCGGTCCTGGTCGTAGTTCGCCACTGCGCCGATGGCCACGGCGAACGAGAAGATCGCGAGGTGGGTGAGATAGATGGAGTCGAGCGCGATCGGGTCGGTCGTGAGCACATAGGCGAGCAGCGCGAGCCCGATGCCCACGAGAAACTGCAGCACGAGCATGAGCCAGTCGAGCAGCAGCACCATGACGAAGGCGGCGATCAGCGCGCTCTCGACCCAGACCTCGTTGCCGTTGTTCTTGAGCAGCATGAAGGTGAAGAAGAACGGCAGCGCGTAGAGCGTGGCGATATACCAGTACCAGGGCAGCAGTTTCTTGAGCGCGGCGGGCCAGCGCTCGAAAGCGAGAATCGGCACGAACAGCGCGGCGCCGATCAGGCGCAGCGTGAGATTCTCGTAGGGCTGCGGAAACAGGTCTTTCCAGACATAGTAGTAAAGCGGAAAGCCGATGCTCGCGACCACGGCGAGCGGCCGCATGCGGCGCTTTACATACTGGAGGTTGCGCATGGCGGGCGCGAATGCCCGCACCATGCGCGGCTTGAGCGCCGCCCAGCTGCGGCGCGCGCGCATCGTGATTCTCGATACGTTCATCGGGGTGGAATCGTTCATTGTTCGATGCCGGATTCGCCGCCGGTCCTGACCGCGCATGGGTCTCCAGGCTCATGCAAGGCCCCGATGCGAAACGGTCCCTGGTCAGGCACTTACCGGCTGCTGCGGCAAGTGCAGACAATACCATCATTGTGGCGTGCCGATGCGCACCTGCAAGCGCTGCAAGCAACACATCCGGGCGAGTGCTGCGGCGCCCAGGTCCGGCCGCGCCGCCGAACGATGCGGCGTGCATGAAATGGACTCCGAATGGTGCGCGCCAGCCTGCCAGGCATCGCCAGATGCTGGCAGGCTGGCGTGCGCAAAGATCGGGCGGCGGCGAGTGGCGCTGCGCGCGCCGCTCAGGCCGAAACCGCACGGGCGTGCGGCGCGAGAATGAACTGGACGATGACTTCGTCGAGCGTCGCCTGAGCGTCGCGATGCGGGGAATGACCGCCTGTGCCGAGCACGTGCACGCGTGCATGAGGCACCTGGGCGCCGATCGCCTCGACCTGCGCCATCGTGCCGTAATGATCGTCGCGCGCCTGCACGGCGAGCAGCGGCGCGCGAATGGCCGCCAGTTCGCCGACGATGCTCCAGGCGCGAAACGCGGGATCGAGCCAGATGTCGTTCCAGCCGTAAAACGCGGAGTCGACGTCGTCGTGATAGCGCGCGAGCTTTGCGCGCAGCCCGGCGCTTTCATAGGCGGTCTTTGCCTGCGCGATGCTCGACACCGAGATGTCTTCGACGAACACATGCGGCGCGATCACCACCGCGCCCGCAAGCGCGTGTCCAAAGCGGGCGGCATGCAGCAACGCAATCGATGCGCCGTCGCTGTGCCCGATGAGCCACATGCGCGCACGTTCGGCGGCGCTCACGCCAAGCGCGTCGAGCAGCGCGGGCAGCACGTCGTGCGCCTGATGCGCCATGAAGTCGACGGGCCATTTCTCGCCGGGCGCGCGCGGCGTGGAGCGCCCGTAGCCTGGCCGCGAATACACCAGCCCACGCATGCCGAGACGCTCGCACAGCGCATGCGGCCAGTCCTTCCACATGCCAACCGAGCCGAGTCCTTCGTGCAGGAAGACCGCGAGCGGCGCCGAAGCGCGTTGGGCACCGACCCAGCGATATTCGATCGTGAGCGCGCCGCGCTGGGCGGTGGCCGCGAGTGCTGCGAATGTGCTTGTGTTCATGGTCTGGTTGATTTTGCTGAACGGCCTCGCGCTGGCTTCATGAGCCCGGCGTGAGCCGCTCACGATTCACTCACGAGCCCCTCACGAAAGGGGCCGATACTGCTCGCGCAGCCGGAAGCGCTGGATCTTGTCGGTCGCGGTCTTCGGCAGATCGTCGACGAAAAGAATCTCGCGCGGATACTTGTGCGGCGCGAGCCGCGCCTTGACGAAAGCCTTCAGCGCGGCGGCAAGCGCCGCGTGCCCGTCCTGGGCCGCGCCCGCTTGCGCATGCGCTTCCTGCTTGAGCACTACGAATGCGCAGGTTTTCACGAGCCCGTCCTGATCCACGCCGATCACGGCCGCTTCGAGCACGGCTTCGTGCTGCACGAGCACCATCTCCACCTCGATGGGCGAGACATACTGGCCGCTCACCTTGAGCATGTCGTCGCTGCGGCCCGCATAGACGTAGCAGCCGTTGGGCAGGCGCCGGTACTTGTCGCCGCTTTTTACCCACTCGCCCAGAAAGGTCGTGCGCGACTTCTCGCGATTGCTCCAGTACATCAAGGCCGCGCTCGGGCCGCGAATATAGAGGTCGCCAATTTCTCCGTCGGGCACGGGCCGGCCCGACTCGTCGCGCAACTCGATCTCGTAGCCGGGCACGGGGCGCCCCGTGGTGCCGTATTCGACTTCGCCGGGACGGTTCGAGAGAAAGATGTGCAGCATTTCCGTGGAGCCGATGCCGTCGAGGATGTCGCTGCCGAAGTGGCGGCTGAAGCGCTCGCCGGTCTCGCGCGGCAGCGCCTCGCCCGCGGACGCGCAAATGCGCAGCGCGACGTCCGCGCGCGCGGGCAGGCTGGGCGACGCCATCATGCTCGCGTACAGCGTGGGCACGCCGTAGAAGAGGGTGGGGCGATGCTTGACGAGACGTGCGAAGACGGCGTTGGCGGTGGGGCGTTCGGCCATCAGCACCGTGGTCGCGCCCACCGAGAGCGGAAACGAAAGGGCATTGCCGAGACCGTAGGCAAAGAACAGCTTGGCGGCGGAGAACACCACGTCGCTCTCGCGGATGCCGAGCACGGATTTGGCATAGGTTTCCACGGTCCAGTAGAGGTTGGCGTGCGTATGCACAGTTCCCTTGGGCTTGCCCGTCGATCCCGACGAATAGAGCCAGAAGGCGATGTCGTCGCCGCTCGTTTGCGCCGCGCGCGCGGCAGGCTGGGCGCTTTCGACCAGTTCATGGAAAAGGTGTGCATTGCGCGGGCAGGGCGTCGCGCCGGCGAGCGGCTGCGAAACCACGAGCGCGCAGGGCTCGCCGCTGGCTTCATGGGCGGCCTCGTGGTTGGCATCGCGGTTGGCATTGTGGCCGGCCCGGGAATCGACTTGTTCCAGCGCGGCGCTCACGATCGGCAGCAGCGCGCCCGATGCGATCACGAGCCGCGCGCGGCTGTGCTCGAGCATGTAGACATAGTCGGCGCTGGTGAGCAGCGTGTTGACGATCACGGGCACGACGCCCGCGTGCAGCGCGCCGAGAAAGGCCACGGGCAGCTCGGCGGTGTCGAGCATCACCAGCAGGATGCGCTCCTCGGCGTGCACGCCCAGCGCGCGCAGCGCGCTCGAGAAGCGGCGCGCGCGCGTTTCGAGCTCGCCAAAAGAAAGCGTGCTGGTGTCGTCGATATAGGCGGGCTTGCCGGCGCGCACCGCGTTCAGGGCGAACAGGTGGGCCGCGAAGTTCAATTGCGCGGGCGGCGGCACGTTCGATGTCTGCGAGGCCGCGGGGGGCGAGGAGGCTGGCGAGGCCGCTGATGGGGCCGCCGAAGCCACTGAAGCGGCCGGCGCCGCTGCTTGGGTTTCCACGATGCTGTCTCCGCTCTATCTGCCTCGAATCGCGTTGCCTCGCGGGCAATGGCCCTGGGGGTGCGCGGGCGCCGTCGATTTTCGGTCGTTATGAAGCTGCTGGCCAGTCAATCGGGATTGCCTGGCAATTCATCATTTCGTCGTGTCTCGTGCCGCTGGCCGGATGGGATTCGGCTGGGTTTTCTACGATGCGGGCGCGAGGACCGGCACTGCCGCTCACTCAGGCCGGCGCCGGCGTGAACTCGATCGCGCCTTGCGGCAGCAGATAAAGCACGAGCGCCTCGCCGTGCGCGACGGTTGGGCGGTGTGCGCTGCCCGGACCGTAGACGCACCAGCCCGCGGGCCGGCCGTCGAATGTCGCGCCGGGCGTGATCGGCATGATGAGATCGATTTCGCCGTGCGGATGCGTATGGTGCGGGCCGGCAAGATCGTTCATCCGCACGACATCGACTGAAAAATCGTGGGTGGCCGGCAGCGGCTTGAGGACGCGCCCGTAGCGCAGCCCACCGGCCTCGCGCTGGCACATCCACCCCTGGGCGACACCCTGGCGGCAAGCGTCCTCGAGCGCCGTGAAGGTCGGGCTGCCGTTCGGCCAGGTGGCGTTGAGCCAGGCGTCGAGTGCATCATCCAGCGGATGACCGGCAATCTGTTTCGTGACGCCTGCGATCAGGCGCTCGAAGTCTTGCGGGGACATGCGGATCTCCTCCATGCCGGCTTCACGTCTGTATTTGTCGCCGATTCATCTTTTGGCGAAAATTAACGGTTAGTAAAATGCATGTCAAGCACTATAGTACATAAAATTGGGTTGGGAGGTGTCTAAAGATGAAGCAAACTTACATTGCCGAGCCGCAGCCGGACGAGTCCGCGGACGCCCATGAGGCGGCTGACCCGGGGCGCGGCGAGCGCAGCGAACGTGACCCGTTCCTGACCGCGATGGGCGAACGCGTGCGCCTGCTGCGCGCGCGCCGCGGCATGACGCGCAAGACGCTGGCGGCGGAAACCGGGCTGTCCGAGCGCCATCTCGCGAATCTGGAGTCGGGTGTGGGCAATGCCTCCGTGCTGGTGCTGCGGCAGATCGCGGCCACGCTCAATTGCCCGCTGGCGGAAGTGATCGGCGACGTCACCACGTCATCGGCCGAATGGCTGCTGATCCGGGAACTGCTGCAGGGGCGCGACCCGGCAGCCTTGCAGCGCGCCCGCATCGCGCTCGCCGAAATGTTTTCGCAGGCGCCCGCCGACCCGCATCGCAACGAGCGCATCGCGCTCGTCGGCCTGCGCGGCGCGGGCAAGTCCACGCTCGGGCGCATGCTCGCGCAGGAGCTCAAGGTGCCGTTCGTCGAACTCACCCGCGTGATCGAGCAACTGGCCGGCTGCCCACCCTCGGAGATTCATTCGCTCTACGGCGCGAGCGCCTACCGGCGCTACGAGCAGCGCGCGCTGGAGGCCGTGATCGCCGAGCATCCGCGCGCCGTGATCGCCTCGCCGGGCGGGCTCGTGTCGGAGCCCGCCACCTTCAACACGCTGCTTGCGCACTGCTTCACGGTCTGGCTCCAGGCGGCGCCCGAGGAGCACATGCGGCGGGTGGTTGCGCAAGGCGACCTGCGGCCCATGTCGGGCAACCGCGAGGCGATGGAGGACCTCAAGCGCATTCTGGCGGGCCGCAGCGAGTTGTATGGCCGCGCGGACATGCGCTTCGACACCAGCGAGAAAACCCTTGCCGACGCCTATCTGCAACTGCGCGACCGGCTGGCGGCCCGGCTTGGCGCGGAGCCGGCGCGTATCGACTGACGGGTGCCGGATCGCATGAAGACGTGATGCATTGGACTTCATGGTTTACCCGCCGCGGTCGGTAATATGCATTAAAGTGCTTTACATGGGGTGTATGTTGCACTATCGTTCATTGAAACGAAGTGCACACATTCGCTTGCACGAGACCGGAGTCAGTGCCGAGGCACTTGCTCCGGTGCACAAGGAGACGCCCCATGGCCTCAGCAGCAGATACCGCCGTCGCCCAGCCGGTCGCGCAGCCGACCACCTCGCCGACCGCCCCGCGAGTCGACTACCGCACTGATCCCTCACAGTACCGGCACTGGAAGCTCAGCTTCGAAGGCGCCGTCGCGACGCTCGGCATCGACATTGCCGAGGACGGCGGCATTCGCGAAGGCTACAAGCTGAAGCTGAATTCATACGATCTCGGCGTCGATATCGAACTGCACGATGCACTCCAGCGCATCCGCTTCGAGCACCCCGAGGTGCGCACGGTGGTGCTCACGAGTCTGAAGGACCGGGTGTTTTGCTCCGGCGCCAATATCTTCATGCTGGGCCTCTCCACCCACGCGTGGAAGGTCAACTTCTGCAAGTTCACCAACGAAACGCGCAACGGCATCGAGGATTCGTCGCGCCATTCGGGCCTGAAATTCATTGCAGCCGTGAACGGCGCGTGCGCTGGCGGCGGCTACGAGCTGGCGCTTGCCTGCGACGAGATCCTGCTGGTGGATGACCGTTCGTCCACGGTGGCGCTGCCCGAGGTGCCGCTGCTCGGCGTGCTGCCCGGCACGGGCGGCCTCACGCGTCTCACCGACAAGCGCAAAGTCCGCCACGACCGCGCCGATATTTTCTGCACCGTGGCCGAGGGCATCCGCGGCGAGCGCGCGAAGGCATGGCGTCTCGTGGACGACGTGGTCAAGCCCAACCGCTTCGGCCAGGCCGTGCAGGCGCGCGCGCTCGAACTCGCCGCGCAGAGCGACCGGCCCGAAGCGGGGCAGGGCGCGCACGGCGTCGCGCTCACGCGCATCGAGCGCATCGAGCACGAAAACGGTCTGAGCTACGCGAGCGTCGAGGTGACGATCGATCGCGCGAAGCGCACGGCCACCTTCACCGCGAAAGCGCCCGACACCGCGAAAACATCGCTGCCCGAAGGCATCGACGCGATCGTCGCGGCCGGCGCCACATGGTGGCCGCTGCAGTTCGCCCGCGAGCTGGACGACGCGATTCTCACGATGCGCACTAACGAGCTCGACATCGGCACGTGGATCTTCAAGACCGCGGGCGACGCGCGCGGCGTGCTGGCCGCCGACGCCGCGTTGCTCGAACACCGCGACCACTGGTTCGTGCGGGAAACCATCGGCATGCTGCGTCGCACGCTCGCGCGCATCGACGTCTCGTCGCGCTCGCTGTTCGCACTGATCGAGCCGGGCTCGTGCTTTGCCGGCACGTTCGCGGAACTGGCGTTCGCCGCCGACCGCAGCTATATGGCCGCACTGCCTTCGAATGAAGATGAGGAACCCGTTATTACGCTATCCGAAGCGAATTTCGGACTGTATCCGATGGTCACTCAGCAGTCGCGCCTCGTTCGGCGCTTCTATGACGAGGCCGAGCCGCTCGACGCCGCGCGCGCGCAAATCGGTCAGCCGGTGAAGCCGCTCGAAGCGGAGATGCTCGGTCTCGTGACCGCGGCGCCGGACGACATCGACTGGGCCGACGAGATCCGCATCGCACTGGAAGAGCGCGCGGCCATGTCGCCCGATGCGCTCACGGGCCTCGAAGCGAATCTGCGCTTCAACGGTGTCGAGACCATGGAGACACGCATTTTCGGCCGTCTCTCCGCGTGGCAGAACTGGATCTTCAATCGTCCCAATGCGGTGGGCGAAAAGGGCGCGCTCAAGGTGTACGGCAAGGGCAGCAAGGCGCAGTTCGACCTCGCCCGTGTGTGATTTCAGCCCGATTTCAGCCCGATTGCAGCCTGACCTCCCGCCTGATCCGCCATCGACGCCATAGCCGCAAGGAACCGAAATGTCCACCATCAACTACAGCGAAAAGATCCCCAACAACGTCAATCTCGCCGACGACCGCGCATTGCAGCGGGCACTGGAGCAGTGGCAGCCGAACTTTCTATCCTGGTGGGGCGACATGGGGCCCGAGGGCTCGCACGGCTTCGATGTTTATCTGCGCACGGCGGTGAGCGTGGACGCCGGTGGCTGGGCCCATTTCGATCACGTGAAGATGCCCGACTACCGCTGGGGCATTTTCCTCGCGCCCGGCGAGGCGGAGCGCAAGATCCATTTCGGCGCGCACAAGGGCGAGGCCGCGTGGCAGGACGTGCCGGGGGAGCACCGCGCGAACCTGCGCCGCATCATCGTCACGCAGGGCGACACCGAGCCCGCCTCGGTCGAGCAGCAGCGCCATCTGGGCCTGACCGCGCCTTCGCTCTACGACTTGCGCAACCTGTTCCAGGTGAACGTGGAGGAAGGGCGGCACCTGTGGGCGATGGTTTATCTGCTGCATCGTCATTTCGGCCGTGATGGTCGTGAGGAAGCCGAAGCATTGCTCGAGCGGCGCTCGGGCGACGACGACAACCCGCGCATTCTCGGCGCCTTCAACGAACGAACGCCCGACTGGCTGGCGTTCTTCATGTTCACCTATTTCACCGACCGCGACGGCAAGTTCCAGCTTTCGGCGCTGGCCGAATCGGGCTTCGACCCGCTCGCGCGCACCACGAAATTCATGCTGACCGAAGAGGCGCATCATATGTTCGTGGGCGAATCGGGCGTCTCGCGCGTGATCCAGCGCACCGCGCAGGTGATGAACGAGCTCAAGACCGACGACGCAAGCAGTTTGCGCGCCGCGGGCGTGATCGACCTCGAAACGATCCAGCGCTACCTGAACTTCCACTACTCGGTGACGATCGACCTGTTCGGCGCCGACCACTCGTCGAACGCGGCCACGTTCTACAGCGCGGGCCTGAAGGGCCGCTACGAGGAAACGAAGCGCGACGACGACCACCAGCTCGAAGGCCAGACCTATCGCCTGCTCGACGTGCAGGGCGACAAACTCGTCGAGCGCGAGGTGCCGATGCTCAACGCCATGAACGAAGTGCTGCGCGACGACTACATCAAGGACTCGGTGGCGGGCGTGAACCGCTGGAACAAGGTGCTGGAGAAGGCCGGCATCGACTTCAGGCTGACTGTGCCGCACAAGGCGTTCAACCGGCGCATCGGCACCTTCGCGGGCGTGCGCGTGGCGCCGGACGGCCGCGTGATCGACGCGGCGCAATGGGCCGCGAACGAGGCGAAGTGGCTGCCCACGCCCGAGGATCGTGCTTACGTGGCTTCGCTCATGGGCCGCGTGGTGGAGCCGGGCAAGTTCGCGAACTGGATTGCGCCGCCGGCGATGGGCATCAATCGGCAGCCCGTCGATTTCGAGTACGTGCGCTTCAACTGAACGGTAGTTGAAGACGGCTTTACATGGGACCGGATCGAGGGCTGACGCACCCGCTCCGGTCGACACGAAAGAGGTAATCATGAACGGTCCGGCTCCCGTGGAGATCCTCAGGCAGCACCTGATCGATCCTGAGATCTGCATTCGCTGCAATACCTGCGAAGAGACCTGCCCGGTCGATGCGATCACGCACGACGGCGTCAATTACGTCGTCAAGGCGGATGTCTGCAACGCCTGCATGGCCTGCGTGCCGCCGTGCCCGACTGGCGCGATCGACAACTGGCGCAACGTGCTCAAGGCCGAGGCCTATAGCATCGAGGAACAGTTCGGCTGGGACGAGCTGCCCACGCAGAATCCCACGGTGGGCGCACCCGGCGCATCTTCTGGAGCCGCAGCATCAACGGCAGCGGCGGCTTCGAGCGGGGCGGATGCCTCGCAAGCCGCGGCGGCGGCGAGCGAAGGCGACGAAGTGCCCGGCTCCGGCTCGGACATGGTGCGGGGCGCGACCGTGCCGCCGTGGTCGGCGGCGCGGCCCTACGTGCATCTGTACACGCACAAGACGCCCACCACGGCTACCGTGGTGGGCAACTACCGGCTCACCGACGCCGCCACGGAAAGCGACATTCACCACATCGTGCTCGACTTCGGCACGATGCCGTTCCCGGTGCTCGAAGGCCAGTCGATCGGCATTCTGCCGCCCGGCAAGAGCGCCGACGGCCGCACGCATCACGCCCGCCAATACTCTGTCGCGAGCCCGCGCGACGGCGAGAGGCCCGGCTACAACAACGTCTCGCTCACCGTGAAGCGCGTCACGCGCGATTACGGCGGCAATGCCACGGACGGCGTGTGCTCGAACTATCTGTGCGATCTGAAGAAGGGCGACGTGGTGAGCGTGATCGGCCCGTTCGGCAGCACCTTCCTGATGCCGAACCATCCGAACTCGCATCTGCTGATGATCTGCACGGGCACGGGCAGCGCGCCCATGCGCGCGATGACCGAGTACCGGCGCCGGCGCAGGCTCAAGGGAGCGACCGGCAAGCTCATGCTGTTCTTCGGCGCGCGCACGCAGCAGGAGTTGCCATACTTTGGACCACTGATGAATCTGCCGAAGGACTTCATCGACACGAATCTGGCGTTCTCGCGCACGCCGGGACAGCCCAAACGCTATGTGCAGGACGCGATGCGCGAGCGTGCCCCGGATGTGGCGCATCTGCTCAAGGACGGCAATACCCACATCTACGTGTGCGGGCTCAAGGGCATGGAAGATGGCGTGCTCCAGGTGCTCGGCGAGATCGCGCAAGCGCACGGCATGGCGTGGGAGGCACTGTGGGAACGCCTCAAGCGGGAAGGGCGGCTGCACCTCGAAACGTATTGAGATCGTTGAGGTCGTGGCGGAATTGCGCATGCAAAAGCGTGCATCTTCGGCTCGAAGGGTTATTTAAGCACGATCGTTCGTAAAACGTTACCATGTCGGGACCCTGGCGCGTTGCGCGAACCCCTCGACGGAGAGACGCTTCAAATGAACCTCGTTGCCGAATTGCCGGCCGGCCTCACCGGCCTCGAACAACTGCAGCGCATGCTCGCGAGCGGCCGCAGCGCGCCGATTGGCGAAACGCTCGGCTTCAAGCTCGTGGAAGTGGAGGAGGGCCGCGTGGTCTTCGAAGGCGTGCCGGGGCTGCACGCGTACAACCCCATCGGCACCGTGCACGGCGGCTATGCGGCCACGCTGCTCGATTCGGCCTGCGGTTGCGCGGCGCACTCGCGCCTCGCGCCGCATCAGGGCTACACCACGCTCGAACTCAAGGTGGCCTATCACCGGCCCATGACCGCGAGCACCGGCCCGGTGCGCGCCGAAGGCCGCGTGTTGAGCATCGGCCGCCGCGCGGCCTTCGCCGAGGCGACGATCACGGATGCGGCCGGCAAGCTTTACGCGTCGGCGACTTCCACGCTGCTCGTTTTCGAGCGCGAGGCGCCGGGCGCATGATGCATCCGCCCCGCATGCAAGCGGGGCGCGAACGGTGCGGGCATCAAAACGCACCGACATGTACCGGCGCGCATCGGCCGGCGTGCACCAAAGTGCACGTTTCAGATCGTCCCGTGCGCCTTGTCCTCGATGAGCTTCACGAGCGCGTGCAGCAGGCGGTTGGCCGGCGTGGCCACGCCTAGCGCCGCACCGCGCCGCACGACGAAGCCATTCAAATGGTCGATCTCGCTGCGCTTGCCGCGCGCGAGATCCTGCGCGGTGGACGAGTACTGCCCCGGCATGGTCTGTGCAAGGGCGCCCACGTTCGCAACCGCGTCGGGCGGCAGTGTCACGCCGTCCGCGTGCGCCACGGCCACGCATTCGGCGACCACGTCCTGCATCGCATCGAGTACGCCGGCGCCTTCCACGAGACGCCCATAAGGCAACTGCGAGATCGCCGATAGCGCGTTGTACGCGCAGTTCAAGATGAGCTTGGCCCACAGCGCGCCGCGCACGTTCGCGGAAATCTCGGTGGGCACGCCCGCTTCGATCAACGCCTGCGCCGCGGCCAGGCTGCCGCGCGCGGGCTCGATCACCAGCTCGCCGCGCCCGTGGTGGCGCACGTGGCCGGGGCCGGCCATCTCCGTCGCCACATACACGACAGCGGCCGCCACGTCCTGCGGGATCACGGTGCGCAGGCGCTCGGCGTTGTCCACGCCGTTTTGCAGCGAGAGCACGAGCGTATCGGGGCGCAGATGCGGCGCGATCGACGCGCCGGCGCTTTCCGTGTCGGCCGACTTCACGCAGAACAGCACGAGATCGGCGCCGGCCACGGCGGCCGCCTCGGTGCTCGCGCGCAGATGCGGATGACCGATGCGCTCGTCGAAGCTGCGCGCCTCGAGACGCAGGCCGTCGCGCTCGATGGCTTGCACATGCTGCGCGCGCCCGATCAGGACGACGTCGTGTCCCGCGCGCGCGAGCATGCCGCCGAAAAAGCAGCCCACCGCGCCCGCGCCCATGATGGCGATTTTCATTTGTGTTGCTCCTCCGGTTGCCAGTTCACTGGTTCATGAATGGTGTGATCGGCCCGCATGATGGAATCCGCTTGCGCGAGCCGCCTCAACGCAGCTCGAAGCCGAGCGCATGGAGGGCATCGCGCAGGCGGTCGCGGCCGTGCAGCGATTCGCGGCTGCGCCAGCGCGCCAGCGAGCGCGAGGTCCAGCCCGCCGCGCTCAGGCCCTGCGAACTCTGGAATGCACCCATCACATCGTCGTATTGCGCGATGCCATGCTGCTGCGAAGGCGCGTCGTACTGTTCGCGATGCAGGACCACCGGCTGTGGCAGGCGCGGTTTCACCTGCGCGGGCCGCGATGCGTCGGCATAGCCCACGCACAGGCCGAACACGGGCAGCACGCGCGGGGGCAGACCCAGTTCGGCGGCCACCTGCTCCGGTTGATTGCGAATCGCGCCGATATAGACGGCGTTCATGCCGAGCGACTCGAGCGCCACCACGGCATTCTGTGCGGCCAGCGCCGCGTCGATCACGCCCACGAACAGCGTCTCCAGATAGTGAAGGCCTTCCGCGCTCGCGCCGCTGCGCCCGGCGGCGGCTTCCAGCCGGTTGAGGTCGGCGAGCCAGACGAGAAAGAGCGGCGCCTCGCGAATCTGCGACTGGTCGGCGGCGAGCTTCGCAAGCCGGGCCTTGCGCTCGGGATCCTCGATGGCGACCACGCTCCACGTCTGCAGATTCGATGATGTCGAGGCCGATTGCGCCGCGGCGATCAGCGTTTCGAGCGTGCCCTCGGGTAGCGGCTGGCTCGTGTAGTTGCGCACCGATCGGTGCGCGAGCAGCGCGTCGAGCGTGGCGTTCCAGGCGGGCAGCGGCGCGCTCCAGGGCGCGCCGTAACGGGCTTCGAGGGCGCGCGTGGCAGCGGCTGCTGCGTGATTGGCCTGATCTGCCTGAACTGCATGGGTGGTGTTTGCGGTGCTGAGGGTAGCCGCGTCGGGCGTATCGGACGTGGTGACGGTGGACATTATCGGGTTCTTCTCCAGCAAATACAGTCGAGTGCGAGCGCCGTATGGTACATGGCTCGCGCGGCTTGCGCCGGGCATCGCCCAGTTGTTCATGCGCGCGTGGCGTGCGTGCGCATACGTGTGCATATGCGCGGATGCGTGCGGGTGCGGTGCTGTCCTGCACGCCTTGCGCGTTATCGCTATCATCGACGCTCGTGGCGCGCCGCCGCGAGCAGGCCGCCGCGCCCGCCACTTGCCTTGCCCCTTCCGGGCGCCATCCGGCGCATCCCGCGCGTGCCCGCGGCTTATGCGATGCGTGGATGCCCGCGCCGCCAACCATTGCTTCCGCGAGGTTCCGTCATGGCCGTTACTTCCCCGAATGCCTCTCCCGTCTGGTTCATCACAGGCTGCTCCACCGGCTTTGGCCGCGAACTGGCGCTTGCCGTGCTCGCGCGCGGCTGGCGCTGCGTGGCGAGCGCGCGCGACAAGGCTTCGCTCGACAGTCTCGCGCCCGAGGCCGGCGAGCGCCTGTTGCGCGTCTCGCTCGACGTGACCGACCAGGCACAGATCGATGCCGCCGTGGGGCTGGCACAGGCGCGCTTCGGCGCGATCGACATGCTGGTCAACAATGCGGGCTATGGCTACCAGAGCTCGATCGAAGAAGGTGACGAACGCGAGATTCGCGCGCAGTTCGACGCGAACACGTTCGGCCTCTTCGCGATGACGCGCGCCGTGCTGCCGGGCATGCGCGCAAGAAAGCGCGGACACGTGGTCAACATTACGTCGGTGGCAGGGCTGGCCGGCTTCCCGGGATCGGGCTATTACGCGGCTTCCAAGCATGCTGTCGAAGGCTTCTCCGACGCGCTGCTCGCGGAAGCCGGGCCGCTCGGCATCAAGGTGACCTGCGTGGAGCCGGGGCCGTTCCGCACGGACTGGGCGGGCCGCTCGCTCGTGCAAACGCCGAACCGGATCGCCGACTATGCCGAAACGGCGGGCGCGCGCATGCAGCGCACGGCGCAGGGCAGCGGCCATCAACCGGGCGACCCGGCGCGCGCGGCCCAGGCGATGATCCGCGTGACCGAGGTGGAGAAGCCGCCGCGCCATCTCGTGCTCGGCGCGTTTGGCGTGGATGCGGTTGCGCAGCGCCTGCGGGCCGCGCTCGCGGATATCGAGGCGTGGCGCGAAACGAGCCTCGGGACGGATTATCCGGCGGGGACGTGATGAGTGCACCCCTCACGCCGTCACGATCATCAACGCGCCAGTGACCACCAGCGCGCCGCGCCAGAGCCAGTCGAAGTTGATCCAGCCGCGCCGCAGCACGCCCAGCCCCACGTATTCATAGGCGACGATCGCGATGGCGGCGGTGGTGGCGAGCGTCACGAGCGTGTGCAGCGCGGTGAACGCGGCGGATACCGCGAGCGGCCCCGCCGCGCCTGCACCGCCACCGGCCGCGGCGGCGCCGCAGATCGGCAGCAGCGCCGGCATGAGCATGAGGCCCGCGCCATGCAGCGTGGCCATCAGCGCGGACCACGCCGCGAGCCCCAGAAAGCCCGCCGTCATGCCCACGCGCACGCGATGGCGGTGCCCCCGCGCATGCTGCCACGCGGCCCAGCCAATCAGCAGCGCGCCGAGCCCCCAGTGCAGGCCACTGTGCATAAGCACAGGCCGCCACGCGCCCAGCACGGCGATGGAGCTCGTGAACAGCAGAATGGACGCGGCATGGCCCAGCGCGATAGGCGGCAGCGCCAGCAGCAGCGCCGTGCGGCTGCCGCGCTGCAGTCCGAGCGCGGTGGCGAAGAGCCAGCCCATCGCGGGATTCGCGCCATGAAAAACGCCGCTGGCCACCACGGCGCTCCAGGCGGCCCAGTGCGTGCCGAAGGTCCCGAACAGGCCGTTCATGTCGTGTCGCCTCGTGCATCCCGCTCAGGGGTAGCAGTACGAATCGGACGAGCAGTCGCCGCCTTCGAGCCGGATCTGGTGCGGGCGATGCGTTTTCGGCCACTCCGCGAAGAAACGCTCGTCGAAGCCCAGGCCGCCTTCGGGGGCGGCGTCGAGCTTCACCATCCAGCCGTCGATGCCCTCGGGGTAGAACTGCGCGTCGATGGCGCCATACAGTGAATTCGTGAAATACACGCGTTGCCCGTCACGGCTCACCTCCACCATTTGCGGACCGCCGTTCAGCGCCCGGCCTTGCGCGCGCGGGTGCGTGGCGCGCGAGACGATTCCGCCGATGCGCACGCTGCCCGTCAACGCAGGATGTTCGGGATCCGAAACATCGTACTGGCGCAGGTCGCCGGTGCCCCAGCAGGCCACGTAGAGAAAGCGGTCGTCGAGCGAAAGCGCGATGTCGGTGACGAGCGGCGGCACGGCGCCGAAGCCTTTGAGCATGGGCGGGAGCGTTTCCGGATCCGCGGGTTCGGCGGGGATTTCGATGATCTTGCGCGCGGCCCATCGATCGCCGTCGCGGTACCACTGCCAGATCGAGGCCGAGAGATCTTTCAGGCTGATGACGGAATTCACGAAGCCATAGGGTTTCGTGGGGTCGTGCGCGGGCCGCAATTCGAACACGAGCTGGTTCTCCGCGCCGAAGTCGAGCACCTGCTGGTGGCGGCGCGTGTGCAAGTCCCAGAAGTGCAGCCGGTGGCCGTACTGGCCCCCCAGCAGCACCTCGGGCACGAGGCCGTTCTCGAAGGTCGCCGGCAGGCCCCATTCGCTCGTCACGAGCGTGTCGTAGCCGAGATGCCACCAGCCGTCATAGGCGAGCTGCTGCGGGCCGCGCTCGATTTCCCATTGGCCGAGAATGTCGAAACTCTCGTGGTCCATCAGGAAGATGCCGCCCGGCGCTTCGCCTTCGGCGTTGGCGAGCGCCGTCACGTAGATGCCGTCCGGCCCGCAGTGCACCGTGTGGGGGCGGGTATAGCCGGCGCGCCGCGCGACGCTTTCGGGCTCGTGCACGCGCCCGATTTTCGGGCGGCGCCCGTCGGGCTTCGTATCGACGATATGGATGCGCGAGGAGCGCAGGCCCGGCACGATCAGATAGCGGCGCTCGCTATGGGCATGCGGCGCGTTCGGGCACAGGCACGAACTGCAGGCGTTCCAGCCGAAATGATGGAGCTCGTCGCCGGTGTGCGGCATCGCGAGGCGATGGACGATCCGGCCGTACTCGGGCGAGGCGGGATCGAGATCGACTACGTCGAGCGAGTCGGGCACGCGGCTAGTGGGGTCGAAACTCGCGACCCATGCGAGCGTTTCCGGCGTGGCCGCGGCTGCAAGGCGCGCGGAGGGGTAGAAGCTCGGATCCGGTTTCCATGTCGCCATCGCTACCTCTCCTTGTAGAGGTTTCCGAAGCGCCTATCTTGCACCGGTGCGCGCGCGTTTGCAGGCCGCGCGCCGCGCCGCGTGTTTCTCGCGGCGCCTTATTCCTTGCGGAAAGAAACATATGAGCGGCCGTTATGAGGCGCGCGATTATACATTCTGCGAAAACAGTGAATTCGCCGCGTCACCATTTATCCCTTGCGCGGGACTTTCTAGACTGTATCCAACGGTTTGCGGCTTGTGCCGGACCGATAGATCAAGTAACCGGAGGTACTGTCATGAAGTCGCTTATCAAGGTTGTTGCACTTGCCGCGGTGCTTGCAGCGCCAGTGGTTTCTTTCGCCCAGTCGCAAGCCGAAAATGGCCCGGTCACGCGTGAGCAGGTACGCAACGAACTCAAGGCGCTCGAATCGGTGGGCTGGCGGCCGAACGTGGTTTCGCCGTTCTATCCTGGGGACTACCAGGCAGCCCAGGCGCGTTTGCAAGCGCGTGGCGATAGCGGCTACGGGCCCGCGATGGGCGGCACCTCGCAAAGCGGCGCGGCGAGCAGCTATTCGGCTCCGGTGCGCATGGTGCGTTGAGATTGCGTGAGCGCCGCATCGTGCTCCTCGCCAGGGGCGGCGATGCGGCATCGTCACGCGGGTTGTGACGTGCTGGAGTACGTGACGCCGCACGAATGGAAACGTTCGTGCGGCGTTTTTGCGTGGCTGGCCGGGTTCGGTATCGCGTTGGCGCGGGGCGCATGCGCGTGACGGGGCATCTGCGCTGAATCTGCCGCTTGGTCCCGCATGGGAGCGTTGCAGGCGCGGGGTGCCAGGCGCTTATTGCGCCGGTACCGCCTGACTGGCCTCGCGTGGTTGCGCGGAAGCGGAGGGTTGCGCCTGCCCCGGCACGACCGGCGCCGGCTTTTCCTGATCCGGCTGCCACCCGCCGCCGAGCGCGAGGAACAGCTTCACCTGATCGAGCGCCACCTGGCCTTCGGCCGAAGCCACCTGGGCATGCACGCTCGTGAGCGTGCGCGTGGCGTCGAGGTCGGGGAGGAACGACTCGCGGCCCGCCGCGTAGAGGCGGTGCGTTTCGTCGGCGGATTGCTGCGCCGACGCATAGGCCGTGCGCAGCGCCTCGGCGCGCTGGTCGTCGGCGGCGTAGGTGGCGAGGCTCGTCTGCGTTTCGCGCAGCGCGTTGAGCACCACGCCGTCGAAGTGCGCGAGCGCGCCGGCCGTGGCCGCCTCGGCGCCGCGCACGCGGGCGCGCTGGCCGTTGAGCGGGAAGGTCCAGCTGATCAGGGGGCCGAACGACCAGCTATTGGTCTTCGACGAGAACAGGTCGCCCGTGAGGCCGACCGAGCCCACGCCCGCGCCGATGCTGACCGACGGATACATCTCCGCCATGGCCACGCCGATGCGCGCCGTGGACGAGGCGAGCTGGCGCTCGGCCGCGCGCACGTCGGGGCGGCGGCGCAACAGCGTGGCGCCGTCGCCGACCGGAATCGGCTGCTTGAGTTTCGGCAGTCGGTTGCAGGCGAGCACGGCCGGCGGCAGGTCGGCGGGCGCGCGCGCGAGCAGCATCGCGAGCTGATACTGTGCGATGCGGCGGCGGCCCTCGTAGCGCGGAATGTCGGCGGCGAGCGTTTCGACCTGGGTCTGGCCGCGCGTCACCTCGGACTGGTTGCCGCGGCCCGCGTCGCGCAGGCGTTTGGTGAGCGCCACGCGCTGCTGCTGCAGCTTGAGCGATTCCTGCGCGATGGCGAGTTCCTCGCCGGCCGAGCACGCGCCCACATAAGCCTGCACGACATCGGCCACCACGGTGATGCGTGCGAGATCGGCGGCGGCGAGCACGGCTTCGTCCTCGGCGGTGGCGGCTTCCACGCCGCGCCGCAGCTTGCCGAACAGATCGAACTCGTACGACACGTTCACGCCGAGGTCGCCCAGGTTCGCCACCGGCACCTTCTCGGACAGCAGGAATTGCTCCGCCGATACCTGCGCGCGCTGGAAGCCGGCGCTCGCGCCGCCCGAGAAGCCGCCCTGCGCATTGGCGACTTCGAGCGCGGCGCGCGAGCGCGCGAGATTCGCGGCGGCCACGCGCAGGCTCGTGTTCGACTGAAGCGCTTGCTGAACCAGTTGATCGAGCGTGGGGTCGTCGTAGAGACGCCACCAGTCGTTGGGCACCTCGCCCTGCGAAACCGGCGCGCGGCTCGCGCCGTCGATCGGCCCCTGCGCGAGCGGCGCGTTCACGAGCGCGTCCTTCGGCACCTTGTAGTCGGGGCCGAGAGTCATGCACGCGCCCAGTGCGAGGGTGAGCGGCGCGAGCGCGAAGGCGCGCCAGAGACCGCGGCGCGTCATTGCGAGGCTCCGCTCGCCGTCACGGACGCAACGCCCGGGTTCGCCGCGTTCGATGCAGCGGCCGCGCCGCTGGCGCTGTCTGCGCCCGCCGAATTGCCTGCACCGCTCGCACTGCTTGCACCGCTGGCGGCCGCTGCCGCGCCGGCCTGGCGCTTTTGCTTGCCGCTGTCTTCGGTGCGCACCGCGACAGTGGCCGTGCGTCCCGCGATCATGCGGAAGTCGTCGGGCACTTCGTCGAGCGCGACGCGCACCGGCACGCGCTGCGCGAGGCGCACCCAGCTGAA
>JAITTX010000320.1 GCA_031286755.1 Paraburkholderia sp.
ATAGGCGTGGATATCGCCTTCGGACACCGGCCGCTCATCGCGCGGCCCCTGCAAAGCCATGATCTTCGCTGCGTGGGTTGGAGACGATGAACTAACACGCGCGGTTCGGCGCTTATTCCGGCGGGAGCGAAATTTCGTGGCTCGCGAAGCGCGCTCGCATCACCCCTTATTGGTCCGCGCCAGCCACTGGTCGAGACCGATGCGGCCGATCCGTGCTTCGCCAAGCGGCACGAGCGACTTTTCTTCGACACGCCCGCCGTAGTACCCCGCATCGCGATCCGTCACGACCGGGCGCGAGTCCCCAACCGATTTCAGGTAGCGCGCGACGATTTCCGCAAAGGGCGCGCGATCCGGACCCGCAATATCGACCGTGCCGTTCAGCGGCGCGGCAAGCGCGGCCTGCGCGAGGAACGCCGCGACGTCGTCCGCGGCGATCGGCTGAAACAGGCCGTCACCAATGCGCACGGTGCCGTCCTGCGTGCCGTAATCGGCGATACCGCCGATGAACTCCATGAACTGCGTCGCGCGCACGATCGTGTACGGCACGCCCGCCGCTTCGATCGCATCTTCCTGCGCGACCTTGGCAACGAAATAGGCATTCTCCGGCGTGCGGTCGCAGCCGACGATGGAGAGCGCGACGTGATGGCGAACCCCGGCGGCCATTTCCACCTTGCCGAGATTGCGCGCCGAGGTGCGGAAGAAGTCGAGCACCGCCTGAGGCTCCCATGACGGCGCGTTCGTCACGTCCACCACGACGTCCGCGCCCTCGAGCGCATTGCTCAGACCTTCGCCCGTAACGGAGTTCACACCGTTGCGCGGCGACGCGGCGCGTGCCTCATGACCCGCCTCGCCAAGCAGCGCGACAAGACGCGACCCGATCAAACCCCAACCACCAATGACGACGATCTTCATGACAGATTCTCCAGATGAAAGCACAAGAACACGCGCAGGCGCCGGGCTCGGAGCGGATTGCCGGAAGGTGCCGGAAGGGATTCGCCGCCGCATCGCGTGAGACTATTGTGGAAAAATCATGCACTATCGAAAAGTACCAAGAATGACCCATTCGACTAATCCAAGCCGCTTCCGCCTCTCTTGCCAGCAAGACTTGCCACGCCCCGGCCGACTCCCGCCTTAAGCATCGAAATCGACCGCCTGAAGCCCGTGCCGATCTATCTGCGGATGCGCGGCGCGGCCGGCACGTTCATGTCGCCATCGCTGCCGGCTTCAGTGATGCGCGCGTCGCGCGCGCAATGCGTTCAGGCGCCGGTCGACGATGTCGCCTTCGCCGCACGCGCCCGCGACGCGGGGCTCGCCGTGCTGCCGCTCTCGATCTGATACGCGAATAGCCGCACGCCGCGCACACCCCGTGGCATCGTGATGGGCTTCGCGAACATCGCCGATGCCGGTGAAGCAGGCCGGCTCGCGCACACGCTACGCGCGTGTCTGGTTCGCTGACGCACAGTACGGTTCAAATGATGCCTGTTCGCCGCCGGCCATTGCGACCTAGACTTGAATGGATTCGCCTGCCAGCCGGGGAATTGCAATAACAGCAAACAGGCGAAGTCTCGACGACATCGCGACCGCATGCAAGCGGCCATAGCGTCCGTCAAGAGGAGACCGACCATGAACGAAAGCCTTGGACGTATTGCTCTAAACCTCCTCCTGACGAGTTCACTGTCCATGTTCGCAGCGACAGCGCAGGCCGGCGACATCAAGGTCATGAGCGATAGCCCCCTCGAGCCGGCGCTAACCAGGGTCGTCGATCTTTATCGCCAGCAGACACATAACCAGGTCAGCCTGGTATTCGACCCATCGCCCGTCGTGAAGAAAAGAATCGAAGACGGCGAAGCCGCCGACGTAGTGATCGTTCAACCGGACTTTGCCGAGGGTCTGACGAAAGCGGGCAAGGCAAGCGCGGGAGACAGGCCGATCATCGCTCATGTGGGCGTCGGCCTCGGTAACCGCACGGACAGTCCAACCTACGACATTTCAACTGTGGAGAAACTCAAGAGCACGCTGCTGGGTGCAAACCTCATTGTCTTTAACCGCGTTAAATCGGGGCAAGCCTTTGAAAGCGCACTCGAACGGCTGGGCATTGCAGAAACACTCAAGCCCAGGATCGTACGCACGACGCCCAACGGAATTTTCGAACCCGTATTGAAGGGCAAGGGCAACGATATGGTGGCGGGTACGATTCCGCTCATCGCGACGACGCCCGGCATCAAGCTCCTCGGCCCGCTTCCGGGCGATCTCCAGAGCACGCTCACGTATACCGCCGTGATCATGGCGACCACCACCCAACGCGATACCGCCGAAGGGTTCATCCAGTTCCTGACCTCGCAACAAGCCAGGGAGGCTTTCGCCGCCAACGGTGCAAAATGAGGTTCAGCGCGACGCGAACACACAGCCGCACGAATCGCGTCCGGCCTCCTCCGCCTCACCCCCACCCCGCCACCGCCGTCGAATACACCACCCGGTTACGCCCTTCGCGCTTGGCCCGGTAAAGCGCCACGTCGGCCTCCTCGATCAGTGCGGTTTCCGCGAGCGCCCCGGTGGGCGTGAGCGTGGCCTTATCCGGTTGGCGAGGAAGGACGCCCGGCGCCCGCGCGCGGCACGCGGCACGCGAGCGTACGGACGACGCGGCAAAAGCCCGTATGCCGGGCTTCCGGGGCGTAGCGTAAGCGTCCCGGAATTTTTGTGGGATGAGGGAAGAACAGGATGCACCGCCGCCACGCGATGCAGCGTGAATATCGGGATGCGGCTCGGGATTGCTTGCGGGCAGTGGCGGGTCAGCCGGCCTTGCGGGCGAACCGCACCACGGCGTCCACCACCATCTCGCGGTGGCGCGCGCGCAGCCGGGGATGCGAGGGATCGCGCCCGAACGCCGCGCCGAAGGTATGGCGGTTGCTCACGCGATGAAAGCACATCGAACTGATGAGCAGGTGCAGGTCGATGGGATCGATGTCGTCGCGGAATGCGCCCGTGCTCACGCCGCGCGCGAGCAGGTCCTCGATGGTGCGGATCACGCTGGCGTTGCGGCTGCGGAACGTCTTGAGCCGCTCGATGTACTTCGCGCCGTGAATGTTCTCGATCGTCACGAGGCGCACGAAGTCGCGATGGCGGTCGTGATAGTCGAAGGTGAATTCGACGAGGCGCTTCAGGCCCGCCTCGGGATCGAGCTCGTCGATATGCAGGTCCTGCTCCAGCGCCCGGATATCGGCATACACCTTGTCGAGCACCGCTTCGTACAGCCCTTCCTTGCTGCCGAAGTAGTAATAGAGCATGCGCTTGGTGGTATGGGTGCGCTCGGCGATCTGGTCCACGCGCGCGCCCGCCAGCCCCATCGCCGAAAACTCGGCGGTGGCCACTTCGAGAATGTTGCGTTTGGTCTGCTCCGGGTCGTACTTGCGCCGGCTTTCGGATTGAGCGTCGCTGCGTTCGGCCGAAGCCGCCGGTCTTGCCATTTTTCTGGGGAGCACGAGTGGGAAGGAATGCGGCCGATTCTAGCATGGGCTCCGCCGCGCCCCGGCTGGCCTGGCCGCGCCGGATGGCCCTGTGCGGGCCCTGTGCGGGCCCTGTTGGCGAGCCCTGTTGGCGGGCCATTTCTGGGCCATTCCCGGGCCATTCCGGTGGGCCATCCGGGCGGGCCGGCGCGGCGCTGGAACGATGGACAGGACCATCGCGGCGAAGCGCGCGCGGCCCCTTAGCTTTCGAGCTCGATGCGCTTGATGTCGCCCACCACGAAGATGTACGACGCGGCGCCCACCAGCGCGATCGCGCCGATGAACGCGAGCGCCCAGACGAACGAGCCCGTCGCGCCCACGATCAGCCCGACCACGAGCGGCGTGACGATGCCTGCGAGGTTGGCCGCCAGGTTGAAGATGCCACCCGTGAGCCCGAGCATGCCGGCCGGCGCGATATCGGAAACGAGCGTCCAGCCGAGCGCGGCCATCCCTTGCGCGAAGAACGCCACCGAGAGGATCGCGATCACGGCCACATTGCTCTGCACGAAGTTCGCGAGAATGATGCACGAGGCCAGCAGCAGGCCCGCGATGATCGGCAGCTTGCGCGCCACATTGGCCGAAAAGCCCCGGCGCAGCATCCAGTCGGAAAAGGTGCCGCCGAACATCACGCCCACCGAAGCGGCAATGAACGGCATGATCGCGAAGAAGCCGATCTTGAGCCAGCCCATGTGGCGCTCGGTGGCGAGGTAGGTCGGGAACCACGTGAGGAAGAACACGAGCGTGGAGTTGCCCGCGAACTGCCCGAGGCAGATGCCCGCGAGCTGGCGGCGGCGCAGCAGCTTGCCGGCCATGCGCCAGTCAAAGCCCTTTTTGCCATCGCTCTTGCTGGCGGCGGCTTGCGCCTTGTCCGCCGCGGCCTTCGGATCGTGCTTCGCGAGGCCGCCGCCCGCCTCGATATAGTCGAGTTCCGCGCGGTTGGCGCCCGGATGATCGTGCGGCTCGCGATAGAAGCACCACCAGACGAGGCCGAACACAATACCCACGCCGCCCACCACGTAGAACAGCGAACGCCAGCCGTAGGCGCCCATCAGCGCGAACAGGAAGGGGCTGAAAAACGCGAGGCCGATGTACTCGCCCACCGTATAGGTGCCGGTCGCGAACGCGCGTTCCTGCTGCGGGAACCATGTCGCCACCACGCGGCTATTGGTGGGAAAGCACGGCGATTCGGCCACGCCAAGCCCCAGCCGGCACGCGAGCAGCGCGCCCACGCTGCCGACGAAGCCCTGCACGAGCGTGCACAGCGACCACAGCGTCATGGCGAGGTAATACGTGAGCTTGCTGCCGAAGCGGTCGAGGAACACGCCGCCCGGAATCTGCGCGACCACATAGCTCCACGAGAACGCCGAAAAAATCAGCCCCATGAGCGCCGCGTTGATGCCGAGCTCCTTGGTAAGCTGCGGCGCCGCGATGCCGAGCACCGTGCGATCCAGATAGTTGATCATGGTGCCCACGGCCAGCAGGCCGAGGATCTTGTAGCGCGCTTTCGAGCGCCGCAGCGCGCCCTCGGCGGACGACGCGGCAAGGGCAGGCGCGTCGCGCCCCGTCGATACGGGTGGTGCCATGTCTCTCTCCTGACTCTCTATGTCTCTATGTGCGGGCTCAAGCGGGCTCAAGCGGCTTCAAGTGGCTTCAAGCTGCGGATGGCTCGCCGGCGTCCTGCGCCAGCATCGACTGCAAATGCGCATACATGCGCTCGGCGTCCGGTTCGAGGCCGGTGAAGAGCCGGAACGCATCCACGGCCTGATAGACCGCCATCCCGCCGCCGCTCAGGACGCGGCAGCCGCACGCCTCGGCCGCTTCGAGCAGCGCGGTGCGAATCGGGAAATAGACGATGTCGGCCACCCAAAGGCGCGCATGCAGATAGTCGGCGGGCAGCGGCAAGCCGGGCAGCTTCGCCATGCCGGTGGGCGTGGCGTGAATGAGGCCCGTGGCGGCGGCCAGCGTCTGCTGCAGATCGCCGCCCGCGCTCACGCGCGCGGCGGGAAAGCGCGCCTGCAGCTCACTGGCGAGCGCCTGGGCGCGCGCGGCGTCCACGTCGAACAGCGTGAGCGCCTGCGCGCCCATCTGCAGCGCGGCATGCGCGACCGCCGCGCCCGCCCCGCCCGCGCCCAGTTGCACGACCGATTCGAGCGAAACGCCGGGCAGGCCGCGCCTGAACGCGCTGGCGAAGCCCGACCAGTCGGTGTTGTGGCCGATGCGCTTGCCGTCGCGGAACAACACCGTGTTCACGGCGCCCAGCGCACGCGCGTCGTCCGAGAGTTCGTCGAGCAAGGGGATCACGGCCTGCTTGCACGGATAGGTGATGTTCAGGCCATCGAAGCCCATGCGCTGCGCCGCGAGCACCAGCTCGGGCAGCGCGCCGGTTGCGAGGCCGAGCGCGTCCAGATCGAGGCGCCGGTACACATAGTTGAAGCCCAGCTCGCGCCCTTCCTTCTCGTGCATCGCGGGCGTGAGCGAGCCGCCAATGCCCTTGCCGATCAGCCCGCAAAGAAACGAGCGCGGCTGGTTCGTCGGCTCGCTCATTGCGACACCTCCACAGCCGACTTCACCGGCAACTTCGCTGCCAGCAACGTCGCCATGCGTTCGAGCGCGAGCACATAGCCCTGAGTGCCGCAACCGACGATGACGGCCTCGGCAACCGGCGAAACGAACGAATGGTGCCGGAACGCCTCGCGCTTGTGGACGTTCGAGATATGGACCTCGATCACGGGTTTGGCGATGGCGGAGAGCGCATCGGCAATGGCGAGCGACGTATGCGTATAGGCACCCGCATTGATGACGATGCCGTCGACGCGCGTGCGCGTCTCGTGCAGCCAGTCGATCAGTTCATGCTCGGCGTTCGACTGGCGGAAGTCGACTTCGAGATGCAGCCGCTCTGCGGCCTCGCGGCACAGGCGCGCCACGTCATCCAATGTTTCGGACCCATATATCGCGGGTTCCCGCGTTCCCAGAAGGTTGAGATTCGGTCCGTTCAGGACCAGTACCGACGGCAATTGCATCAGGCTCTCCAGATACACAACGACACGACAACGACTCGATAACTAGCGTGACAACCGCGCGATAACCACGTGACAATCGCGCGATCCGATCACTACGCTGCAGGCGCGGCGTTCGCGGCGTATTCACCCCGCACCGAGGCAAACACGCTCACCCCACGCATGGCCGCCAGTGTGCCGCGCTCATACGCTCAGGTCACCCTGGGGTTTCCGAGAATTTGTACTAACTAGTTAGTTTTATTATCCTTGCAACACTCCGGCGGCGCTTGCGCGCCCTGCCCATAGGTTCCCGTTCATTCCGTTGCCGCGTCACGCCATGTCCAAGCCGCTTCAAGCCTCAGCCCTCGCCCCGTTGTGCCGTTCGATCGCCACTGTCTCGATCAGCGGCACGCTCGCGGAAAAGCTCGCCGCGATCAGCGCCGCGGGTTTCGCGGGCGTCGAGATCTTCGAAAACGACCTGCTCTATTTCGAAGGCTCGCCCGCCGACGTGCGCCGCATGGCCGCCGATCTCGGGCTCGCCATCGTGCTGTACCAGCCGTTTCGCGACTTCGAGGGTGTGAGCGCAGAGCGGCTCGCCCGCAATCTGGA
This sequence comes from Paraburkholderia sp., assembly GCA_031286755.1. GTDB lineage: Bacteria > Pseudomonadota > Gammaproteobacteria > Burkholderiales > Burkholderiaceae > Paraburkholderia. Next base: position 7,109 of record JAITTX010000320.1, read on the forward strand.
GCGCGTGAAGCGCAAGTTCGACTTGATGCACGAACTGGGCACGGACCGCCTGCTGGTGTGCAGCAACGTCTCGCCCGACACGCTCGGCGACGACGCCCTCGCCATCGAGCAACTCGGCCAGCTCGCGCAGGCCGCCGCGCAGGCCGGCGTGGTGACGTGCTACGAAGCGCTCGCCTGGGGCCGCCACGTGCGCACGTATCGCCACGCGTGGCAGCTCGTGAACGCCGTGAACCACCCGAACCTCACGCTCGCGCTGGACAGCTTCCATACGCTTTCGCTCGACGACACACCCGATGCCATCGCAACGATTCCGGGCGAGCGCATCGGCTTCGTGCAGATTGCCGACGCGCCGATGATGAACATGGACGTGCTCGAATGGAGCCGTCATTACCGCTGCTTTCCGGGTCAGGGCGATTTCGCGCTCGCGGACTTCACGGCGCAGGTGGTGAAGAGCGGCTACACGGGCCCGCTCTCGCTGGAGATCTTCAACGACGGCTTTCGCGGCGCGCCGCCCGCGGCCACCGCGGCCGACGGCCATCGCTCGTTGCTGCTGCTCGAAGAGCTCACGCGCGAGGCCTTGGGCGATGCCGATCAAGCGGCGCCGCTCCACCACCCGAGCGCGCCGCCGGCGCACGCGGGCTGGCAATTCCTGGAGTTCGCGGTGGACGACGCCGCGCGCCGGCGCGTGGCCGACTGGCTCGAAAAACTCCATTTCCGCCGCGCGGGGCAGCATCGCTCGAAAGACGTGACGCTCTATCGGCACGGCTCGGCGGCCATCGTGCTGAATGCCGAGCACGATTCGTTCGCCAATGCCTTTTTCCAGCGCCACGGGCTTTCGCTATGCGCCTCCGCGCTGCGCGTGGACGATGCGCGCCTCGCGCTGGAACGCGCGGCGGGCTTCGGCTATCAACCGTTCTCGGGGCGCGTGGGCCCCAACGAGCGCGTGGTGCCGGCCGTGCAGGCGCCGGACGGCAGTCTTAACTACTTCGTTAACGAACGTCCGGGCGAGCCGACGCTCTTCGAAGCCGACTTCGTCCTCACCGATGTGGATGGTCCCACCGAGATCGGCCCCATCACGGGCATCGATCACGTGAGCCTTTCGCTGCCGGCCGGCTCGTTCGATGCATGGGTGCTGTTCCTGAAAGCGGTGCTCGGCCTCCAGGCGAGCGCCGCCGTGCTGCTGCCCGATCCGTATGGCCTCGTGCGCAGCCGCGCGCTGTTCAGCGCGGACCGCGGCCTGCGCATGGTGCTCAACGCCTCGGTCGATCCGCACACCGCCACCGCCGAGACCGTGCGCGCCTATCACGGCACCGGTTTGAACCACGTGGCGTTCGGCACCGGCGACATCTTCCGCGCGGTGACGGAATTCGAAGCGGCGGGTGTGCCGTTGCTGCGCGTGCCGGCCAACTATTACGACGATCTCGATGCCCGCCACGCCTTGTCCGCCGAGTTCCTCGACACGCTGCGCCAGCACAATCTGCTCTACGACCGAGACGAAGCAGGCGGCGAGTTCCTGCACGCCTACACCGAAACGCTGGACCAGCGCTTCTTCCTGGAATTGGTGGAGCGGCGCGGCGGCTACGATGGCTACGGCGCGCCGAACGCCGCGGTGCGTCTGGCCGCGCAGGCGCGCCAGCGCTCACGCGCCGCGCATCAATAAATACGTCAACAAATACGTCAACAAATACGCGCGTCAATACGACGCGATTCCTCGCTCACCCGCGCCATATGGGCGTTGCGGCGCTGCAGCAGGCCGGCGCGGCGCCGTGGCGGCGCCGGCGATCGGGTCATTATGAGACACTGGCGCGTCTCGATCGAGCCGCCCCGGTTCTGGCGCGTTCGACGCGCCCGCCGCCATCGGCACCATCGACTTCCGACGCCATTACATATGGCGTTTTCGCTGCGCAGCGCGTGAGGCTCTTGAGCCCAACCCTCAGCGCACATTCATGCCGGACGTCCCCCTATCCCAGCCGCGCCAGCCGCACCCGCCGCGCGTCATGCAGCCGCGCCGCCGCGGCCTCGCCGCCGCGCTCTTTTTCCTCGTCATCGCGGCCGGCGCGGTCTATGTTATCGATCATCTCGTCGTCGACCTCAGCGCGGTGCAAGGCAGTTCCGCGCTGCCGTTCGTCCTGCTCGGCCTCGCGCTCCTCATCGCACTCGGCTTCGAGTTCGTGAACGGCTTTCACGACACCGCCAACGCCGTCGCCACGGTCATCTACACCAATTCCCTCGAACCGCATACCGCCGTGATCTGGTCGGGCGCGTGGAATTTTCTCGGCGTGCTCGTATCGAGCGGCGCGGTCGCATTCGGCATCCTGCAACTGCTGCCAGTGGAATTGATCCTCCAGGTGGGCAGCCACTCGGGCTTTGCGATGGTGTTCGCCCTGCTGATCGCGGCCATCCTCTGGAATCTCGGCACCTGGTATTTCGGGCTGCCTTCGTCGAGCTCGCATGCGCTCGTGGGCTCGATCATCGGCGTGGGCATCATGAACCAGTGGATCAGCGGCCCCTCCGGCACGTCAGGCGTCGACTGGGCCCAGGCGCTGGGCGTGGGCAAGGCCCTGCTGTTTTCGCCCGTGCTGGGTTTCGTGCTCTCCGCGGTGCTGCTACTCGTGCTCAAGCGCCTTGTGCGCGCGCCGCGCCTTTATCGCGAGCCCAGGCAGAACGAGCGGCCGCCGCTCTGGATCCGCGCGCTGCTGATCCTCACCTGCACGGGCGTCTCGTTCGCGCACGGCTCCAACGACGGCCAGAAAGGCATGGGCCTCATCATGCTGATCCTGATTGGCGTGGTGCCCACCGCCTACGCGCTCAACAAGGCCGTCACGCCCGAGCAGACCGTGACGTTCGTGGCCGCCGCGCGCGCGACTTCGGCCACGCTCGCGCGCTATACGCCCAAAGCGCCCGAAACGCCGCTCACCGCGCTGCCCGCCAATCCGCGCGCGGAAGTGGAAGCCTACGTGAGCACGCACCATCTGCGCCCGGCCACGCTGCCCGCGTTGCGCGCGCTCACCGACACCATCGCCGACCAGGTGAGCCTTTCGGGCTCGATGGCGCAAGTGCCGCAAGCAATGGTCGATAACGTGCGCAACAACATGTACGTGGCCTCCGAGGCCATCCGCCTGATGGAGCAAGCGCATGCGCCGGCCTTCTCCACCGCCGACGCCGCCACGCTGGACGCCTTTCGCAAGCAGATGGACCACGCCACCAAGTTCATCCCCACGTGGGTCAAGGTGGCGGTGGCCATCGCCCTGGGGCTGGGGACGATGGTGGGCTGGAAGCGCGTGGTCGTGACCGTGGGCGAAAAGATCGGCAAGCAGCACCTGACCTACGGGCAAGGTGCCTCCGCCGAGGCCGTGGCCATGCTGACCATCGGCATGGCCGACGCGTACGGCCTGCCCGTTTCGACCACGCACGTGCTGGCCTCCGGCGTGGCGGGCACGATGGCCGCCAATGGCTCGGGCCTGCAATGGGGGACCGTGCGCAATCTCGCGCTCGCATGGCTGCTCACGCTGCCCGCCTCGATTGCGCTTGCCGCCGGGCTGTATTGGGTATTTCGTCAGGTCTTCTGAACGTCTGAATTTCCGGGCCGCAAGTACGGCGCGCCGCAAACACCATCGTTTGCTCAGAGCCGCGCCGCGAGATCCATCTCGATCCTTCTGCGCAAATCGCGCACGACCCTCGCCGCTGGCAGGAGCCACCACGTGGGCGCCTGCACGCCGAAGCCCCAGGCGATGCGCGTCTCTGCCGCGCTCAGCGCATGCGCACGACAGCGGAAGGTCACGATCTGATGCGTTTCGCCCTTGCCCGGGCGCGCCGTCGAGTAACGCAGGACCGCGCGCAATTCGAAGCCCGCGTCGCCGGGCTGGTGCTCGGCGGATTCGATGCGCCATTCGGCGCCATGGCGGCCCGTGCCGCGCAGCGCGGTGCTCACGCGCAGCCAGGTTTCGTGCACGGGCAGCGGCATGCCATGCTCGCGCCCCGCGCGATCGGCCCGATAGAAGGTCCGCTGCGCCCACGCATGACCGCCCACCAGCACCACGCCCGCCGCAATCAGGAGCGCTTGCAGCGTTTCGCCGAGCCAGCGCCATGAGCCCGCCGTGTCGAACACGCTGAAGACGATCTTGTGCGCCACCACAAAGAGCACGATGCCCGTCACGACGATGCCGCTCAACGTCATCAGCCAGCCGCGCGCGGGGTCGTCGAAACGCGAGAAGAAGAAATCGCGCACGGGATGCCGTTCGGCGGGCGCGAGATCCGTGCCGTGGTTGCCGCCATTGCGCCCATCGCCAGCGTTGCCGTCCTTGCTCCCATTGCCGTTCGCGGAATGAACTGAATCAGCGGCCCGGGCCGACCCGGGCGCCTGTGCCGCCTCCTGCTCGCGCCGCCCGGCCGCGCTGGCGCGCTCGTGCGTGGCTTCCTCGCGCAAGCGCACGAGCTCGCCGATCAGGCGTTCGCGCTCGGTCTGCATGCGCGCGAACTCGGCCAGACCGCGCAGCCTGGCGTTCTGCAACGCATCGAGCTCGCCGCGCAGGCGCTCGCGATGCAGTTGCAGTTCGTGCACCTGGCGGCGCATCTGGGCGATCTGCGCATCGCTCTGGGCCACGCGGCTCGCGGGCGCCGCGTCGTGCGCGGACCAGTATTCTTCCAGCACCTCGCGCGCCTCCTTGATCTTCTTGAACTGCTCCGAGGCCCAATGCAGCGACGCCGGACTCGGATGCCGCCATTTGTCGGGGTGGAAAATCTGCGCGAGCTGCCGGTAGTTGTGCTTGATCTCGGCCGCGCTGGCGCCGGGCTCCAGATCGAGCCGGTAATAGAGGCGGTCGTAATCTTCTCGGGTCCTCGGGTCGGGGGCTGGCATGACCGAAGTGTCGATTCCGTGAGTCGTTTTAGTCGGTGGGCTGAATCGCCACGCCGCGTACGTGGCGGCGCTGTCAGAAAAGGTATAACACGCGAGCGCCAGGAGCAAGCCATGCGCCGGCCTCCTCACCCCCGGCGCGAGCGCCGCGCGAGCATCCGGCTCAGGGTGGCGAACGCCACGGCGGGCAGTTCGTGCAGCTTGCGCACGACCACGGCATGCGGATAGAACTTCTCGACGGCATCGTCCTGAATGCCGATGCCCACGAGTTCGATGCCCTGCTCGCCCACCTCGGCCACGCGCGCATGCAAGTCGCTGCGCAAGACTGCGGGATCGCCGTCGCTGGTGGACGGGTAGCCGTCCGAGAGCACGAACAGCAGACGCCGCCGCGCCTTGCGCGCCAGGAGCCGCGCTGCAGCCCAGGCGAGCGCCTCGCCATCGGGGTTCTCGTGGCCGCACTCGATGGCCGCGAGGCCGCTCGCCGAGTTCGCCACGCCCGCGCCGCGCGCGTCGAAGCGCCTGAAAACCCGCAGATCGAGCCGCTCCACGAAGCGGTTGTAGCCGCGCAAGTCCATGCCCGCCGCGCGGGCGCGCTCGAATTGCACGCGCATCTCCGGCGACTCGATCGAGCTGTAGCCAAGCACTTCGCAGTCGAAGCCGAGCTGCATGAGCGCGTCGGCCAGCGCGGCCGCGCATAGCCGCGCGAGCTCGATCTTGCGCCCCGCCATCGACCCGCTCAGGTCCAGCAGCAGCGTCACGGCGGCGTCGCGGCCGCTCGCGTGCGTGGCCACGCGAAACGGCGTGCGGTAGCCACGCGAGACCGCGAGGCGTGCGAGCGCCGCGCGGTCGATCTCGCCGCGCTCCTGCTCGCGCTTCCAGTGCGTGAGCTCGTCGGCCTTCAGGACACGTTCGAGATGGGTCTTGAGCGCGCCCGTCTCCGCACGCGCCAGCGCGCGCAGCTTGCGCCAGGCCGTGGCGTCGCCGCTGCCGGTGAGGTCGGTCACGACATCGAACGCCGTGGTGAACGGGATCGAGCGGACCGGTTTGGCGAACGGAGCCGCGCCGGGCGCCAGGCGCGGCGAAGCGGCATCGGCTTCGGAGAGCGCGGCGTCTGGCGCAGAGGTTGCGTCGCCAGACGCCGCGCTTGCCGCATCCGGCTCCTGCGCGCCAGGCTGGCGCGCAGCCTCGGCGGCGGCACCATCGATACCATCGGCACCGTCTGGCTCCAGCGCGAAATCGGTGTCGTCGCGCGCGCCGAAGTTGTCGAGCTCGCGCTCGAGCGTTTCGTCGTCGAGCGCTTCGGGCGGACGCGCCGACTGCATCATGTTGTTCGCGCCGCGCGAGGCCAGCGAGCGCACGCCCGCGACGATGGCCCGCGCGGCTTGCACGCTCTCGCGGGTCGAACGGCTCGCGCGCGCGGCTGCCAGCGGCCCGCCCGCTCCTTCCGCTCCTTCCGCTCCTTCCGCACCAACGGGACCATCCAGGACGCGCAACGCGGCCGCCAGCGAGGCCGCGTCTTGCTCGCCCGCGCCCGGGGCTTCGCCCCAGAGCGCCCGCTCGATGGTCCACACCAGCCGCTCCCGCCATGCGAGCGCGCCCCAGCGCCGCGACGCGTCGCGTGCGAGCTGCGCGCGCAGCCGCTCGACATAACGGCGCGCGCCCGGATAAGCCGCCACGAGCCGGGCCAGCACGCGCCGGTCCTCCACGGCCTGAGCAATGCGCCCCGTCACGCCCGCCTGGGCGGTGTCGAGCCGCAGCCGCGCGCTATGGCGCCAGCGCGCCGCCAGCAGGTCGAGATAGCCGATCAGCAGGTCCTCGTCGGCTTCGGTGGATTGCGTAGATGGTGTGGATGGTTCGGCCCCGGCCGCATGCGAAGGCAGCACGAAGCGCTCATGCTCCACGCGCGGCCCGCCCGCGCCGATCGACACGCTCAGGCGCGGCTCGCCCGTCAGCACGCGCGCGAGCTTGCCGAGGCGCGTTTCCAGATCATCGGGCCGGGTGGCATCCATGACGAGCGGCTCACCGCTAGCGCCCGCCGCCTTCGGGCGCGCATGTACCCGCGCCAGGAGCGGCGTCGAAGATCGCGTGATGGCGGATGATGCTGCGAATGAGCGCCGCGTCCTCCGCGCTCACTTTCGCGTAGATCGACGGGCCCGCGGCGCGCTCGGCGTCGCCCGTGCGCAGCATCAGCTCGGCCCAGTCGATCAGGCGCCGCGTGGAGAACGCGCTCGCCAGGTCCTCGCGCGCGAACGCGGCGCGGCAATCGGCGGCAATCGGCGGCAATGGCGGCAATGGCGGCAAGCGTCCGCGCAAGTGCGGTAGGGAGCTGCGGCAAGGTTCGCCGCAATACTTCGGCTTCCTCATCTTTTGGCAGATAGTCGAACAGGTACACGCGCCAGCGGTCCAGAAAAGCCTCGTTGAGCAGATTCGCGCCCTGGTACAGGTGACGGTACGCGCTCATCGCCCCCGCCGCGTTCGCCGTGGCAAAGAGACGAAACCCGGGATGCGGCGTCACGATCTCGTTGCCGCGCTCCTTGAGCAGCAGACTGCCGTTCGGCTCGAGCACGGCGGTCAGCACGGCGAGGATGGCAGGCTCGGCGAAATCGAGCTCGTCGATGATGAGCCAATAGCCCTCGCGCATCGCCACGGGCAGCACGCCGTCCACCCAGACCGTCTCGCCGCCCTTCACCGTCCAGAAACCCACGAAGTCGCCGATGGTGGTCTGGCCGTTCATGTTCGCGCGCAGCACGCCGTGGCCCGTGCGCGCGGCCACCTGCTCGATGAAGCTGGTCTTGCCCGAGCCCGTGTGGCCGATCAGCATCACCCGCCGGTTTTCGACGATGTCCATGGCGACGTCGTCGGTGCGGGCGGTGAAGAGATACGCGCCGTTGAGGCGCGGCACCAGCGCTTGCGAGGCCGGCGAACGCTCCCGCGCCACCGGCATCTCCACATTGCCGATGCGCACGGTCGCGGCCGCGGGGCGCGCTGCATGGCCGGGTTCGCTACCGGGTTCGCCACCGGCTTCGCGCGCCGCCCGCGCCAGGGCCGCCGCGCGCCGCAGCTCGGCGGCGAAGCGGCTGCCCTCCTCGGCCGCCCGCGCCTCGTCCTCGCGGCCCGCGTCGGACACGAAGCCTTCGCGGCGCCACTTCAGGAGTTTCGCCTCGAGGTTATCGAGGTCGACCACGGTGTCGATGTCCACCTGGCCGATGGCGGCGTCGCCGTGGCCGTGCTCGATGCGGAACATATTGGCGCGCTCCGAGAGCGAGACGCGCCACCATTCGCGCCCATCGCCCGAGCCGCGCGTATAGATGCCCTCGGGGCCGTCGTCGTGAACTGCGAGAGGGGAAGCGTTCATCGGCAAAAGAGGCGAAAGAAGCGAAAGAAGTAAAAGCGCGCGAATGGATGGAACGGCCACCCATCTTACCCGTCGGGCGTGTGCGGCCCGCAGCTGGAAATCCGCCGCTACCCGCGTCAACCAATGTTGCAGCGGTGCGACAAGGCGATAAATTTGTTGCGGAAATATCAATAATTCGAAATATTATCGCCACTTTCCTGCGCGGGACTCCGTCCACGCACCCGGACACATCCGGAAACGACGCCAGGTGCGCCTCCGCGCGACACCGGCCAAACGACTAAAAAACGGGGATCACATGAAGAAGACCACCGCGGCGCTCGGCGCCGCCCTGCTCGCCATTTCCGCGCAATCCGCGTTCGCGCAAAGCTCGGTCACGCTGTACGGCATCGTCGACACCAGCGTGCGCTACCTGACCAACGCCAACGCCAATAACGACAGCGAAGTGCAAATGGGCGTCGGCCCGATCACCGGCAGCCGCTGGGGCCTGAAGGGCTCCGAAGACCTGGGCGGCGGCCTCTCGGCCGTGTTCCGCCTCGAAAGCGGCTTCAACGTCTGGGACGGCCAGATGGCCAGCACCAACACGCTGTTCAACCGGATGGCCTATGTGGGCGTGCAGAGCAACCGCTACGGCGCGCTCACGTTCGGCCGCCAGAACACGCCGCTGTTCGACCAGCTCGGCAACCTGTACGACCCGCTCACCGTCGGCAACTTCGACCAGGATAGCTGGCTGCCGGGCGCGCTCGGCTACGGCCTGCGCCAGAACAACTCGGTCAAGTACGACGGCCACTTCGGCGGCCTGGAAGTGGAAGGCATGTACAGCTTCGGCGGCGTGGCGGGCAGCACCGGCGCGAACAACATGTACGGCTTCACCGCGGCCTACACTTACGGCCCGCTCTCGCTCGACGCCGGCTACCAGCAGAACAGCGACCTCGCGAACAACAAGTACCGCGTGGTCAACGTGAGCGCGGTCTACCAGATCGGCCCGGTCAAGGCGCTGGCCGGCTGGCTGTGGGGCCAGGACAATACCGGCATGGTCGACATGTACATGGGCGCGACCGGCTCGCCGGCCTTCAACTTCAAGGCGCCCGTGACGAAGACCAACCGCATCGACAACGGCCTCTACGCCGGCGCCGTGTGGCAGGTCACCTCGCCGCTCACGCTGACGGCCGCCTACTACTACGACCATGCCAGCAACGCGCTGAGCGCGGACGGCACGACCCTGAGCACCGGCGTGCGCTACTCGGCCGTCGTGCTGGCCGAATACGCGCTCTCCAAGCGCACCGAGGTGTACGGCACGGTCGACTTCACGCGCACGACAGGCGCCTCGAGCGCCGACCTCCCGGGCCGCAACAACCAGACCGGCGTGGCGATCGGCTTGCGCAACATCTTCTGACCGGAGCGGGTGTGGGATAATCCACGATTGCCCAGAGTGCAGCTCAAGAGGTTGTTCGCACGGGCGCAGGGGCCTTCCATCCCGCGGCCCGCAATCTTTTTGCCATCACTCTCCAAGCACCCACAATGCCCGCATACCGTTCCAAGACTTCCACCGCCGGCCGCAACATGGCCGGTGCGCGCTCCCTGTGGCGCGCCACCGGCATGAAAGACGACGACTTTTCCAAGCCGATCGTCGCGGTGGTCAACTCGTTCACCCAGTTCGTGCCGGGCCACGTCCACCTGAAGGACCTGGGCCAGCTCGTTGCGCGCGAAATCGAAGCCGCGGGCGGCGTGGCCAAGGAATTCAACACCATTGCCGTGGACGATGGCATCGCCATGGGCCACGACGGCATGCTCTATTCGCTGCCGAGCCGCGACATCATCGCGGATTCGGTGGAGTACATGGTCAACGCGCACTGCGCCGACGCCATGGTCTGCATCTCGAACTGCGACAAGATCACCCCGGGCATGCTGATGGCCGCCATGCGCCTGAACATCCCCGTGATCTTCGTCTCCGGCGGCCCGATGGAAGCCGGCAAGACGCGTCTGGCCAATCCCGCCACCAAGGCCATCGAGATCAAGAAGCTCGACCTGATCGACGCCATGGTGATCGCGGCCGACACCAAGTACTCCGACGCCGAAGTGGCCGAAGTGGAACGCTCCGCCTGCCCGACCTGCGGCTCGTGCTCGGGCATGTTCACGGCCAACTCCATGAACTGCCTGACCGAGGCGCTGGGCCTCTCGCTGCCCGGCAACGGCACCGTGGTGGCCACGCACGCCGACCGCGAGCAGCTTTTCAAGCGCGCCGGCCACCGCATCGTCGAACTCGCGCGCCAGTACTACGAGCAGGAAGACGAGCGCGTGCTGCCACGCTCGGTGGGCTTCAAGGCGTTCGAGAACGCCATGACGCTCGACATCGCCATGGGCGGCTCGACCAACACCATCCTGCACCTGCTGGCGATCGCGCAGGAAGCGGGCATCGAGTTCACCATGGCCGACATCGACCGCCTCTCGCGCGCCGTGCCGCAGTTGTGCAAGGTGGCGCCCAACACCAACAAGTACCACATCGAAGACGTGCACCGCGCGGGCGGCATCATGGCGATCCTCGGCGAGCTCGATCGCGCCGGCAAGCTGCACACCGACGTGCCCACCGTGCACGCGCCCTCGCTCAAGCATGCGCTGGACCAGTGGGACATCGTTCGCATGACTGACGATGCGGTCAAGACGTTCTACATGGCCGGCCCGGCAGGTGTCCCGTCGCAGGTGGCGTTCAGCCAGAACACGCGCTGGCCGAGCCTCGACCTCGACCGCGCCGAAGGCTGCATCCGCTCGAACGAGCACGCGTTCTCCAAGGAAGGCGGTCTGGCGGTGCTCACGGGCAATATCGCGCTCGACGGCTGCGTGGTGAAGACCGCGGGCGTGGACGACAGCATCCTCGTGTTCGAAGGCACGGCTCACGTGACCGAATCGCAGGACGAAGCGGTGGAGAACATTCTCGCCGACAAGGTCAAGGCCGGCGACGTGGTGATCGTGCGTTACGAAGGCCCCAAGGGCGGCCCGGGCATGCAGGAGATGCTCTACCCCACGAGCTATATCAAGTCGAAGGGCTTGGGCAAGGCTTGCGCATTGCTGACCGACGGGCGCTTCTCGGGCGGCACCTCGGGGCTTTCCATCGGCCACTGCTCGCCTGAAGCAGCGGCGGGCGGCGCGATCGGCCTCGTGCGCGACGGCGACAAGATCCGCATCGACATTCCGAATCGCACGATCGACGTGCTCGTGTCCGACGAGGAACTGGCGCGCCGCCGCGAAGAGCAGAACGCCAGGGGCTGGAAGCCGGCGAAGACGCGCCCGCGCAAGGTGTCGGCCGCGCTCAAGGCCTATGCCAAGCTGGTGATGTCGGCGGACAAGGGCGCGGTGCGGGATCTTTCGCTGCTCGACGATTGACAGGGACGCCCGGGGTTTTGACCGGGTTTTCTCTGGAAAAAATGCCGCTCTTCGGAGCGGCATTTTTTTCACGGCAGACAACGTGCAAACTCGCTGCCACGCCGACGTGGTCATGGGCGCACCCGGGCGCCAGAATCAAATCTCGATGCGCCTCCGCCTCACCTGTGCTATCCGGCAAGCCGGCTCGCGATTGCGATGTCCTCCGTCACAGCCAGGAACCGCGCAACGTCAGCCGGCGCATGGCAATGCAACGGAGAGATGCGCACCGCACCGTCGAGGTTGAACGATTTCAGCATGCGCCCCGAGTAAAGGCTCGTCGCAATCCGCTCATAGACGATCACGCCGCGCTCTTCATAGGCGCGCACGGCGGCGGTCGGGTCGAGATTATCGAAGCCGATACCCGCGATCAGATCGCGGCGTGTCAGGTCGTCATGATCCCAGAACACACGTACGCCTTCGATCGCCCGCAGCCCACGCTGTCCGTCAACGCCGTCCAGCAACAACGAAAGCAGTGCGCGCTCGTGCGCCTCGATGCGCTGCATGCCCTGCACGAAAAGCTCGCGCCGTTCTTCGGCGTCGCTGAACTGCGCGCCGATCCAGGCGACGTAATCGACAATCGCGCTCACCACGGCGAACTGCGCCGGCGCGGGGCTGCCGAGTTCCCAGACGTCCTGCCCTTTGGCAGCGAGCCGATGATGCGGGAGCGCGGCGAGCCGTTCGGACAGCCACGCCACGCCCGCGCCCCGGCATCCGAAGAACTTGTACGGCGCGAAGTTGATGCCGTCGACAGGCGTCTTCTGCAAGTCGATGATCGCGTGCGGCGCATGCTGAACCGCGTCGACAATAATGAAGAGATCCGGCTTGCGCGCACGCGCACGTTCGACGATGGCTGCGATGTCCAGTTTCGCGCCCGAAATGTTCGACGCGTACATCACGCTCAATAGCGCCGTTTCGTCATCGATCAGCGAGACGATTGCATCGACATCGACACCGCCTGTTTCGGCATTGCTTGGCGCGACGCGCAGCGCCTTGCCAGTACGCTCGCAGTACAGCGTCATCGCATCGAAGGACGACGGATGCTCGAGAATGGTCGTCACGGCATTCGTGCCCGGCACGTTCTCCATCACGGCGCGCACCATCTCGAACATCGCTGCCGATGCAGTCAGCGAGAGATACACGCTGCCACCGCGCGCGTTGAGAATGCTGCGGATGTCGTCCTCGCCGCGCGCCTGAATGTCTTGTAAAGCGAGCGCGCGTTCGTGGATGCGCTCAGGACAATCCGGCAACGCATCGATCCGGGCGAACGCTTCCAGTGCCGACTTCAGTCTGAACGATCCACCGGCGTTATCGAAGAAGAGGCGGGCCCGGTCGTCGACATCGTGATCGACGTAATGAAAGCGGCGCTTGATCTCCTCCATGATCGATCCGGAAAATAGCTGCCCACGACTGCTGCTCATCTCACTTGCTCCTTGTTTCATGATTCCCATGTCTGTACTCGACGAATTTCATGCGTCCAGCGACGCGATATAAGCCTTGCCCTTCTCGGCGTCGTATTGGCCTTCCCACGTGGCGATGACTAGCGGCGCGAGTGCGTTGCCCACCACGTTCAGCGCGGTACGCCCCATGTCCATGATCCGGTCGACGCCCGCGATGAATGCGAGCCCTTCGAGCGGCAGCCCCGCGCTCGCGAGCGTCGTCAGCAAGATGACGAACATGAAGCCGGGCACGCCCGCCGCGCCTTTGGACGTGACGACCATCGTCAGCACGAGCACGATCTGCTCTTGCAGGCCGAGATGCACGCCATAAAGTTGTGCGACGAACAGCGTGCCGATGCCGAGATAAATGGATGCGCCATCGAGATTGAACGTATAGCCTGTCGGCACCACGAACGTCGTGATGCTCTTGGGCACGCCGAAGTCCTCCATCTTCTTCATCAGTTGCGGCAACACCGTCGCCGAACTGCACGTCGAGAAAGCAATGATCAGTTCGTCCTTGATGACGCGCAGCAGCGTGAAGATATTGAAACCGAAGAGCCACGCCGTGCCGCCGAGCACGAACACCGCGAACAGTATGATCGCGAGATACGTCACCGCAACGAGCTTGATGAGCGGCAACAGCGAACCAAAGCCGAAGCTCGCCACGGTCACGGCGATCAGCGCGCACACGCCGAACGGCGCGTAACGCATCACCATGCCGGTGACCTTGAACATGGCATCGCCGATGCCTTTGAATGTCGCGAGCACGGGCTTGCGATATTCGGCGGGCACGGACTGCAGGCCGAGTCCGAACAGCACGGAGAAGAAGATCACCGGCAGGAGATCGCCGCGCCCCATCGCCATGACAATGTTGTCGGGAATGATGCTCAGCAACAGCGCCATGAATCCGTGATGTCCATGGGTCTGCTGCGATGTCTGCTGATAGCGCGAGATATCGGTGTGGCCGAGCTGGGACAGATCGGTGCCCAGCCCCGGATGCAGCACATTGCCGAGCACGAGACCCAGTACGATGGCGATCGTCGTGACGACTTCGAAGTACACGAGCGTCTTCAATCCGATGCGCCCGAGCGAGCGCCCGTCGCCAACACCCGCGATACCCATCACCATGCTCGTGAAGACGATCGGCACGACTACCATTTTGATCAGGCGGATGAAGATATCGCCGGCCGGTTGCAGGAAGCCGTTGATCGCGGATTCGCGAAACTCCGGAAAGCGATTGAGCACCAGCCCCACCGCGATGCCGATCACGAGGCCGATCACGATTTGCCACGCGAGCCCGACGCGGGGCTTGCGCTCCACGCGATCGGTTTGAGGTGTTTCCATGACGGATTCCATGCGTTCTCCTGACACGTATCGATTGATATGAATAAGCCGAGCCTCGGCCGGAACTCGTTAAGGAAAAAGGTAATCAGCCAAAATGAACTAAAAAAACGATTTTTTTCTATGAGAAATTATCGCTTTTAGTGATGTGAGATACGGGCCATGCTGACGTTCAAGCAGATGGAAGCCTTGTATTGGATCGTTCAGCTAGGTTCGTTCGAGGCCGCCGCGACGCGACTGAACACGACTCAATCGGCAATATCCAAGCGTGTGCAGGAACTGGAACGCGCATTCGACGTTGCGGTGTTCGACCGCGCGAATCGCAGCGCGCGTCTCACGGAGAAAGGCACGGAATTCTTCGAGCACGCGAAGGAATTGCTCGAGCGGCGCGACCAGATCGTCGAGCGCATGAGTTCGAAAGAAGCGCTGGTGCGGCAGATTCGCATCGGCGTGACGGAACTCACGGCGCTGACGTGGCTGCCGCGTCTCATCGCGGCGATTCAGGCCGAATATCCGAAGGTCAAGGTCGAAGCAGAGGTGGATCTCAACGCGACCTTGCGCGAACGGCTGGCAGCGGCGACCGTGGACGTCATCATCGTGCCGCAGACGCACGAGATCGAGCCGTACGCGTCAACGCTCGTCGGTCAGGTCCAGAATGCGTGGATGTGCGCGGCCAGCCTCGCGCCGGGCAAGCGTGTCATTGCGCTCGCGGAAATCGCGAAGTTTCCGCTGATTTTGCAGGGTGGGCTGTCGGGAACGGGTTACGTGTACAGCCGGTTCCTGGAGGAACAAGGCGTGGCCTTGCAGAAAGTGCTGGCGAGCAACAGCCTCATTGCGCAAGTGGGGCTCACGCTGTCGGGGCTTGGCGTCAGTTACCTGCCCGAGGCATGCTTTGCGCGCATGCTCGAGCGGCGCACGCTTGTCGTGGTGCCGACCCGGCCGGCGCTGCCCCCTGTCAAATACGTCGCCATGCATCGCGCGGAGCAATCGCATTCGCTCAGTGCTGCCGTGGCGCGGCTCGCGGTGCAGTCGTGCGATTTCTCTGCCAATCTGCTCGATCCGGGAAGCTAGAATCGAAAGCCATCGCCCGCCAGTCTGGCGGAGCGAACCGCCCGATGCAGACACGGAAGCGCAAGAGTACGCTGACGAAACGTCAAGCTGCGTCGATGACGGAATCCCGACGGGGAATACATCATGTCAGGAGAATGGAAGCGCCGCGCCAGGCTGTTCGTCCAGCGTTTCTGGCAGCCCACCAGCGCGTGCATGACCTGCATGCCGGGAAGTTGGGGCAATGTGATGAGTCTTGCTCACTGGACAATCGCCCTCCATACCGGACTGCTCACCGGAATTCTGGCCGTACTGTTGACTTTCACGCCGGCTGCAAAACTCTATACGCATCGATACGGCAATGCACTCATCGTCGGCTGCCTGACGACCTTGGGCGACGCTTACTCGCACAGGAGCCACTACCGTATTCCCATCGTCGAACACATCATGACAGGGGTCATTTCAGGAATGCTCGCACTGATCGCCTCGTATCTTCTTGAAGATCGCGCGCGACGCATTCGGGCGGCTTGGGCCCGGGTTTTCGGATAGCGCGCCGCCCCGCGTTACTTCGGCGGCCCGGCAAAGTACTGCTCATCCGTCACCGGCTCCAGCCACTCGACATTCTTGCCATCCAGCGCTTCCTGAATCGCGATATGCGTCATGGACGTCGTGGGCGACGCGCCGTGCCAATGCTTGTGGCCCGGCGGGCACCAGATCACATCGCCCGCGCGGATCTCGACGATGGCTTCGCCCTCGCACTGCGTCCAGCCGCAGCCGGCCGTCACGAGCAAGGTTTGCCCGAGCGGATGCGTATGCCAGTTCGATCGCGCGCCCGGCTCGAACGTCACGCTCGCGCACGACACCCGGGCGGGCGGTGGCGGCACGTTCAACGGGTCGATGCGCACGGTGCCGGTGAACCATTCGGCGGGACCTTTAATCGACGGCTGTGAGCCGGGTTTCTTCAGTTCCATCTCGCTTCCTCACTTGTCGGCTCAGTTGCCGGTCTTAGCGGCCGGAAAAAGCGCCTTGAGCTTCGACACGGCCGACATTGCATTGGGCCAGCCCGCGTAGAACGCGAGATGGGTGGTGAGCTCGACGAGCTCATCGTGCGTCACGCCGTTCTCGATGGCGCGCGGAATATGGAAATCCATCTGCTCGGTCTTGCCGAGCGCAATGAGCGCGGCGCAGGTCACAAGGCTGCGATCGCGCTTCGACAACTGGGGACGCTCCCAGATGTCGCCGAACAGCACCTCGTCGCTGAGCTCGGCCAGCTTCGGCGCCAGATCGCCGAACGACTGGCGCGCGGCGGTGGGTTTTGCGGACATCGTGCTTCTCCTTCATTGAACATCGTCGTGTGTTCATGCCATTGTGGAATCGCGCGGCACGGCCGACTAGGGGCTAGAATGCACTAGGACTCATGAGCGAGATTCATCAATGCTGCGAGAGAACGTCACCGACCTGCTGGCCTTCATCGCGGTCGCGCAGGAAGGCAGCTTCACGCGCGCCGCCGCGAAACTCGGGGTCACGCAAAGCGCGCTGAGCCATACGTTGCGCGCGCTGGAAGCCCGCATGGGCGTGCGGCTTCTCAGCCGCACCACCCGCAGCGTGGCGCCGACGGCCGCTGGCGAGCGCCTGTTGAAAACGGTTGCGCCGCGACTCGAGGAGATCGAAAACGAACTCGCCGCGGTGGTCGAAACGCGCGAGAAACCGGCTGGCACCATCCGCATCACAGCCACCGACTACGCGATCGATACGGTTCTGTGGCCGCGCCTGTCCAAAGTTCTGCCGGACTACCCGGACATCAAGATCGAAATCGCAGTGGATTATGGCCTTTCCGATATCGTCGCGGATCGCTTCGATATTGGCGTGCGCTGGGGCAACCAGGTCGCGAAGGACATGATTGCGGTGCGCATCGGCCCCGATGCGCGTCTGGTGATCGTCGCTGCGCCGGAGTATCTGAAAAGGCATCCGGCGCCGAAGCAGCCGAAGGACCTGCTGCACCACAACTGCATCACGCTGCGATTGCCGACGCGCGGCGGCCTGTACGCGTGGGAGCTGAAAAAAGGCAAGAGGGAAATCCAGGTGCGCGTGGACGGGCAATGCACGTTCAACGGCACCTATCAGATGCTGAACGCCGCGCTCGACGGCGCCGGGCTCGCGTTCGTGCCGGAGGACCTCGCACAGCCTCATCTCGCGGCCGGACGGCTCGTGTACGTGCTCGAAGACTGGTTCCCGACTTTCCCGGGGCCGCACATTTTCTATCCGGCCCGCCGCGAATTCTCGAAGGCACTCGCTGTCGTGGTGGAGGCGCTGCGCATGGAGGCTCGCCCGCCCCGCGCATGACGGGGCCGCAACCGGAATCGATGACGTGCACGCTTATGCACGATTATGCACGTTTACATTCCCGTTCATGCACGTTACCATGCGCACATGAACGACGACCTTCCTCTCGCGCGGCGCGACGAGATTGTCAGCCGGCTCGCCCAGGGGCAGCCGGTGGTGGCCGCCGCGCTCGCCGCCGAATTCAATATCTCCGAAGACGCCATCCGCCGCGACCTCCGCGCGCTGGCGGCCGCTGGGCGCTGCCGCAGGGTCTACGGCGGCGCGCTGCCGATCACGCCCGCCTCTGCACCGATGACGAGCCGGATCGACTCGGCCCTCGAGCAAAAAACGGCGTTGGCGCACGCGGCCCTGCCGCTGATCCAGCCGGGGGAATTGTTGTTCCTCGACAGCGGCAGCACCAACCTCGCGCTCGTCGACCTGTTGCCCGAAGAGGCCGACCTGACCGTCGCGACCAACTCCGTCGATATCGCCGCCGCGGTGCTGCGCCGCTCCGATCTTCATCTCATCGTGATCGGCGGGTCCGTCGATCCCGCGGTGGGCGGCTGCGTGGATGCGAGCGCCATGCAGAGCGTCATGCGCATGAACATCGATCGCTGCTTCATCGGGTCCTGCGCGATCTCGCCGAAGCACGGCATCAGCGCGTTCAATCTCGCGGACGCAACGTTCAAACGCGCGGCGCTGGCGGCGAGCGAGCACAGCGTGGTGCTCGCGCTCACCGACAAATTCGGCGCGCGCGCCTCCCACAAGGTGGCGACCCTCGGCGAAATCGGATGTGTCGTGGTCGAGCATGACTTGCCGCGCGCGGAGCGCGTGGCCTTGTCGAAGGCTGGCCCGTCCGTCGTGGTGGCCCGCGAGACCATAAGCCCATGAGCACGCGGCCCACGCTCTCCGAGCACAAAACGATAGCCCCCGACCTGCCCGCGGCCCGGCTGGCCACCCGTCTTGCATTCCTCGTGGCGGGATTCGGCGTGGCGTGCTGGGCGCCGCTCGTGCCGTTCGCCAAAGAGCGGCTCGGCGTGGACGACGGCGTGCTCGGCCTCCTGCTGCTGTGCCTCGGCCTGGGTTCGGTCGTGGCGATGGTGGCCACGGGAGCCCTCAGCGCGCGATACGGCAGCAAGCCTGTCGTCGTCGCGGGCGGCGCGGGGCTGGCCGTCGTGCTCCCGCTGCTCACCCTCGTCGATACGCCGCTCACGCTGGGTATCGCGCTGCTCGCGTTTGGCGCGTGCCTCGGCTCGCTCGATGTCGCGATGAACATTCACGCCGTCGATGTCGAGCGCGCGGAAGGCCGGCCGCTGATGTCGGGGTTTCATGCGCTGTTCAGCGTCGGCGGCTTCATCGGCTCGACGGTGATGACCTTCCTGCTTTCGGTGCGCATCGGCACGTTCGTGAGCACCTTGCCATGCGCCGTCCTGATGCTCGCGGCCATCGCGGCGGCGCGCTCCCGCCTGATGGTGTCGGCCCACGCGAGCGACGGCCCGCTGTTGGCCTTGCCGCGCGGCATCGTGCTGATGCTCGCCGCGCTCGCCGCCATCACCTTTCTGGTCGAGGGCGCGCTGCTCGACTGGAGCGCCCTGCTGATCACCAGCACGGGAAGGGTTTCCGCCGCGCAAGGCGGGCTCGGCTACATGCTCTTCTCGATCGCCATGACTGCCGGCCGCTTCGGTGGCGATTCGCTCACCGCGCGCATCGGCGACCGCGCCACGATGTTCTGGGGCGGACTGCTCGCGGTCGCCGGTTTCGTGGTGCTGCTGACGGCCCCGGCCACCGCGCTCGCGATGAGCGGATTTGTGCTGATCGGCCTCGGCGCGTCGAATGTCGTGCCGGTGCTGTTCCGGCGCGCCGGGTCGCAGCGCGCGATGCCCTCCGCGCTCGCGGTTGCGGCGATCACGACCACGGGTTACGCCGGGAATCTCGCCGGGCCAGCGGGCGTGGGCATCATCGCGAGAGCGACGGGATTGCCCACGGCTTTCTGGGTGCTGGCCGCGCTGCTCTGTCTCGTTCCGGCCTGCGCGCGCCTGGTCACGCGGCACGCTTGAGAGGGGCGCTCATGAATATCGCCCACGCTGGACTCGTGCTAGCGTAAGCCCCCGGCCACCCGCATCGCCCGCCCATGCCCCAAGCCGCCCCGCCACCCCTCACCGACGCCCCGGGCCTCACCCGCGCCCTCGCCCGCCACTACCCTCGCGGCCATCACATCGAGCCGCACTCGCACACGTGGGCGCAAGTGCTGTACGCCGTCTCCGGCGTGATGTGGGTCGAGACGGGGCGCGAAGCGCTCGTCGTGCCGCCGCAGCGCGCGGTCTGGCTGCCGCCCGGCACGCCCCACGCCATCCACATGATGAGCGCCGTCGAGATGCGCAACCTCTATCTCCACGAGCGCGACATCGGCCACTTGAGCAGGCAATGCGAAGTTTTCCAGATCGACGGCTTGCTGCGCGAGCTCATCAAGTCCATCGCCGAACGCGCGCATGAACGCGGCGATGCCTGGCTCGCCGCCGCCTCGCAACTCGTGGCGATGGAGCTTGCCCACGCAAGACGCTCATCGCTGCGCATTCCGTTGCCCGACACCGCAAGCGCGCCGGACACCCCGGACGCCCTGGGCGCGAGCGGCGACCGGCGCCTCGCCATGCTGTGCCGCGCGGTGATCGACAATCCATCGAACGAGATCGCCTTCGAGCAGCACGCTGCGCAGGTGGGCGCGAGCGTGCGCACGCTCGCACGCCTTTTCACGCGCGAGCTGGGTGTGGGTTTTGCGCAATGGCGGCGCCAGGTGCAGCTTGCCGTTGCGGTGTCGCGGCTCGCCGAAGGCCAGTCCGTGAGCGCGGTCGCGCGCGGGCTGGGCTATCTGCCCAGCAGTTTCAGCGACATGTTCCGGCGCGAGCTGGGCGCGCCGCCCAGCGAATACCGCCCCGAGGAAACGCTAGGCCGCGCTCAGGACCTTGCAGGCGGCGCGCCGGACGATCGGGCATGAGCGCGGGCACAGCGAAGCCTCACCACACGCCGTAAAACACGCCGGCATTCTTGTATTGATGCGTGCCGCGCTCGACATCCTGGTTCGATACCGTCGTGCGCCGGCGCAGGCCGCAGAACCAGTCGAGCAAACGCGCGCGCATGCTCTCGCGCACGCTTTCGTATGCGCTCTCGCGGCCGAGATCGAAAAATTCCTCGGGATCGTTCTGCAGATCGAACAATTGCGGCGTGTCGTCCTGCCAGTGGACATACTTCCATTGCGCCGTGCGCATCATCCACGCGCGGCATGCATCGGGGCGGCGCCCGAGCAGCAGGCGCGCCTCGCGGTAGCTATAGTCGAGCTCCGAGAACACCGCATCGCGCCATGCAACTTCGGCGCCCTGATTACGCGTGAGCGCGAGCAGCGAGCGCCCTTCGAGGCGATGCTCCGCCAACGGCTGGCCCAGGCCTTCGAGCATCGTCGGCACCGTGTCGATGGCTTCGACGAACTGGCTGTTGCAGGTGCCGCGCGTGGCGTCCGCCTCGGGCGACGGATCGTAGACGATATACGGCACGCGCTGCACGGTATCGTAGAACAGCTCCTTTTCGCCCAGCCAGTGATCGCCGAGAAAATCGCCGTGATCGGCCGTGAAGACGATCAGCGTATCCTGCCAGCGGCCGAGCTTTTCGAGCGTCTCCCAGATCTGGCCCAGGTGGTCGTCGAGCTGGCCGATCAAGCCCTGGTACACCGGCCGCACCTTGCGGATTACTTCGTCGCGCTGGAAATTGCGGCATTCCTCCTGCTGCCGGTAAGCGCCCACCACTGCGTGCTGATTTTCGCGTTCGGCCGCGTGGCGTTGCACCGGCAGGCATTGATCGGCCGTGTAGAGGTTGTGATACGGCGCCGGCGCCATATACGGCCAATGCGGCTTCACGAACGAGAGATGCAGCACCCACGGCGCGTCGCGCTGGCCTTCGATGAAGCGGATGGCCTGATCGGCCGTATAGGCGGTTTCCGAATCGGCCTCGCGCACGCGCGCCGGCAGATGTGCGTTGCGCATGTGCCAGCCGCTCACGATCTCGCCGTGTTCGTCCTGCGCGGAAATCACGAAGTCGGTCCATGGGTCGTCGCTCTGGTAGCCGCGCGCGCGCAAATAGCCCGCGTAGCCGCCGTGCGGCTCTGCATGGTGGCCGTCGTAGCGGTCGACCAGCGTGAAATGGCCCTCGCGCAGCAGCGCGCCCAGTTCGCTGTCACCGTCGATCTGCAAACGCGCGAGCCCTTCGTTGTCGGGCATCACATGGGTCTTGCCGACGAGCGCGAGACGCCGCTGCGCCTCTTTGAGGTATTCGCCCAGCGTGAGCTCGCCGGTCGCGAGCGGCACGCGGTTCCAGGTCGCGCCGTGGCTCGACACATAGCGGCCCGTGTAGAACGACATGCGCGAAGGGCCGCACACGCCCGACTGCACGAACGCGCGGTCGAAGCGCACGCCGCGCCGCGCGAGACTGTCGATATGCGGCGTCTTCAGATAAGGGTGGCCATAGCACGCGAGATGATCGGCGCGCAGTTGATCGCACATGATGAAGAGGACATTGCGAATCGACGACATGACGGGTTCGGCAGCAGACGAAAAACGGTTAGCGGGAAAGCGGCAATTCCTTGCGCGCCTCGACACCTTCGGCGGAGTCCCGGCTCGCGCCCTCGCGCATGGGCCACAGCGCGAAGAGGCCCACCACCATCGCCGCGGTCACGAAGTACGCCGGCATCATGCGGTCGCCGGTCACGCTGATGAGCCAGGTCACGAGGAACGGCGAGAAGCCGCCGAACAGCGTCGTGGCGAGGTTGTACGAGATCGACAGGCCGGTGGCGCGCACCTGGGTCGGGAACAGTTCGGCGAGCGCGGTGGAAGCCGGGCCGAGCGCCGCGGCCATGAGCACCGCGAACACGACCTCGGTCGCGAACAGGCGCGTGAGGCTGGGCGCCGCGACGAGCCAGACGAACAGCGGATAGATCGTCAGCACATAAAGCGCCATCGACACGCCGAGCACCGGCTTGCGGCCGATGCGGTCCGAGAGCTGCCCGAACAGCGGAATCAGCAGCATGCGCAGCGAGCCCGTGACGATCAGCACCGTGAACGGCGCGGAAACCGGCAGCTTGAGCTGCTGCACGGAATAAACGGGCAAATACACATTGAGCACGTATTGCGCGACCGAGCTGGCCACCACGAGGCCGAACGCGATCCACAGCGCGCGCTGATGCTCGCGCCACACCAGCGCGAGCATGGCGAGCGCCGAGCGCGGCGTCTCCTCCTGCGCGCGCACGTAGGCCGGCGCTTCGTCGAGACGCGTGCGGATATAAAAGCCCACGGGCCCGATCAGCATGCCGAACAGGAACGGAATGCGCCAGCCCCAGCTATCGAGCGTGCCGCTGGGCAAATAGCGCGTGACCAGCGCGCCCATGATGGCCGCCACCACGGCGGCCAGAAACTGCCCGAAGTTCTGCCAGCTGCCGTAGAAGCCGCGCCGGTTGGCGGGTGCGTATTCGATCAACATGGAAGTCGCGCTGCCGAACTCGCCGCCTGCCGAAAGCCCCTGCAACAGGCGCGCCAGCACCACGATAACGGGCGCGGCAATGCCGATGCTGTGATAGTCGGGCGTGAGCGCCATGGCCGCCGACGAGATCGTCATCATGAGGATCACGAGCGAGAGCGCGGCCTTGCGGCCGTGCCGGTCAGCGTAAATGCCGAGCAGGATGCCGCCGATCGGGCGCACGAGAAAGGCGCTGCCGAACGTGGCCGTGGTCAGCAGCAGCGAAACCGTGGGATTCGTGTCCGGAAAGAAGTGGCGCGCGATGACCACCGAAAGAAAGCCGAATACGACGAAGTCATACCATTCGAACGCATTGCCGATGATCGCGGAAATAATGGCGCGACGCTGCGAGCTGGCGAGCGGCATCTGGAATTCTCCTCCGACTGGCATGGCCGCGTGCGCGGGTTCGCCGATTGTTTCAGCGGATTGTCGGGTTTTACTTTTTTAGCGTCCAGTGAGATATTCAAGGCCATTCATCACCTTTTCGTTATCTATTCCCCGTGCTTGCCGCCGAGCAGTACTTTGCGCGCCAGATGAAATTGCGCCATCTGCATCTGCTGGTGGCGCTCGCGGACCTGCGCGCGGTCGGCAGGGTCGCCGCTGCGATGCACGTCACGCAGCCGGCCGTGTCGAAGATGATCGCCGAGATGGAAAAAGGCATAGGCGTCGCGCTATTCGAGCGCGACGGACGCCACATCAAGCCCACGCCTTACGGCGAATGCCTGATCCGTCACGCGCGCGAACTGCTCGCGCACGCGCAGCGCGCGCATGTGGAATTGCAGGCTCTCTCCAACGGCACGGGCGGTCGCGTGGAAGTGGGCGTGCTCTCCGTCGCGGCGCCCGTGCTGATCCCGCGCGCGATCGCGCGCTTCAAGCAGTATCTGCCCTCGGCCACGGTGAGCCTGCACGAAGGCACGCTCGACACGCTGATTCCCGACCTGCGCGCCGGGCGGCTCGACCTGATCGTCGGGCGCGTGCCGCTGGCGCCGCTCGACCCCGACCTGCTGCATCAGCCGCTCTTCGACGACCCCATCGTGATCGTGGCCGCGCGCAATCACGCGCTCGCGCAGCGCAAGCGGCTCAGGTGGATCGATCTCGAAGGCTACGCGTGGATCGTGCCCACCGCGAGCGCGCCGATGTACCAGCGTCTGCTCTCCGTGCTCGCCACGCACGGCGTGCGCGCGCCCGACAATATGGTGGAATCGGTGGTGATCGCGGCGAACGTGGCGCTGCTGCAGTCCTATGCGACGCTCGGCCTGCTGCCGAAGTCGCTGGCGCAACACTATGAGGAAGCCGGCGTGTTGCGCATCCTGCCGCTCACGCTCGGCGGCGTCATGGGCTCGGTGGGCATGACCTGGCTGCGCGCGAACGAGAGCACGCCGCCAACGGCGCTGCTGAAAACCTGTCTGGAAGAAGCGGCCCGGGGGATGCAAGACTAACCCCGGTGGCAAGCCGGTAATTTGTGCAGCCTTGGGGCAAGGTCTACACGCTGCCTTCCGTTTCAATCACGAGAATGCGTGCTTCTCCGAGCGGATGCGCAACATGCTCGGTCCCAATGGATGCGTAAAAAATATCGCCCGTTTCCAGGATCACCGATTGCTCGATGCCCGCTTCGCGGTAGCGCATTTCCACCCGGCCGTCGAGCACGGCAAAAACTTCTTCGCCGTCGTTCACGTGCCAGCGATACGGCTCATTCGTCCAGTGCAGTCTTGTCGTGATGCCGCGCATGCTGGCAATATCGAGCGCGCCCCAGGGACGCGCGGCGGTAAAGGTCTTGCTGCGAATGATCTTCATGGTGAGCCGGCCGGCCGCTATTCATGCGAAATGGGCTTTGAGAATATCACGCCGCGCAACGCCAGCCGGGGTCATACCCGCACGGCCGGATAGCGCAAAAGACCGGGATTTTTCCGCGCAACATGTCTATTTTGTTGTTTGCACTCGCCGTATCGATGGCAACATGCGCGACATGCCGCTTGTGCGCGCATGAGTGCCGGCACTAACAGGAGATATGCCATGGCGATTCAAAAGATCACGCCGTTTCTCTGGTTTTCCACTCAGGCCGAAGAGGCCGCCGCCTTTTACACGAAGATCTTCCCGAACTCGCGCATCGTTCGGGTCACGCCGGTGCCCGCCGCCGGCACCACCCGGGTCGTCGACTTCGAGCTCTTCGGGCAGCCGTTCATCGCCATGAACTCGGGCCAGCCCGAAGCCTTCAATCTCTCGGTCTCCCTCCTGGTCGACTGCGCCGATCAGGCCGAAGTCGACCATTACTGGAACGCGCTGCTAGAAGGCGGCGGCGCGCCGCTCGAGTGCGGCTGGCTCAAAGACCGCTTCGGCGTCGTATGGCAGATCGTTCCGGACGATCTCCTGCGCATGATGGCCGACGCCGATCCGGTCAAGGCCGATCGCGTGGCCCGGGCGATGATGTCGATGGTGAAGTTCGACATTGCCGCATTGAGGGCGGCTTATGCGGACACGGCGGGCTAGCGCGCCCGTCCTTGCCGCTCAGCCCACCGGCGTCAACGCCTGGCCCGTCGAGAAAAAAGACTCCACGTTGTCGATGGTGAGTTGCGCCATCGCCAGACGCGTCTCGTGCGTCGCGCTGCCGATATGCGGGCTCAGCACCACATTGTCGAACCCGCGCAAAGGCGAGCCGCCGAGCGGCTCGCATTCGAAGACATCGAGCGCCGCGCCCGCGAGCGTCTTGCGTTCGAGTGCGCGCACGAGCGCCTGCTCGTCCACGACCGAGCCGCGCGCGATGTTCACGAGCCAGCCCTGGGGGCCGAGCGCATCGAGCACGGCCGCATCGATCAGATGATGCGTCGCGCGGCCTCCGGGGCAGCTCGCGATCAGAATGTCCGCCCAGCGGGCGAGCGCCGCCGGCTGCGCGAACCATTCGAGGGGCAGCGCTTGCCGCGTGCGCCCGAAGTAGGCTATTTCGACGCCGAACGGCGCGAGCCGCCTCGCCAGCTCCTTGCCGATCCGCCCCATGCCCACGATACCCACGCGCTTGCCCGCCAGGCTGGAACCGAGCGCGAACGCGCCGCGCCCCCATGCGCCGGAGCGCACGAAGCGGTCCGCTTGCGGCAGTTGCCGCAGGAGCGCGAGCACGAGGCCGATGGTGAGCTCCGCAACGGCGGCGTTGAGCAGATCGGGCGTGTTGGTGACGGTAATGCCGCGCGAGCGCGCGAAATCCACGGGAATGCGCTCGAAGCCAACACCGTTCGTGGCGATGAGGCGAAGCGACGGCAGGCGCTCGATCAGCGCGATGTCGATAGCGTAGTTCGAGCGCGTGACGATCGCGCCGACGCGTTCACGCAGCGCGGGATCGGCATCGACATCGGCGAGCGCGAACAGATCGAGGCGCTCTTCCAGCAGCGCCTGCGCGGCAGCGGGGAATTCGCCGATGCGCAATACGGGCGGCATCGTCATGGGTTGCGTCGTCATGGGTTGCATCGTGATGCGGCCGTCTTTCATGATGGCCGCCTCATTTGTTGACGAGCCGCGCCGGCACGCACGCCAGAATCAAAATGGCCGAGAGCGTGAGCGACGCCGCCACCACGAACAGCCCCGAGGACAGCGAGTGCGTCATGGTCTTGAGCCAGCCGATCACGGCCGGGCTGATGAAGCCCGCGAGGTTGCCGGTGCAGTTGATGAGCGCGATGCCCGCCGCCGCGCCGGTGCCGCCCAGAAATGCGGTGGGCAGCGCCCAGAACATCGGCAACGCGGTGATGATGCCCGCCGTCGCCAGCGTGAGGCCGAGCACCGAAATGGCCGACGACGAACCGAACAGCGCGCACAGCACGAAGCCCGAGCCGGCAATCAGCGCGGGGACCGCGACGTGCCAGCGGCGCTCGCGTGTGTGGTCGGCGTGTTTGCCTGCCGCGATCATCGCCACGAGCGCCACGGAGTACGGGATCATCGTGAGCAGGCCGATCACGAGCGGGTCCTCGATGCCGGTGGAGCGCAGGATGGTGGGCTGCCAGAAGCCGATTGCGTAAGAGCCCATCACGATGCCGAACAGGATCAGGCACATCAGGTACACGCGCGCGGAGGTGAACACGGCACGCACCGAGCCGTGCGTGTGAGTAGCGGTGTCGGCGGCGATTTCGTCCAGAATTACGCGTTTTTCGTGCTCGGGAAGCCACGTCGCGTCGGCGACGCGATCGTCGAGATGGCGCAGGATCACGATGCCGAGCACGATAGACGGAATCGCTTCGACGATGAAGAGCCACTGCCAGCCCGCGAGCCCGGCCGTCCCCTGCATCGAATGCATGATCCAGCCCGATGCCGGACCGCCGAGCAGCCCCGAAACCGGATTGCCCGCCATCAGCAGCGCCACCATCTTGCCGCGCCGGTGGGATGGAAACCAGTACGTCAGGTAAAGCACCATCCCCGGGAAAAAGCCCGCTTCCGCCACGCCGAGAAAAAAGCGCACGGCGTAAAACTGGAGCGGCGTGGTGACCCACGCGGTGGCCATCGAAAGCAGCGCCCACGTGATCATGATGCGGGCGATCCAGCGCCGCGCGCCAATACGGTGCAAAAGCAGATTGCTTGGCACTTCGAAGAAAAAATAGCCGATAAAAAAGAGACCCGCGCCAAGCCCGTATACCGCCTCGCTCAAATGCAGCGCGTTGAGCATTTGCAGCTTGGCGAAGCCCACGTTCACGCGATCCAGGTACGCGACCATATAGCCGACGAACAGCAGCGGCATGAAACGCAGCGCCACGCGCCGGAAGATCGAATCGGCATCGCTCGTCTCGAACGATGCGGGCAATGAGGTGCTTTCGTACAAGGTGGTCTCCTCGTCAATGCAACGCCTCGGTCCGCAACGCGAGCTTCGCCGCGTGCGGAATCCGGAACCCGATGGCCGCCAGCGCGCTTTCCAGTTGCGCGCGCTGCGCGGTGCTCAACTCCACCAGCGGCGCGCGCACGCTCGCCCAGTTTTCGTCGCCCGATTGCCAGGCAATGGCGGCCTTCATTGCCGCGATCATCGGAAAGCGCTGGAACGCGGCGCGCGTTGCGTCGAGGCGGCTCTGCTGCGTGG
Source organism: Paraburkholderia sp. (assembly GCA_031286755.1). GTDB lineage: Bacteria > Pseudomonadota > Gammaproteobacteria > Burkholderiales > Burkholderiaceae > Paraburkholderia. The sequence continues at coordinate 35,485 of JAITTX010000320.1, forward strand.
CGGCATCCGGGTTGCGCCAATCGCGCGCGAGCTTCGCAATGGCCGCCGCATTCACGTTGCCCGTGGCGGTGATGCAGCCCGCGCCGCCCGCTTCGAGCGTGCGCAACAGGAAGGTCTCGCTCCCCGCGTACACCCGGAAGCCCGAGGACGCGAATGCGTCGATCAGCGCGCGTGTGTGGCTCCAGTCGCCCGAGCTGTCCTTGATACCCGCGATCGTGCCGGGCCAGGCCTTCAACAGCCGCGCGACGAGCGCGAGGCTCAAGCCGACCTGAGCCACGGGCGGGATGTGATAGAGGTAGATCTTCAGGCGCGCGTCGCCCACCGCGTCGATCACGCGGGCGTAGGCGCGAAACAGCCCCTCGTCGCTCACGCCCTTGTAGTAGAACGGCGGCAGCATCAGCACGCCCGCGCAACCGCTCGCCACGGCATGGCGCGTGAGCTCGATCGCATCGGGCAACGCGCACGCGCCGGTGCCCGGCATCATGCGCGCGGCGGGCAAGCCGGCATCGAGCAGCGCGTCCAGCAGGCTGCGCTTTTCCGCGACAGAAAGCGAGTTGGCCTCCGAGTTGGTGCCGAACACGGCAAGGCCGACGTCGTCGTCCAATAGCGCGCGGCAGTGGCCGACGAAACGTTGCACCGATGGCGCGCCCTCTTCGTCGAACGGCGTGAGCACCGGCGACAGCGCGCCTCCAGATAGATCGTTCATGGGCTGGCGTCTCCTGTTGGTTTTTTAAGGCGTCCCCAGTATCGCCGTGCGCCATGCCCCGAAGTACACGCACGCGCTTGCTTCAAAGAAAAGAAATTTTGATGTTCGCGCCACCACCGGGACACTGATGCGCCGAAATAAAAAAGGCCGCTCGAAAGCGGCCTGAAGATCGCGATGAAACCCGCGTCTAACCTCGTGGCGTCACGCCGCGATGGTGCGCTGCTCGCAGAAAATCGAAGTCGACGCCCTGGTCCGCCTGCGTGACCGTGTCGAGAAAGAGCTTCTGATAACCGCGCTCCGCGCGCGGAACGGATACGGGGTTCTGCGCGGCGCGCGCGGCCAGTTCCTCGTCGCTGACGAGCAAGCTGATCTCGCGCCGCGACGCGCTCAGCCGGATGCGGTCGCCCGTGCGCACCTGCGCGAGCGGCCCGCCCACCGCCGCCTCGGGCGTCACGTGCAGCACGATGGTGCCGAACGCGGTGCCGCTCATGCGGCCATCGGAAATGCGCACCATGTCCTTCACGCCCGCTGCCGCAAGCTTGCGCGGAATCGGAATATAGCCCGCCTCGGGCATGCCGGGCGCCCCCTTCGGGCCGATGTTCTTCAACACGAGAATGTCGTCGGCGCGCACGTCGAGATCGTCGGCGTCGATGCGCTGCGCGAGATCCGCGCCGTTCTCGAACACGACCGCGCGACCCTCGTGCTCCATCAGGCGCGCGTCGGCGGCCGATTGCTTGAGAATCGCACCGCCCGGCGCGAGGTTGCCTTCGAGCACCGCGATGCCGCCTTGCGGATAGACCGGATTGCCAAACGATCGCACGACGTTTTGCTCGAACGCGGGCCCCGCTGCGTCGATCTCCTCGCCCAGCGTGCGGCCCGTGACTGTCAACGCGTCCAGGTTCAGAAGCGGCTTCAGCTCGCGCAGCAGCGTGGCCATGCCGCCTGCCTTATGGAAATCCTCCATGTAGTGCGAACCGGACGGCTTCAGGTCGACCAACACCGGCGTCTCGCGGCCCATGCGGTCGAGCGCCTTCAAGTCCACGTCGTAGCCCATGCGCCCCGCAATGGCCGTCAAGTGCACGATGCCATTGGTCGAGCCGCCAATCGCCAGCAGCACGCGCATCGCGTTCTCGAAAGCCTCGGCGGTGAGGATCTTGTCGATGGCGAGGCCGTCGCGCGCCATCTGCACCGCCTGAGTACCCGTGCGTTCCGCCACGCGCATGCGGTCCGAAGTCACCGCCGGCGGCGACGCGCCGCCCGGCACCGTCATGCCGAGCGCCTCGGCAATGCAGGCCATCGTGCTGGCCGTGCCCATCACCGAGCAGGTGCCCACGCTCGCCACCAGTTGATCGTTCACGGCGGCGATCTCCGCCGCGTCGATTTCCTGCGCGCGAAAGCGGCCCCAGTAACGCCGGCAGTCGGTGCATGCGCCCACACGCTCGCCGCGATGCGCGCCCGTGAGCATGGCCCCCGTGATGAGCTGAATGGCCGGAATGCCCGCCGACGCCGCGCCCATCAATTGCGCGGGCACGGTCTTGTCGCAGCCGCCGATCAGCACCACGGCATCCATGGGCTGCGCGCGAATCATTTCCTCGGTGTCGATCGACATGAGATTGCGCAGATACATGCTGGTGGGCTGCGAGAACGATTCGGCAATGGAAATGGTGGGGAAATCCATGGGCAAGCCGCCCGCCAGCATCACGCCGCGCTTGAGCGCCTCGATCAGTTGCGGCGCGTTGCCATGGCACGGGTTATACGCGCTGCCGGTATTGACGATGCCGATCACCGGGCGATCGAGCGCGCTATCGGTATAGCCCGCGCCCTTCACGAAGGCCTTGCGCAGAAACAGCGAAAAGCCGCTGTCGCCGTAGCTCGTGAGCGATTTGCGCAGGCCGCCTGGCTGCGCGTGCGCCTGCGTGTTTGCGCTGCCGGGCGTTTTCTTGAATGTGTCGGTCATGGTTCGACTGCCATCTCGTGGAATCGTGGAAGGATGTGCCGCGTGATGGATTATCGCCATTCGCGGCCGGCACGAGGGCCGGCTCGCGCTTGCTTCAAACGATAGCGTTTTTAAATTCCGGAATGCGCTATCGCTAGCTTTGCACGAACGTTTCGGCTGCCGCCAGAAATGCCTGCACGTGGCGCAGCCGCGCCGACGAGCGGCCCCACATCAGCCCGACGAGGCGCCTGGGCGCCGCATGCGGCATGGCCCATTTGCGCAGCGCAAGGCCCGGAAAATCGTTCGATGCCCAATCCGGCACGAGCGCGACGCCCAGCCCGCGATCGACGAGCGTGGCGATGGCCGCCAGCCCGTCCAGCTCGCAGCGCTGGTGCGGCTTGATGCCGTGCTGCCGCAAATAGGTGTCGGCGAGTTGCCCGCCCACCACATTGCGGTCGTAGCGCAGAAAGGGCTCGGTTTGCAGCGTGGCGTGCACGTCGGCCACCTGCATCGAGGCGGGCGTCAGCAGAATCAGCGGCTCGGCCCGGAAGGTGTGCCAGTCGCAGCTCTTGGGCAGATTGAAGAGCGGCTGCGCGATCACCGCCGCGTCCAGATCGCCGCTCGTGACCTTGCGGTACAGGTCGAGCGACGTGCCCGGCTCCAGATAGAAGTCCATGTGCGGATGGCGGTTGAGCAGCACCGCGAGCGCGTCGGGAATGAGGCTCGCCATCATCGTCGCCATGCCGCCCAGGCGCAGTTGGCCGCCTAGCTGGTCGGTGCCGTCGACATCGGAGCGCAGGTCGCGGATCTCGTGCAGCACCGTGCGGGCGCGCGCCAGGATGCGCTCGCCGGCCTCCGTCGCGCCCACCGTGCGGCCCGAGCGGCGCACGAGCGTGGTGCCCAGCTCGGCCTCCAGCATCTTCACCCGCTGGGCCACCGCGGCAGGCGTCAAATCGAGCCTGCGCGCGGCTTCGGCAATGGAGCCCAGCTCGACGACGAACACGAAGCTCTGCAGGTAGCGCGAGTCCATCGATAAAAATTTTTGGGTTAGAAGAAGCCAAAGGATACTTCTTCTAACGCCTGCATGTCATCAAACTCTTTCCTGAATCGACCGCTCGTCGACACCCCGCCATCACGCATTCGCCAACAGGGAGATACCGGCATGCCCATCATCGAATCCGTCGCCGTCTGCTCGGCCGCCGTGCCGCTCGAGCGCGTCACGTCGTTTTCCACGCGCACCGTCACCACGCGCCATTACGGCCTGGTCAAGGTGCGCTCGACCGATGGTGTCGAAGGCATTGGCTTTTGCTATGTCGGCAGCGTGGCGGGCGAACTGCTCACCGTGGCCGTCGAGCAATTGCTGGCACCGGTTCTGATTGGCAAGGATTCCTATGCGGTCGAGGGACTCTGGAAAGCGATGTATGAAGAAGCGCTCCTGCATGGCCGCGCCGGCACCGTCATGCGCGCGCTCTCGATTCTCGACATCGCGCTCTGGGATCTGAATGCGCGCACGCACGGCTTGCCGCTGCATAAGTATCTGGGCGCGCACGAACTCGATACGGTGCCCGCCTATGCCAGCGGCGGCTACTACCTGGAAGGCAAGACGCCCGAGAAGCTCGGCGAGGAAATGGCGAGCTATGCCGGGATGGGTTTTCGCGCGGTGAAAATGAAAGGCGGGCGGCTCTCGCCCCAGCAAGAGGAGCGCCGCGTGAAGGCCGCGCGCGAAGCCGTGGGCGCCGACGTCGAGCTCATGATCGACATGAACAATGGCTGGAGCGATCTCACGCAGGCTTTGCAACACGTGCGGCGCATCGAGCAGTTCGATCCGTACTTCATCGAAGAGCCGTTCTCTCCCGACGATGTCGACAATCACGCGCGGCTCGCGAGAGCCACGCGCATTCCGCTCGCGACCGGCGAGATCGGCTACGGCCGCTGGTATCACAAGGAACTGCTCGACAAGGGCGCGGCCGCGATCTTGCAGACGGATGCCGCGGTGTGCGGCGGCATCACCGAGTGGTGCAAGATCGCGGCCACCGCGGCAAGCCACGGCGTGGTGATGTGCCCGCACTGGTTTCACGACCTGCATGCGCCGCTCGTGGCCGCCACGCCGAATGCGCGCTACGTGGAGTACTTCTGGGACGACCAGGTGCTCAACTTCCGCCGCCTCGTCGACCGCCAGCTATCGCACCGCAATGGCCGCATCCAGTTGCACGACACGCCGGGACTCGGTTTTTGCTTCGACGAACAACAGGTGGCGAAATACGGCCAATGGCAACGCATCGCCTGACCCGCGCGACAACATCCATGCTCGATACCGTTCACAACAGCCTCGCGGGCGCCGTGATCCGCCTGCACCCCGCCGACAATGTCGTCATCGCGCGCACCGACCTCGCGATCGGCACGCCGCTTCCCGCCGAACATTGCGTCTGCCGCAGCCAGGTCGCGGCGGGCTACAAGATCGCCGCCCGCGCCATTCGCAAGGGCGAGGCGGTGCGCAAGTACAACGCGACGATCGGTTTCGCGGCCGCCGATATCGCGCCGGGCACGATGGTGCACAGTCACAATCTGGAGTTTCGCGAGTTCGACCGCGATTACGCGTTCTGCGCGGACTACCGCCCGGTCGAGATGATCGGGGAAGCCGAACGCGCGACGTTCCAGGGCATCGTGCGCGAGAACGGCGAAGTGGCGACGCGCAATTACATCGGCATTCTCTCCACCGTGAACTGCTCGGCCACGGTCGCGCACCGGATCGCGGCCTGGTTCACGCCCGAGCGCCTCGCCGATTATCCCAATGTGGATGGCGTGGTGGCGTTCACGCACGGCATTGGTTGCGGCATGGAGATGAGTGGCGAGCCCATGGCGCTCCTGCGCCGCACGATGGGCGGCTACGCGCGGCACCCGAACCTCGCGGCGGCGCTCGTGGTCGGACTCGGTTGCGAGCGCAACCAACTGGCCGGACTGATGGATCAGGAAGGCTTGAGCGCCGGTGCGAGGCTGCATTCGTTCATCATGCAGGAAAGCGGCGGCACGCGGCGCACGATCGAGGCCGGCATAGAGGCGGTGCGCGCGCTCCTGCCCGCGGCCAACCGCATCGCGCGTACGACGGTGGGCGCGCGCCACCTGAAGGTCGGCCTGCAATGCGGCGGCTCGGACGGGTTTTCGTCGATCACTGCGAATCCCGCGCTGGGCGCGGCCGTGGACCTGCTCGTGCGGCACGGCGGCTGCGCGATTCTCTCCGAAACGCCGGAGATCTACGGCGTCGAGCACACGCTCACGCGCCGCGCGGCAAGCCGCGAAATCGGCGAGAAGCTGCTCGAGCGCATCCGCTGGTGGAAGGAAGCGTATTCCGTTGGCCGCGACGTGCAGATCAACGGCAAGGTCAGTCCGGGCAATCAGATGGGCGGACTCGCGAACATCTTCGAGAAGTCGATTGGATCGTCGATGAAAGGCGGCACCGGCCCGCTGATGGAGGTCTACCGCTACGCGGAGCCGGTCACGCAGCACGGCCTCGTGTTCATGGACACGCCCGGCTTCGACCCGGTCTCCGCCACCGGGCAAATCGCGGGCGGCGCCAACCTCATCGCGTTCACCACGGGGCGCGGCTCGATGTTCGGCGCGAAGCCGGTGCCGTCGCTCAAGCTCGCCACCAACACGCCCATGTACGAACGCCTCGTGGAAGACATGGACCTGAACTGCGGCGGCATACTCGACGGCACCGCGAGCGTCGAGAGCATGGGCCGCGCGATCTTCGAGGCGATGCTCGCGACCGCTTCGGGCACGCGCACGAAAAGCGAATTGCTCGGCCTGGGCGATCACGAATTCGTGCCGTGGCAGATCGGCATCATGAGCTGAGCCGTTTTCCACACGCCCTCGCCCGGCCACACCCGGTCTCCCGTGCCCGGCCTTGCGCCGCGCCGCTACCCGGGAAAGCCCGCAGCGCGCCGGCTTCACCACAGCGCCCCGCAAGCGCGCTGGCCGCGCTATAGTCGTTCACCCGACTATCGCCGCGACGGCGCCGCACACGATGCGGCGCCGCCCTCCCTCCGGAGCCGAGCATGCAACTCGAAGGCCAGAGCTGGCAAAGCGTGACCCGCGCCTTTCGCTGGCAGATTCCCGCGCGCTACAACATCGGCGTCGATGCCTGCGACAAGTGGGCCGACGGCAGCGGCCGTCTCGCGCTCGTCTACGAAGACGCCGCAGGGAACGCCGCGAGCTACACCTTCGACGATCTCAAGGCGCTCTCGAACCGCTTCGCCAATGCCCTGCTCGCGCACGGCGCCACGCGCGGCGAGCGCGTGGCCGTGTTCCTCGCGCAATCGCCCGAGACGGCCATCGCGCACCTGGCCATCTACAAGGCGGGGCTCGTGGCGGTGCCGCTCTTCGCGCTCTTCGGCGTGGACGCCATCGAGCACCGGCTCGCCGACAGCGGCACCGTCGCGCTCGTCACCGACCGCGCGGGCTACGCGAAGCTCGCCGAAATCCGCGCGGCGCTGCCCGCGCTGCGCGACGTCTACCTCGTCGAGGATCCGCCCGCCGCCGACAACAACGACAACAACAACACCCGCAGCGCGACCCACGCCGCACTGCCGCCCGGCACGCGCGACTTCCGGGCCGAGACGAACGCGGCCTCGCCCGACTTCACGCCGGTCGACACCGCCGCCGACGATCCCGCCATCATCATCTACACCTCGGGCACGACCGGCAAATCGAAAGGCGCGCTGCATGCGCACCGCGTGCTGCTCGGGCATCTGCCCGGCGTGGAGATCTCGCAGCAGGGCTTTCCGCACGGCGCGAGCCTCATGTGGACACCCGCGGACTGGGCGTGGATCGGCGGCCTCTTCGACGTGCTCCTGCCCGCGTGGCATCACGGCGTGGCCGTGCTCGGGCGGCGCTTCGCGAAGTTCGACGGCGAGGCCGCATTCGAGCTGATGGCGCGCCATGCCGTCTCGCATACGTTCCTGCCGCCCACCGCACTCAAGATGATGCGCGCGGTCGAGCGCCCCGAGCGCTGGACGTTCGCGCTGAAGTCGGTGGCGAGCGGCGGCGAGTCGCTGGGCGCGGAGTTGATCGCGTGGGGGCGCGCGGCACTGGGCGTCACCATCAACGAGTTCTACGGGCAGACCGAGTGCAACGTGGTGCTGTCCTCCTGCGCCGCGCTGTTCGACCCGCAGCCCGGCGCGATCGGGCGCGCGGTGCCGGGCCATGCGGTAGCCATCGTCGACGACGCGGGCCACGAACTGCCGCCTGGCGCGATCGGCAATATCGCCATTGCCGCGCCGGACCCGGTCATGTTCCTCGGCTACTGGCGCAACGAGGCCGCCACGCGCGAGAAGTTCCGCGGGCGCTTCCTGCTCACCGGCGACCAGGGCGCGCGCGACGCGGGCGGCTTCTTCCGCTTCGTGGGCCGCGACGACGACGTCATCACGAGCGCGGGCTACCGCATCGGCCCGGGCGCCATCGAGGACTCGCTGCTCAAGCACCCCGCCGTGTGCATGGCGGCCGTGGTAGGCGCCCCCGATAGCGAGCGCACCGAGATCGTGGTGGCGTTCGTCGTGCTCAATCCCGGTTATGTGGGCAACGCGGCGCTCGTGAGCGAGATCCAGCAGCACGTGAAGACCCGTCTCGCGGCGCACGAGTACCCGCGCCAGATTCATTTCGTGGAGAGCCTGCCGCTCACGGCAACGGGCAAGGTGATGCGCAGAGCGCTGCGCGACCAGCTTGGCGAGCGGCCGCGCGAAAACCGCTGAAACGCGGAGGTGGAACACGCGCCCGCGATTGCCGCGATTGCGCTGGCGCAGAACTTCCCGCTCAACGAAAGCTTATTGCAAGGATTGCCAGGTAGCGTGCGCACTGCATGTGACCGCCGGTTTCCGTTGCTGGCCGCTCACCCCGATCGAGCCTGCCACCGGTAAAACCCGCAGAGCCGGATGACGAAACCGTCCCTTGTAATAAGGCTAAATCTTTCAAATACCTGACGTTTCGAAATTAACGCGCGAGTTGGTTAGACTGCAAGTTGCCAGCCTTCGTGGTCCGGCCCTTGCAGCGAAATTGCGCGCCCAGTTTCGGCGACCAACAACAACCAAGAGTATGCGTATGCGAACCGACGAGAACCGGCACGGCGCCGCAGCGGCCCGTCCGCGCTGTTCCGCACATGACCTCCGCAGCCGCGCGAGCGCGCGCGCCGCGGGTATCGTCGGCACCACTGGGAGAATGGCATGAGCGACACGCCAAACCACCCCGCTGCCCCGCAAGACCCACAAGCCACACAGCCCCCTGCGCCACCCGCGTCCAGCGGCCCCGAGACGCCGCCGCCACGCAAGCGGCGCGGGCGCTGGATCCTCGCGCTGGTCGTGCTGGTGCTCGTCGCGCTCGTCGTCATGCACGTGCTGCGCGGCAAGAAGCCCGAGCACGCCGCGGCCCCGCAGGTCGTGACCGTTGCGCCCGCCACGCTCGGCGCGATGCCGGTGACGCTCGACGCGCTCGGCACCGTCACGCCAATCGCCACCGTCACGGTGCTGCCGCAATTGAGCGGCTACCTCACCGAAGTCGGCTACCGCGAGGGCCAGGAAGTCGCGAAAGGCCAGTTCCTCGCGCAAATCGATCCGCGCCAGTACGAGATCAGCAAGGAGCAGGCCGAGGCGCAGCTCGCCAAGGACCGCGCCTCGCTCGCGCAGGCGCGCGCCGACCTGGCCCGCTACACGCAACTGCACGAAAAGCAGTCGGTGGCCGAGCAAACGTACACCGACCAGCAATTCCTCGTCGCCCAGGACGAGGCGGCCGTGAAGGCCGATCTCGCCAACATCAAGCAATTCGAGCTCGATCTCGCCTACTGCCACATCACCGCGCCGGTGTCCGGGCGCGTGGGCCTGCGCCTCGTCGATCCTGGCAACTACGTGACAGCGTCGAGTTCCACCGGCATCGCCGTCATCACGCAGATGAAGCCCACCACGGTGCAATTCACCGTGCCGCAAAACTCGCTCTCCAGCGTGCTGCAGCGCGTGAACGCCGGTGCGCAGCTGCCGGTCACGATCTACAGCAGCGACAACACCCGGCAGCTCGCCACCGGCACGCTCTACGCCATCGGCAACCAGATGGCCACGGCCACCGGCACGGTCACGCTGCGCGCGAGCGTGCCCAACGACGACGAGGCGCTCTTTCCCAACGAGTTCGTGAACGTGAAGCTGCTCGTGGACACCATGGCGAGCGCCGTGCTCGTGCCCACGCCCGCCGTGCAGACCGGCGCGCCCGGCAACTATGTGTATCTCGTGAACGCCGACAATACCGTGTCGGTCCACAAGGTCACGCTGGGCCCGAGCGACGGCCAGCATACGGTGATCAGCGCGGGTCTCGCGGCAGGCCAGCGCGTGGTGACCGACGGGCTCGACCGCCTCAACGACGGCGCGAAAATCCAGCCCTCTGAAGCGAAGGCCGGCGCGGCGCAAGGCGCGAGCGCGGCGCGCATGGGCAACGGCTCGCATGCGCAAGCCAGGCCGCTGCCGCCCGCGTCGGGCGCGTCGGGTGCATCGGGTGCGAGCGCCGCTGGCGCGCAGGCACAACCGGCCGCCGCCCAGGCCGCCCCCGCATCCTGATCCACCGACCTCGCGCCGATGAATATTTCGCGTCTCTTCATCCTGCGGCCCGTCGCGACTTCGTTGCTGATGATCGCGATGGTGCTGGTCGGCCTGCTGGCGATGAAATTCCTGCCGGTGTCGTCGCTGCCGTCGGTCGACTACCCGACCATCCAGGTGCAGACTTTCTACCCCGGTGCCAGCCCGACCGTCATGGCCACCACGGTCACGGCGCCGCTCGAAGTGCAGCTCGGCGAGATTCCGGGTTTGCAGCAGATGGTCTCGTACAGCTCCGAGGGCGCCTCGGTCATCACGCTGCAGTTCGATCTCTCGCTCAACCTGGACGTGGCCGAGCAGAACGTGCAGCAGGCCATCAACGCGGCCAACAGCTATCTGCCGAGCGGCCTGCCCGCGCCGCCCACCTACGCGAAGGTCAACCCCGCCGACCAGCCCATTCTCACGCTCGCGCTGACCTCGAAGTCGATGTCGCTCACGCAGTTGCAGGACGCCGCCAACAACCGGCTCGCGATGAAGATCTCGCAGGTGCCGGGCGTGGGTCTCGTGAGCACGGCGGGCGGCAACGTGCCCGCCGTGCGCGTGGAAGCCGACCCGCAAAAGCTGGCTGGCTACGGCCTGAATCTCGACGACCTGCGCACGCTGCTCGCCAACGTGAACATCAGCGCACCGAAGGGCAACTTCGACGGACCCGAGCTCGACTACACGATCAACTCGAACGACCAGATCTCCGACCCGAAGGATTACGAAGACACGGTCATCGCCTACCAGAACGGCTCGCCCGTGTTCATGCGCGACGTCGCGCGCGTGTCCACGGCGGCCCAGGATGTCGAGCGCGGCGCGTGGTACAACAAAGAGCCCGCCATCGTGCTGAACGTGCAGCGCCAGCCGGGCGCGAACGTGATCGCCACGGTCAACCAGATCATGCGCCAGTTGCCGCAACTGGAAGCCACGCTGCCGGCCGGCATGAAGGTCACGGTGGTATCCAACAGCGTGGGCGTGATCCAGGCCTCGGTCAACGACGCAGCCTTCGAGCTCGTGCTCGCCGTGGCGCTGGTGGTGGCCGTGATCTTCGTGTTCCTGCGCAATCTGCCCGCCACCATCATCCCGAGCATTTCGGTGCCGGTCTCGCTGATCGGCACGCTCGCGCTCATGTACGAGCTCGGCTACTCGATCGACAATCTCTCGCTGATGGCGCTCATCATCGCCACCGGTTTCGTGGTGGACGACTCGATCGTGATGATCGAGAACATCGTGCGCTATCTGGAGGAGGGCGATAAACCTTTGCAGGCGGCGCTCAAGGGCGCGGGGCAGATCGGCTTCACGATTCTTTCCCTCACGATCTCGCTCATCGCGGTGCTGATTCCGCTGCTCTTCATGGGCGGCGTGATCGGGCGGCTCTTCAGCGAATTCGCGGTCACGCTCGCGGTCACCATCGTGCTCTCCGCCGTGGTCTCGCTCACCGTCGTGCCCATGATGTGCGCGCGCATCCTGCGCGCCCAGGCCGAGCGCCACCCGAGCCGCTTCGAGCGCCTCAGCGAAGGCCTTTTCAACAAGACGCTCAACGCCTACGAGCGCGGCCTGCGCTGGGTGCTCGACCATCAGACGCTCACGCTCGTGGTGGCCGTGGCCACGGTGGTGGTCACGGGCCTGCTGTACGTGGCAATACCCAAGGGCCTGTTCCCGGTGCAGGACGTGGGCGTGATCCAGGGCATCAGCGTGGCCGACAACTCGGTCTCGTATCAGGCGATGGTGCGCCGCCAGTCCGCACTCGCCGAGGAAATTCTCAAGGACCCCGATGTGGTTTCGCTCACCTCGTACGTGGGCATCGACGGCATCAACAACACGCTCAACAACGGGCGTTTCCTCATCAACCTGAAGTCGCACGACGACCGCTCCGAAACCGCCGAGGACATCGCGCGGCGCATCCAGCAGTCGGTGGCGAAGGTGCCGGGCATCCGCCTCTATCTGCAGCCCGAGCAGGATCTCACGCTCGACACCACGGTCTCGCGCAACCAGTACAACTTCGTGCTGCGCGGGCCCAACCAGCAGGCCTTCGAGCAATACGTGCCGGCGCTCATCGCGCGCATGAAGCAGATTCCCTCGATTGCCGACGTCACGAGCGACCTGAACACCGACGGCCTTTCCGTGAACGTGCAGGTGAACCGCCAGCTCGCGGCGCGCTACGGCATCACGGCGGCGACCATCGACAACGCGCTTTACGACGCGCTCGGCCAGCGCATCGTCTCCACCATCTTCCAGCAGTCGGACCAGTACCGCGTGATTCTCGTGGCCAAGCCCGAGTCGCTGCCCACGGTGGAGTCGATCGGCGACATCTATCTGCCGAGCCAGACCGCCGCCTCGGGCCAGGTGCCGCTCAAGGGCATCGCGACCATCAACATCACGCGCTCGCCGCTGATGATCAGCCACCTCGCGCAGTTCCCCTCGGTCACGATCTCGTTCAACCTCGCCGATGGCGCGTCGCTCTCCGCCGCCGTGCGCGACATCGGCAAGGCCCAGGCCGCCGTGAACCTGCCGCCTTCGATCACCACGTCGTTCCAGGGCGCGGCGCAGGCGTTCGAAGATTCGCTTTCCAGCGAGGTCTATCTGCTGATCGCGGCCATCGTGGCCGTGTATATCGTGCTGGGCGTGCTCTACGAGAGCTACGTCCATCCGGTGACGATCCTCTCGACGCTGCCCTCGGCCGGCATCGGCGCGCTGCTCGCGCTGATGATGGCGGGCAAGGACCTCGACGTGATCGGCATCATCGGCATCGTGCTCTTGATCGGCATCGTCAAGAAGAACGCCATCATGATGGTGGACTTCGCGCTCGAAGCCGAGCGTGTGCACGGCAAGCCGCCGCGCGAGGCGATCTTCGAGGCCTCGCTCCTGCGCTTCAGGCCGATCCTCATGACCACGCTCGCCGCCATGCTCGGCGCGCTTCCCATGCTGCTCGGCAGCGGCACGGGCTCGGAGCTGCGCCGCCCGCTCGGCCTCGCGATCATCGGAGGGCTCACGGTGTCGCAACTGCTCACGCTCTTCACGACGCCCGTGATCTATCTGTTCTTCGACCGGCTCGCCGAGCGCTTCGGGCGCAAGCGCAACCGCGGCCAAAGCGGCGATGAAGCCGGTGGCGCGAACGGCGATGCAGGTGGTGGGCCTGGTGGTGGGCCTGGCGGTGGCCCGGGCGCGCCGCCCGCCCCCGAGGGCACGCCGTGAACCTCTCGGCGCTCTTCATCCGGCGGCCGGTCGCGACTTCGCTGCTCGCGATCGCGATCCTCCTCGCCGGCACGCTCGCCTTCTTCCGGCTGCCGGTGGCGCCGCTGCCCAACATTGCCTTTCCGGTGATCGTGGTGCAGGCGAGCATGGCGGGCGCGAGCCCCGAGACCATGGCGTCCACGGTGGCCGAGCCGCTCGAGCGGCGCCTCGGCACCATCGCCGACGTGAGCCAGCTCACCTCGATCAATAATGTGGGATCCTCACTGATCGTGGTGGTGTTCGGCCTGAACCGCGACATCAACGGTGCCGCGCGCGACGTGGAGGCGGCCATTCAGGCCGCGCGCGCCGACTTGCCCACCACGCTGCGCAGCAACCCCACTTACCGCCAGTACAACCCCGCGAGCGCGCCGATCATGGTGCTCGCGCTCACCTCCGACACGCTCACGAAAGCGCAGCTCTACGACTCCGCCGATTCCGTGATCATGCAGCAGCTCTCGCAGGTGGACGGCGTGGGCCAGATCACGCTGGGCGGCGGCGCGCTGCCCTCGGTGCGCGTGGAGCTGGAGCCCGGCAAGCTTAATAGCTACGGCATCGGGCTCGAAGACGTGCGCGCCGCCATTGGCGCGGCCAACGCGAACAGCGCGAAAGGCCACCTCGACCAGGGGGACCAGCGCTTCGTGGTGACCTCGAACGACCAGATCAGCAACGCCGCGCCGTTCCGCGACGTGATCATCGCCTACCGCGACGGCGCGCCCGTGTATCTGCGCGACGTGGGCACGGTGAACGACTCCAACGAGAACATCCGCAACGCCGGCCTCTTCAACGGCAAGTCGGCGGTGCTCGTGATCGTCTACCCCATGCCGGGCAGCAACGTCGTGAAAACGGTGCAGCAGATTCAGGCGCGCCTGCCCTATATCGAGGCGGCGCTGCCCGGCACGATCAAGGTGAACGTGGCGATCGACCGCTCGGAGGCCGTGCGCGCCTCGGTGGCCGACACCGAGCGCACGCTCTTTATCGCCGTGCTGCTCGTGATCGGCGTGGTGTTCGTGTTCCTGCTCTCGCCGCGCGCCACGCTCATTCCGGCCGTGGCGCTGCCGCTGTCCATCGTGGGCTCGTTCGGGCCCATGTACCTGCTCGGCTACAGCATCGACTCGCTCTCGCTGATGGCGCTCACCATCGGCACCGGCTTCGTGGTGGACGACGCCGTGGTGGTGCTCGAAAACATCGTGCGCCATATCGAGGCCGGGCTCGAACCGAAGGAGGCCGCGCTGCGCGGCGCGGGCGAAGTGGGCTTCACGGTGCTTTCCATGAGCCTCTCGCTGATTGCCGTGTTCCTGCCGATCCTGCTGATGCCGGGCATCGTCGGCCTGCTCTTTCACGAGTTCGCGATGACGCTCTCGATCGCGATCGTCATCTCGCTCGTGGTCTCGCTCACGGTCACGCCGGCCATGTGCGCCTACGTGCTCAAGCGCGAGCACACGGAGCGCAAGCCCTCGCGCGCGGCCCAGTGGATCAACGCGCAGTTCGAGCACTTCAAGCAGTTCTATTCGCGCACACTCGACGTCGCGCTCAACCATGCGCGGCTCACCATCTTCATCCTGTTCGCGCTGCTGATCGGCAATGTGTTTCTCGCGCGCCTGCTCCCCGGCACCTTCTTTCCCGAGCAGGACACGGGCATTCTGATCGGCCAGATCATCGCCGACCAGAGCATCTCGTTCGCGGCGATGGAGAAGAAGCTCGCGCAGTTGCAGGACATCGTGCAGAAAGACCCCGCCGTGGCCTCGGTCGCGGGCTTCACGGGCGGGCGCGCGCTCAACTCGGCCACGGTCTTCATCGAGCTCAAGCCGCTCGCGCAACGCAAGCTTTCCGCCACCGAGGTCGTGAACCGCCTGCGGCCCAAGCTCAACGCGGTCTCGGGCGCGCGCCTGTTCCTCCAGGCGCAGCAGGATCTGCAGATCGGCGGGCGCCAGGCGGCGGCCGAGTACCAGTACACGCTCACGAGCGACGACGCCGACGCGCTCTTCAAATGGGTGCCCAGACTCATCACCGAGTTGAACAAGCACCACGGCACGCTCACCGACGTGAACTCGGACTTGCAGCAAAACGGCCTGCAGGCCTATGTCACCGTAAACCGCGCGACAGCCAAGCGCTACGGATTCGATCCGAACCAGATCGACAGCGTGCTCTACGACGCCTTCGGCCAGCGCACGGTCTCCACCATCTACAACCCCATCAACCAGTACTTCGTGGTGATGGAAGTGGCGCCGCAATACTGGCAGTATCCGCAGTCGTTCAACCACATCTATCTGAGCACGGCGGCGGGCAACGCGAGCGGCTCCGCTTCCACGCAAATGCCGACCACCACGGTGTCGGGCGTCACGCCCTATAGCGCGGTCACCACCGCCAGCAGCACAGTCAGCAATACCAATGCGCGCAATGCGAACGCCGTGGCCAACGTGCAGAACAACTCGATCGCCAACAGCAAGGGCGGCAGTTCGAGCGGCAGCGCGAACAGCACCGCAGCCGAAACCATGGTGCCCGTGACCGCGCTCATGAACTGGACCACCGGCCACACGGCCACCCAGGTCAATCACCAGAGCGGCGAAGTGGCCGGCACGATCTCGTTCAACCTGCCCCAGGGCGGCTCGCTTTCCGAGGCGGGCAAGATCATCGAGCAGGCGCAGCGCGACATCGGCATGCCCGCCTCCATCCACGGCGCGTTCGCGGGCGCGGCGCAAGCGTACGCGCAGTCGATGGGCACGGTGCCGCTGCTCATTCTCGCTTCGCTCGGCGTGGTCTATATCGTGCTGGGCGTGCTCTACGAAAACACCATCCACCCGCTCACGATTCTCTCGACGCTGCCTTCGGCCGGCATCGGCGCCATCCTGGCGATGCTGATCTTCGGCACGCCGTTCTCGGTCATCGCGATGATCGGCATCATCCTGCTGATCGGCATCGTGAAGAAGAACGGCATCATGATGGTGGACGTCGCCATCCAGTTGCAGCGCAACGAAGGCAAGAACGCGCGCGACGCGATTCACGAGGCCGCCGTGGTGCGGCTGCGGCCGATCATGATGACGACCTTCGCCGCCGTGCTGGGCGCCGTGCCGCTGGCCGCGGGCATTGGCCAGGGCGCCTCGCTGCGCCAGCCGCTCGGCGTGACGGTGATGGGCGGCCTGCTCCTCTCCCAGCTCTTCACCCTGTACACCACGCCCGTGATCTATCTGTTCCTCGACCGCCTGCGCGCACGCCTCGCACGCTGGGCCGCACGCCTGCCCTGGAACCGCCAGGCCGATGAGAGCGCACCATGAAGACGAATCGCCGTCCGGGGCTGCTTGAAGCCCCGCTTGAACAGCCGCTTGAACAGCCGCTTGAGCCTGCGCTCGAACCTGCGCCGTGCCTGCCGTTGCGGCGCACGGCGGGCCGCTTGCTGCCGCTCGCGCTGGCAGTGTCCGTCACGTTCCTCGCGAGCGGCTGCATGGTGGGCCCCGACTACCATCGCCCGCAAGTGGACGTGCCCGCGCAATGGAAGGAG
>JAITTX010000419.1 GCA_031286755.1 Paraburkholderia sp.
AGGCGGCTCGTCACGAACAGCGTGAACGCCACCAGCACCAGCGCGAGCAGGTACAGGAAGATCACCATGTGCTCGCCCTGGTATGGGATGCCAATCAGTTCATTGAACGTCTTCGCGCCTTCCACGCTCGCGTGGCGGGCCATCTCGAAGCCGAACACCGTGGGCTTGGGAATGCTGGAGATGCCGTCCGGGCCGCCCGTGATGCTCGTGAGGTTATTGAGCAGCAGGCGGATGATCTCGCCGAAGCCGAGCGTCACGATGGCGAGATAGTCGCCGCGCAGGCGCAGCACCGGAAAACCGAGCACAAAGCCGAAGGTGGCCGCGGCAAGCGCCGCGAGCGGCAGGCATTCCCAGAACGTGAAGCCGAAGTACTGGTTGAGCAGCGCATAGGTATAGCCGCCCACCGCGTAGAAGCCCACATAGCCGAGATCGAGCAGGCCCGCGAAGCCCACCACGATATTCAGGCCGAGGCCGAGAATCACGTAGATGAGCGCGAGCGTGGCCACGTCCACTGCGCCGCGCGAGCCCATGAACGGGAACACAGCGCCGAACGCGAGCAGCACCCAGATCGCCACGCGCTGCTGGCGCGCGCCGAGCGCGGGCGCCCTGGGCAGACGCACAGAACTGGTTGCGCGCACAAACATCGGCTTGACGAGCTGGAACACGAACACCACGGCGGCGGCAATCCACACGGGACGCCAGTGCTGGTGCAGCACGACCTGATAGCCGTCGAGCGTGAGCTGCAGGCCGAGGATGGGTGCGGTGAGGATGATCGTCGCAATGGCCGCGGCGAGCGCGCCCTTCACGGTCTGCGACGACGACGGGCCTTGTGTGTCTTTGGCGGCCACGCGAACCGAAACAGTCTGACTCATAGCGCCCTCACACCTTTTCGACGTCCGGCTTGCCGAGCAGGCCGGTGGGACGGAACAGCAGCACCAGCACGAGCAGGCCGAACGCCACGACGTCCTTGTACTCGGCCGGCATGTAGCCCGACGCGAGGGTTTCGGCCAGACCCAGCAGCACGCCGCCGAGCATCGCACCCGGAATGCTGCCGATGCCGCCGAGCACCGCCGCGGTGAACGCCTTGATGCCCGCGATGAAGCCGATATACGGATTGAGCTTGCCGATGGTGAGGCCGATCAGCACGCCGCCCACCGCAGCGAGCATCGCGCCGAGCACGAACGTGAAGGAGATCACGCGGTTCGTGTCGATGCCGAGCAGGTTGGCCATCTTCATGTCCTCGGCGCAGGCGCGGCACGCGCGGCCCATGCGCGAGCGCGAGATGAAGAGCGTGAGCGCGACCATCAGCACGACCGTCACGCCGACGATCAGCATGCGCGCATACGGAATCGTCACTTCGAAGTTGCCGCCCATGTTGAAGTCGAGCGCGCCGGAGATGAGCTGCGGCACGGACACGTCGCGCGCGCCCTGCCCGATCTGCACGTAGTTCTGCAGAAAGATGGACATGCCGATGGCGGAAATGAGCGGCACGAGGCGCGGCCCGCCGCGCAGCGGCCGATACGCGACGCGCTCGACCGCGAAACCGTAGAGCCCGGTGACCAGCACCGAGACAATGAGCGCCGCGCCCAGCACGAGCGGCAGCGGATAGCCCGCCGAGACGCCGATGGCCGTGAGCGTGACGAGACCCACATAGGCGCCGATCATGTAGATCTCGCCGTGAGCGAAGTTGATCATGCCGATGATGCCGTAGACCATCGTGTAGCCAATGGCGATCAGCGCATAGATCGCACCCAGCGTGAGCCCGTTGACGAGCTGCTGGGTGAACTGCGGAAGAAAATCATTCATGCGTAAGCCCCGCGGCGGTCAAGCCGGTTGAAGCCGATAAGAGATCTTTGAAGCGACCTTTGAAGCGACCTTTGAAACGGTGTCGACCCGAGTTTTTTGTATTTCGTTGCGCACGCAAGCACTGCGGGAACGCCCCACCCGCCGCAGCGGGAAGCGGGGCGTTCGCGACCGCGCCGTTAGCGCAGCGTCAGGATCAGTTCGCGGCGGTCTTCGTGGCGTCCTTGTGCCACGTGTAGACGACGAAGCGGAACGACTTCAGGTCGCCCTGCTTGTCGTATTCCACCTTGCCGATCGGCGTGTTGACGGCGTTCTTGTGCAGCCAGGCCGCAACCTTGGTCGGGTCGGTGCTCTTCGCGCCGGCGATGCCGCTGGCGATCACTTCGACCGCGGCGTAAGCCGGCATCTGGAACGGGCCGTTCGGGTCGCGCTTGGCGTCGGCGAAGGCCTTCACGAGCTTCGCGTTGGCCGGGTCCGCAGCGAAGTCGGCCGGCAGTGTGACGAGCATGCCTTCCGAAGCCGGGCCGGCAATCGCCGTCACGTCCTTGTTGCCCACGCCTTCCGGTCCCATGAAGGTGGCCTTCACGCCCTGTTCACGCGACTGGCGCATCAGGAGGCCCATTTCCGGGTGATAGCCGCCGAAGTAGACGAAGTCCACGCCCTGCGACTTGAGCTTGGTGACGACTGCCGAGTAGTCCGAATCGCCTGCGTTGATGCCCTCGAACACGACGACGGGAATGTGCGCCTTGTCGAGCGCGGCCTTGACCGAGGTGGCGATGCCCTGGCCGTACGACTGCTTGTCGTGCAGGATCGCGACCTTCTTCGGCTTGACCTTGTCGATGATGTACGCGGCGGCGGCCGGACCTTGCTGGTCGTCGCGGCCGATCGTGCGGAAGATGTACTGGCGCTTCTTGCCTTCGGTGAGCTGCGGCGCGGTTGCCGACGGCGTGACCATCACCACGCCTTCGTTCTCGTAGATGTCCGAAGCGGGGATCGTCGAGCCCGAGCACACGTGGCCGACTACGTACTGGATGTGCTGCGAAACGATCTTGTTCGCGACCGCGACGGCCTGCTTCGGCTCGCATGCGTCGTCCATCAGGACGGCTTCGAGCTTGTTGCCGTTCGCGCCGCCAGCGGCGTTGATCTGCTCGATCGCGGTCAGGGCGCCCGCCTTGACCATGTCGCCGTACTGGGCAACCGGGCCGCTGAACGGGCCGGCAATGGCGATCTTCACGGTGTCGGCGTTCGCGGCCGCACCGAATGCAAGCAGCGCGGCGGCCACGGAAAGCGAAGTAAGACGGTTAAAGCTGAACAGCGGCGTCATCAGGAGCTCCTCGATTGTTTTAGGGTCAACCGGGCAAGCGGCATGACCTGCGCAAGCGAACAGCACCCCGAGGACTGGCCAGGGAGGACAACCAGGACGGGCCAAAAAACAAAAGACGCAACGGGGCCCGGCATGTATCGGCCGCCTGGTAGCGGCTTCAGTTCGGAGAAACCGTGGGTACGGTTTCTATTGCGCAAGCGATCCGCCTGCCCCGTTCGCTGCATTTCAAACCGGAAAGGTGGTCCGGCCTCAATCAGCGACCCGCGGATGCTATCAATAAAACCGATCTTTCCGCAACCGAGGGTTTTTTCGGATATCGATGGAGATATTGATATATGTCAATTGACGAAAACCACCCCGAGAACGCTGAAAACCCTTGAAAAATCGGCGTGCGAGGGGTTTCGAGGGTGCCGGAGAGCCTCGAAAAGCCCGCCAGGCGGGCATGTGCGGAAATCGGTTTCCGATTTGAAATCTCGATTTTCAACCACTCTTTTCTTAAAATCCGAAGAGCGCATCATCGATTACATTTATCCGCGCGGATGGCTATTTAAGATGACTGATAAATCACTCCATAACTCATACCCTGAATATAGTGAAAACCCTAAATGCAAAACACGCCAAGCGATTGATTTCATTAACAAAAATTACGTTTTCATTTCAGCGAAATAACACCCTCATCGGATAGCCATGCCATAACCACCAGGCGTATGCCGAACCATTATTTCCAATCAGAAACCAGGAAAATTTCCGGCATACCGCCGTATTTTCCCGAAAATCTCGCAGGCGATTTTCCGCTCGCCGCCGCGCCACCGTCGCATCCGGGCACCATCCGCCTCGCGCGCGTTCCAGGCACGCAAGGGGCGGTGGTATGCTCGCTGCCTTGCCGCCGGCCCATGCGCCGGCCCGCACCGAAAAAACCGCAAGAACCGAACATTCGGGGGAGATCAAAGAGCATGAAGAGCTTCACGCAAGCCGCCAGGGCCGCCACCCTTAGCCTGATCGCCGGCGCCGCCGCGCTCGCGTTCGCCACCGGCGCCGCCCATGCGGCCGAAACCGCGACTGTGGAAGTGCTGTCGATCGTCGAGCACCCGGCACTCGATGCCATCCGCGACGGCGTGCGCGACGAGCTGAAGGCCGCGGGCTACGACGCCGGCACGAACCTCAAGTGGGAATACCAGAGCGCGCAGGGCAACACCGGCACGGCCGCGCAGATCGCCCGCAAGTTCGTGGGCGACAACCCGAGCGCGATCGTCGCGATCGCCACGCCTTCGGCGCAGGCCGTTGTTGCCGCAACGAAGACGGTGCCCGTGGTCTACTCGGGCGTGACCGACCCGGTTGCCGCGCAGCTCGTGAAGACGTGGGCCCCGAGCGGCACCAACGTGACCGGCGTATCCGACAAGCTCCCGCTCGACAGGCAAATCGCGCTCATCAAGCGCGTGGTGCCGAACGCGAAGAACGTGGGGATGGTCTACAACCCCGGCGAAGCGAACTCGGTGGTGGTCGTGAAGCAACTCAAGGCCATGCTCGCGCAGCAGGGCATGACGCTCAAGGAAGCCGCCGCGCCGCGCACCGTGGATATCGGCCCGGCCGCCAAGAGCCTGATCGGCAAGGTCGACGTGATCTACACGAACACCGACAACAACGTCGTCTCGGCCTACGAGGCGCTCGTGAAAGTCGCCAACGACGCGAAGATCCCGCTCGTGGCCGCGGATACGGACAGCGTGAAGCGCGGCGCCGTCGCGGCGCTCGGCATCGACTACAGCGACCTCGGCCATCAGACCGGCAAGGTGGTCGTGCGCATCCTGAAGGGCGAAAAACCCGGCGCGATCGCATCGGAAACCAGCAACAAGCTGCAGTTGTACGTGAACCCGACCGCCGCGCAAAAACAGGGCGTGAAGCTCTCCGACGATCTGCTCAAGGACGCCACCACGGTCGTGAAGTAAGCGCGCGCGCTGCGTTGCCGATCGGAAACCGCGCGGAAAAGCTGCCGGAAACCGTAGAGCGGCCAGCCGGACACGCTACAACAACAAGACGCAACAACGACGCAGTCGAGCCGGAAAAAAACGTACCGGCCCAGAACGGGCCTCGTGCCCGCCAGCGCGCGCCGCCCTACCCGGGCTGCGTGCGCTGGCGGCGACCCATCCGGCGCAGTGGCCACCGTGGTAACCATTACCGTGGCCGCCCGCGGTGGCCGCACTCCACCGGCCGGAGACCGCAACAGGATTTCCCCATGTCCCTCTACTCGCTACTGGGCGCGCTCGAGATCGGCCTGATCTTCAGCCTCGTCGCC
>JAITTX010000439.1 GCA_031286755.1 Paraburkholderia sp.
GCGTCGATGCGCCCCTTATTCACGCGCACTTCCCCGCTGCGCAGGATGCGATAGATATGGCTCTTCGGCACGCCCTTGCAGACGCGCAGCAAGAAATTATCGATCCGCTGACCCGCGGAGCCTTCGTCGATCTCGACGAACGAAACCTGGTCGCTTGCGACCTGATTCTGGGATATTTTGCCTAACTCTTTCATTCTGAATATAATTTGCCCAGCGCTGACGCGACGGCAGGCCAAACGGCCAAAAAGTTCCTGATTCGCCCGACCAATACCCAAGGGCGCTTCTCCGGGATCTTGAACCTCGCGGCATGCGCAGGCGGCAAGCGATAAACCGATATTTTACTTGCGCCCGGGGCCGGTTGCTCACCCCGTCTTAAGAGATGCAACGAGTTGCACGCACGGAAATCCGCGCGGCAGGGACGGCGCCCACAGGCACGTTCGGTCGAGGCGAGTTCCGACGGTAACGGAAGGTTGGTATAAAGAATTCATCCGGCGAGTCATGCCGCGCGGTCGCAACGTATTCGAGCGACTGCAGCCCGACGCGCTGGTGGCGAAAATACGGCGAGCGCCTGATGCGTCCCGGCAATGTGCGGGATATGGCGACGTCAAAAGTGGCGAGACACCCCGAGGGGGAAGACGGGCGTTCCTGAAAGCTTCCCGTACGCGGCACCTGCTCGATGCATGAAGCCGCAAAGCAGATCCAGCCAGCAGCGCGCGCAGTTCGCGGCTGCGGCTCAAATCCTGTCGCGGTCGTGCGTGGCGCAGTTTGCCGCCAGGGCACGCAGCACCGACACAAGCCGGCAACAAGCGGCTCAAAGCGGCGGCGGGCGGATCGGAAGCGCAGGAAAAACCGTGCCCCCGCAGGTCTGGCCGCTCTTGAAGACGTATTTCGCATGTGCCCACGCGGCCCGTCCATGGCAACGCAACGCCGGACCGGTCGCCCACAAGGCAATTCTCCCCGCCATCATTCCTGCTCCAGCGTGCTTGTGAAAACACAATAAGGCGCGGCTTGCCGCTGCCCTCTCCCCCATGCAGCCAGGCGAAGCGCCGGGCGCCATCGAGGGGCTTGGGCCGCGTGCGTTGCCGCACTGGAGCCGTTCAATGAAACGAATGCTGTTCAACGCGACGCAGCAGGAAGAACTGCGCGTCGCCATCGTCGATGGACAGAAGCTGATCGACATCGACATCGAAACCGCCGGACGCGAACAGCGCAAAGGCAATATCTACAAGGGCATCGTCACCCGCATCGAGCCGTCGCTCGAAGCGTGTTTCGTCAACTACGGCGAGGACCGCCATGGCTTCCTGCCGTTCAAGGAAGTCGCCCGCCAGTACTTCCGCGAAGGCGTCGACATGCGCAGCGCGCGCATTCAGGACGCCCTCAAGGAAGGCCAGGAACTGATCGTCCAGGTCGAGAAAGAAGAGCGCGGCAACAAGGGCGCCGCCCTCACGACCTTCATCTCGCTCGCCGGCCGCTACCTCGTCCTCATGCCGAACAACCCGCGCGGCGGCGGCGTCTCGCGCCGCATCGAGGGCGACGACCGCCAGGAGCTGCGCGAAACCATGGCGCAGCTGCAACTGCCGGACGGCATGAGCATCATCGCGCGCACGGCCGGCATCGGCCGCTCCGCCGAAGAGCTCCAGTGGGACCTGAACTACCTGCTGCAATTGTGGCGCGCCATCGAAGCCGCGTCGCAGGCCGGCCAGTCCGGCCAGCCGATGCTGATCTATCTGGAATCGAGCCTCGTCATTCGCGCGATCCGCGACTACTTCCAGCCCGACATTGGCGAAATCCTCATCGACACCACCGAGATCTATGACCAGGCGCGCGCCTTCATGGATATCGTGATGCCGGACAATGTCAGCAAGGTGAAGCGCTATCACGACGACGTGCCGCTCTTCTCGCGCTTCCAGATCGAGCACCAGATCGAAACGGCGTACTCGCGCACGGTGCCGCTGCCCTCGGGCGGCGCGATCGTGATCGACCACACCGAAGCACTGGTCGCCATCGACGTGAACTCGGCGCGCGCGACCAAGGGCGCCGACATCGAGGAAACCGCCGCGCGCACCAACCTCGAAGCCGCCGACGAAGTGGCGCGCCAGTTGCGTCTGCGCGACCTGGGCGGCCTGATCGTGATCGACTTCATCGACATGGAGTCGGCCAAGAGCCAGCGCGAAGTCGAACAGCGCCTGAAGGACGCGCTGCGCCACGACCGCGCGCGCGTGCAGATGGGCAAGATCTCGCGCTTCGGCCTGATGGAGCTCTCGCGTCAGCGCCTGCGCCCGGCCCTCTCGGAAGGCAGCCACGTCACCTGCCCGCGCTGCAACGGCACGGGTCACATCCGCGATACGGAATCGTCGGCGCTTCAGGTCCTGCGCATCATCCAGGAAGAGGCGATGAAGGAAAACACCGCGGCAATCCATTGCCAGGTGCCGGTCGAAGTGACCGCCTTCCTGCTCAACGAAAAACGCTCGGAAATCAACAAGATCGAGTCGCGCTTCAAGGTCGGCGTGGTCCTGATCCCGAACAAGCACCTCGAGACGCCGCACTACAAGCTCGAGCGCCTGCGTCACGACGATACCCGCCTCGACGACCCGCGCGCCTCGTGGAAGATGGCCGAAGAAGCGGCTCGCGAGCTCGAGTCGGAGACCGGCTACAGCAAGCGCACCGCCGAAGCCAAGCCGAAGCAGGAAGCCGCGGTGAAGGGCATCACGCCCGAGCGCCCGGCCCCGTCCGCAGCGGCCAAGCCGGTTGAAGCCATCCCCGTGGGCGCGCCGGTCGCAGCCGCGCCGGCAGCTGGCGGCGGCTTCTTCGCCTTCATCAAGCGCCTGTTCGGCGGCGCGCCGGCCGCGGCACCCGCGCCGGCTCCGGCCGCGCAACAGGAGAAGGCTGCCCGTCCGGCTCGCGAAGCCCGCACCGAGCGCGGCGAGAAGGCCGGCTCCGGCGATCGCAACCGCAACCGCCGTGGCGGTGGCCGCGACGCAACCGGCCGTGGCGAGGCCACGGGCGGCGCGCGCGCCGGCCAGTCCTCGGGTCGCCGTGAGGAACGCGAACCGCGTGAAGGACGTGAGGGCCGCGAAGGTCGCGCCACCCGCGAGCCGCGCGAACAACGCGAACCGCGCGAGCAACGTGACGCACGCGAAGGCCGCGAGCCCCGCGCCGAACGCGAGCAGCGCATCGAGCGCGTCGAGCGCGGCCAGGACCGCAACGAAGCAGCCGAATCCGCCCCGCGCGGCGAGCGCCAGGAGCGTGGCGAGCGCCGTGAACGTGGTGAGCGCGCCGAACGCGGCGAACGTCGTCGTCAGCAGCCCGCTGAAGCCGCCGAGGCTCAGGAAGCACGCCTCGACGCCGCCAGCACGGAAGCCGGGACGGCCGAAGCAGCCCAGGCCGCCCTCACCGACGGCGTGACCCACGCCGGCACCGAGGAAGATGGCGCCACGTCGCAAGGCGAGGAACGCCGCCGCCGCCGCCGCGGCCTCCGTGGCGGTCGCCGCGAGCGCGATGCGGAAGGCACGCACGGCGTCGAAGGCGCAACCGGCGCTGACGAAGGCAGCGACGAATCGACCGTTGCGGCGCCTGCTGGCGAGCAACCCGCCGTCGAGCACGTTGCCGAGCCCGTCGAGGCTCAAGCCGAAGCCCGCGCACCGGAAGCCGCCGCTCACGCTGCAGTCACCGAAGCTGTGGTCGTGACGGCCCTGCCGGTCGCAGCCGCCGCCGCTGCCGAAGCCGTGCAATCTGCACCCGCAGAGCAACCGGCACAGCCCGCGCAAGTCAGCGAAACGCCGGCCGTCGAAGCGCCAGCCGCTGAGGCACCGGCCGTTGAAGCACCGGCCGCCGAAACGCCGGTTGCCGCCACGGCTGCTCCGGCCGAGACCCCGGCGCCTGCTGCTGAGCCTGCCGCGCCCGCGGTCGAACCGGTTGCTGCCGCCACGCCGGCCGAAGCCGAACCGGCTCAGGCTGTCGCGGCACCGGTTGCCGTTGCCGCCACTCCGGCCCCGAGCGCCGAGGAGCCCGCTGCCGCCGAAACGCCGGTGGCTCGCGAAGACCGCGTCGAAGCTGCGCACGCAGAAGCCGCCGAACCGGCTGCCGTCGCTCAACCCGCACCGGTCGAAGCGGTCGTGGCGCAAGCCGAAGCCGCGGCGCCGGTTGCCGAGCCCGCGACTCAGCGTCACACGCAAGCAGGCGCGGCCGCTACGGCCGACACGCTGCGTCCGATGCTGGAATCGGCCGGTCTCGTATGGGTCAACACCGACGCCGTCAAGCTGCGCGCCGCACAGGACGCCGCCGCGCAAGTGACGAAGCCTGCGCGCGTGCCGCGCGAGCGCAAGCCGCTGGCGCCGGCAGACAGCGCGCCGATGCAGCAGGTCGAGACGACCCGCCAGCCCTGACCGGCACGAGCGGTAGCCGCGCTGGAAGCCGCCCCTCACGGCGGCCTCCGGCGCCGGCAGCAACGGCTGCATCGTCATACAAGGCCCGCCCTTACCGGCGGGCTTTTTTTGATATATCAGCGTTCACCCTTGTCTGTGCTCAAGGTAAGGTTCAGCTAGAATCGAACCATCGAGAGAACGAAGACACCATGTCCCGACGCATCATCCCTGTTGCCGACCTCCGCTCGCTGCCGCCCAGCCCGGCCGCGCAGACCGTGCGCGCGCCGTCTGGCGAGCTGTTCGACGTCCTCGCGCGGCCGCTGCGCGACCTGCGCATCTCGGTCACGGACCGTTGCAACTTCCGCTGCGTCTACTGCATGCCGCGCTCGGTTTTCGACAAGGACTACTCGTTCCTGCCGCATTCCGCGCTTCTTTCGCTCGAGGAAATCGAACGTCTCGCGCGGCTTTTCGTCGCGCACGGCGTCACCAAGATCCGTCTGACCGGGGGCGAACCGCTCCTGCGCAAGAACATCGAATTCCTGATCGAGCGGCTCGCGAAGCTGCACACGCCCGAGGGCAAGCCGCTCGATCTCACCCTCACGACCAACGGCTCGCTGCTCGCGCGCAAGTCGCGCGCATTGCGCGACGCGGGCCTCACGCGCGTCACGGTAAGCCTCGACGCGCTCGACGACGCCCTCTTTCGCCGCATGAACGACGCCGATTTCGCGGTCGCCGACGTCCTCGACGGCATTGCGGTCGCGCAATCGGTCGGGCTCGAGCCGATCAAGGTCAACATGGTCGTCAAGCGCGGCACCAACGACGGCGAAATAGTGCCGCTCGCGCGCCATTTCCGTGGCTCGGGCGTGACCCTGCGTTTCATCGAATACATGGACGTGGGCACCTCGAACGGCTGGAACATGGCCGAGGTGCTGCCGTCCGCCGACGTGGTCGCGCGCATCGCCGAGCATTTCCCGCTCGTTCCGCTCGAAGCGCACAACGCCGCCGAAACGGCGCAGCGCTGGGGCTACGCGGACGGTGCCGGCGAAATCGGCGTGATCTCGAGCGTCACGCGCGCATTCTGCGGCGATTGCACGCGCGTGCGCCTCTCGACCGAAGGCAAGCTGTATCTGTGCCTGTTCGCCTCGATGGGCTACGACTTGCGCGCGATGCTGCGCGGCGAAGCGAGCGACGCAGCCATCTCGGCCGCGATTGCCCATATCTGGGAGCAACGCGCCGACCGCTATTCGCAATTGCGCGGCAGCGACGCCGTCCCGGCCGCGGGCGAAGAGCGCCGTATCGAAATGTCCTATATCGGCGGCTGATCCAGCCATACGCCGATGCCCGCCACCCCGCCCGCCCCCGCCATCCCCGCCGCCGCACTCACCGGTCTCGTCCTCGCGGGCGGCCGCGGCCAGCGCATGGGCGGGGTCGACAAAGGCCTGCAGCGCCTGCACGGCCAGCCGCTCGCGGCACACGTGCTGGCGCGTCTCGCGCCGCAGGTGGGCGTGCTCGCCATCAGTGCGAACCGCAACCGCGAGGTCTACGCCGAACTCGGCGCGCCATGGCACGCGGCGGTGATCGCCGACACCCTGCCCGACTACCCCGGCCCGCTCGCGGGATTGCTTGCCGGCCTGCGTGCCGCCCGCACCGAATGGCTGCTGAGCGCGCCGTGCGATTCGCCGTGGCTGCCCGCCGATCTCGGCGCGCGCCTGGCCGTTGCCGCGCGTTCGCACGACACGCTCATCGCCACGGCAACGACGGTGAGCGCCGCTGGCGAAGTCAGCCTGCACCCCGTCTTCGCGCTCATCCACACCTCGCTCGCAAGCGACCTCGCCGCGTTTCTGGACGCGGGCGAACGCAAGGTGCGTGCGTGGTACGCGCGCCACACGGCCGCCGAAGTGGTCTTTGCCGACGAGCGTGCGTTTTACAATGTCAATTCCTTACAGGAACTCGCCGCGCTCGACCGTGCCTGACGAGCGCGTCCGGCTTGACCGCCGCCGCCCGCCACCGGCCTGATGCACGTCCCCTGGACGATCGCCGCACCCATCGTGCGGATGCGACGCTTCTCCACTCCATGACCACGCTTAACAGTATTTCCGGTAGCGCAGGAAGCCTTAGCCAGTTCGATCCCCAAGCCTTGCCCGTCAGCGCCGCCCAGGCGATCGTGCTCCAGTGGGTGACGCCGCTTGCCCAAAGCGAGCGCGTGCCGTTGCGCGACGCGCTGGCGCGCGTGCTCGCGAGAGACGTGATCTCGCCGATCGACGTGCCCTCGCACGACAACTCGGCCATGGACGGCTACGCCTTCAACAGCGCCGCGCTGCCGGCCCATGCCGCGCCCGACGGCGCAACGCTCACGCTGAACGTGGCCGGCAAGGCGTTCGCCGGCCATCCGTACACGGGCGCCACCGCACCCGGAACCTGCGTGCGCATCATGACGGGCGCGCCGATGCCCGCTGGCTGCGACACCGTCATTCCCCAAGAGCGCGTGGAGCGCAGCGGAAGCACTGCGGGGGAAGAACCCGCCGTTGATCCGGTTAGCGCCGCCGTCACCGAATCGATCACGTTCCGCGCCGACGCCGTGGCGCCCGGCGCAAACCGCCGCCGCAAGGGCGAGGATCTCGCCCGCGGCAGTGCGGCGTTGCGCACGGGCCGCGTGCTGCACGCAAGCGACATCGGCTTGATGGCCTCGCTCGGCGTGGTCGACGTGGCGGTGAAGCGGCGCCTGCGCGTGGCGTTCTTCTCGACCGGCGACGAACTGCGCTCGCCCGGCGAGCCGCTCGACGCCGGCTGCATCTACGACAGCAACCGCTACACGCTCGGCGCGATGCTCCGGCGCCTGAACGTCGAGCCGATCGATCTCGGCCGCGTGCGCGACGACCCCGAATCGCTCGCGGCCACGCTCAAGTCGGCTGCCGAAAGCGCCGACGTCGTGCTGACCTCGGGCGGCGTTTCGGTCGGCGAAGCCGATTTCACGCGCAGCCAGTTGCAGACGCTCGGCGACGTGTCCTTCTGGGGCCTCGCGATGCGTCCGGGCCGCCCGCTCGCGTTCGGCCGCATCTGGTCGGGTGGCCAGCCGGGCGCTGGGCGCGCGGCGCTCCTGTTCGGGCTGCCAGGCAACCCCGTCGCCACGATGGTCGCGTTCTACCAGATCGTGCGCCCCGCCCTGATCGCGATGTCGGGCGCGACGCCGCAGCCGGTGCCGCTCATTCCGGCGCGCTGCGACGCGCCCATCCGGAAGCGCCCGGGCCGCACCGAATTCCAGCGCGGCATTGCCGGGCGCGACGCGCAGGGCCAGTGGCACGTCACGCCCACCGGCTCGCAAAGCTCCGGCGCGCTCAGCACCATGAGCGAGGCGAACTGCTTCATCGTGCTCGCCCACGAAAGCGCCGACCTCGACGCCGGCGACGCGGTCGACGTCATGCTCTTCGACGGCCTCGTCTAGCGTGGCGCCCATGACCCGCCAGCGCATCGTTCAACAAGATTCGGCGTCGATCAGCGACGTCCCCTCGACCTACGGACCGACTCACATGAAAAAACAGATCTCATTCATCGCCGCCGGCCAGACCGCGAAAGCACTCATCCTCGTGTACCTGACCTTCAGCGTGCCGGTCGTGCTGCTCGTTGCGGTGGTCGCGTTCTTCCGCTACGGCACCTTCGAGCTCGGCACCGTGTTCAGCGCGCTGATCCTCAATGCGATCGTCGGCTTCGTGCTACTGTGGATCGCCTGCCATCTGTACAACTGGGTCGCCTCGCGCTTCGGCGGCATCGAAATCCATCTTTCCGACGTACCCGAGGAGGCTTGATGACCGCCACGATCCGCACGGCCACGCCGGCCGACGTCGACGCCATGCACGCGCTGATGTATGAGCTCGCCGAGTTCGAAAAGCTCACGCATCTCTTCACCGGCACACCGGCAAGCCTCGCCGATGCGCTCTTTGGCGCACGTCCCGCAGCCGAAGCGCTCGTGGCCGAAGACGCGGACCGCATCGTCGGCTACGCGCTGTTCTTCCATAACTACTCGACCTTCCTCGGCAAGCGCGGGCTTTATCTCGAAGACCTCTACGTGCAGCCGTCGCAGCGCGGCACGGGGCTGGGCACGGCGCTGCTGCGCGCGCTCGCGGCCATTGCCGTGGAGCGCCAGTGCGGCCGCTTCGAGTGGACCGTGCTCGACTGGAACGAGCCGGCCATCCGCTTCTACGAGAAGATGGGCGCGACCGTCCTGCCCGACTGGCGCGTGGTGCGCGTGACGGGAGATGCGCTCGATCAGCTTGCGGCGCCCGCCGTACCGGTTGTCGGCTAAAGCGCCAGGCAGCAAAAAAGGGCCGTCCGCGGTGATTCGCGGACGGCCCTTCGTTTTTGTACGCGCCGATGTGTGCCTGGCGTTAAGCGCAAGTCACGCCCGGTGAGTCATTCCTCGCCGCTCTCGGCGCTTTCACCATTGCGCAGCGCATCGCCGAGCAGGTTCGACGCCGCCTCGCCGGGCAAGGCCTCGACCTCGCGCAGCTTGCGGTTCATCACGCGCGTACGCACTTCGGCGGCTTCGATCGAGCGCGTCACCGTCTCCAGTTGCGACTTCGTGCGCGCGAGCACCTCGCCGAACTTGCCGAACTCGGTCTTCACCGCCCCCAGCACCTGCCAGACCTCGCTCGAACGCTGCTCGATCGCCAGCGTGCGAAAGCCCATCTGCAAGCTGTTGAGCAGCGCCGTGAGCGTGGTCGGGCCCGCCACGCTCACGCGGTAGTCTCGCTGCAGCACGTCGGTGAGGCCCGGGCGCCGCAGGATCTCGGCGTAAAGCCCCTCGGTGGGCAGAAACAGCAGCGCGAAGTCGGTCGTGTGCGGCGGCGCAACGTATTTCTCGGCGATGGTGCGAGCCTCGGCGCGCACGCGCGCTTCCAGCGCCCGCCCCGCCTCCTCGATGCCGGCCGCGTCGGCGCGCTCCTGGGCGTCGATGAGCCGCTCGTAGTCCTCGCGCGGAAACTTGGCGTCTACCGGCAGCCAGACCGGCGCGCTGTCGGAGGCGGAAGCGGCCGCGCCGCCCGGCACGCCGCGCCCCGGCAAACGGATGGCGAACTCCACGCGCTCGCTGCTGCCTGGCACCGTCGCCACGTTCTTCGCGAACTGCTCGGGCGTGAGCATCTGTTCGAGCAGCGCCTCGAGCTGGACTTCGCCCCACGTGCCGCGTGTCTTCACGTTCGTGAGCACCTTCTTGAGGTCGCCCACGCCCGCCGCGAGCGTCTGCATCTCGCCCAGCCCGCGATGCACCTGCTCGAGCCGGTCGGAGACGAGCTTGAACGATTCACCTAGGCGCTGCTCGAGCGTCGCGTGCAGTTTCTCGTCGACGGTGCGGCGCATCTCCTCGAGCTTCGCCGCGTTGTTCGCTTCGATGTCCTTCAGGCGCTGTTCGAGCGTCGCGCGCACCTCGGCGAGGCGCCGGTCGTTCGCCTCGGTCAGTTGCACGAGCTGCTGGCCGAGCACATCACCGAAATGGCGCAGCGCCTGGCCTTGCTCGTCGCGCGCCTGTTGCGCCTGCAACTGCTGGCTCTGGCGCACGGCGTCGAGCTGCTGCGCGTTGCTCTCGGTGAGCTTCGCGAGTTGCTGCGCGAAGCTCTCGAGCTGGCTGTTCTGCACGGTCGCGATGCTCGTGAGATGCGCGGCGAGCGCCTGCTGCACCTGTGTAAAGCCGCCGCCGAACTCGCTGCGCGAGGCCTGCGCCGTGCGCGCGATCTCGTTGCGCAACTCGCGCTCGATGCGCTCGGCCGCGCGTGCCTGAGTGTCGGTCGAGCCGGCGATGCGGTCGCTCAGCTGGTCTAGCGCATCGAGCGTGGCTTCGGCGTGCGCGCCGTCCTGCGCGCCGCGGCGCGCGCGCATCAGCGCCACGATCGCGCCCAGCAGCGCGATCGCGAGTATGAGCGTCGCCACCGCCATCAACAGCTCCGCGTTCATGAACGCGCTTTCCCCATCACGGCCGGATTGATCGGATTGGGCGGCTGGCCCGCGCGCGGGCCCTCGCCCAGCGCGGCAATCAGATTGTCGGCGGCAAGATTCGCCATCGCGCGGCGCGTGCCCTCGCTTGCGCTCGCGATGTGCGGCGTGAGCACCACGTTGTCCACCGTGAGCAGCGCCGGATGCACGCTCGGCTCGCCTTCGAACACGTCGAGGCCCGCGGCGGCGATCTGGCGCGTGCGCAGCGCCTCGGCCAGCGCCGCGTCGTCGACGATGCCGCCGCGCGCGATGTTCGTGAGCGTGGCCGTGGGCTTCATCAGCGCGAGCTCGGCCGCGCCGATCGTGTGGTGATTCGCCGGCACATAGGGCAGCACGAGCACGACGTGATCGGCTTCCTTGAGCAGTGCCTCTTTCGAGCGGTATTCGGCGTTCAGCTCGGCCTCGATCTCGGGCCCGACGCGCGAGCGGTTGTGATAGATCACGCGCATGTTGAAGCCGCGCGCGCGGCGCGCGAGCGCCTGGCCGATGCGGCCCATGCCGATCACACCGAGCGTCGAGCCGTGAATGTCCGCGCCGAGGAACATGTCGAAGGACCACTTGCTCCACTTGCCCGCGCGCAGGAAGTGCTCCGACTCGGTCATGCGCCGCGCGGCCGCCATCATCAGCGCCCAGCCGAAGTCGGCCGTGGTTTCGTTGAGCACGTCGGGCGTGTTGGTGCCCAGCACGTTCGCGGCGTTCAAGGCCGGCATGTCGAAGTTGTTGTAGCCCACCGCCATGTTCGAGACCACGCGCAGGCGCGGCGCCGCGGCCAGCACCGCCGCGTCGATCGGCTCGCCCATGGTGAGCGCGCCGTCCTTGTCCGCGAGCCGCGCTTTGAGGGCCTCGGCGGACAGCGTCTCGCCGTTGTTCCAGTCGACGTCGAAATACTGCTTGAGTCGATCGATCACGTCCGGAAAGATCGGGCGCGCCACGAGAATCTTTTGCATCGTTGCTCTCCACACTTCAGAGGTTGATTCGCTTTGAATGGGCCGAACGGGCCCGCTAGACGAAAAAGAGCCAGGCCGCCACGGCGAACACCGGCAGCAAGACCGCGCAGGACCAGCCAAGATAGCCGAAGAAGCCCGGCATGCGCACGCCGCGCTGCTGCGCGATCGCTTTCACCATGAAGTTCGGCGCGTTGCCGATATAGGTCATCGCACCCATCCAGACGGCGCCCGCCGAAATCGCCGCGAGCGTTTTCGCGCCGCCCGTCATGAGCGACTGCGCGTCGCCGCCCGCGAGATTGAAGAACACGAGATAGGTGGGCGCGTTGTCGAGGAACGACGAGAGCAGGCCCGTCGCCCAGAAGTACAGCGCGTCGTTGGGCCGGCCGGGCGCATCGTTCACGAACCGGATCAGCGGCGCGAACGCGCCCGCCTCGCCCGCGCGCAGCATCGCGATCACGGGCGCGATCGTCACGAAGATGCCCGCGAAGAGCTTCGCCACCTCGGCAATGGGCGCCCAGTCGAAATCGTTGTCCGCGCGCGCCTTGCGCGACGCGAAACGCAACGACACGAGCGCCAGCGCGACGAGCCCCGCGTCGCGCACGAGATTCTGCAATTCGATGCGCGTGCCAGACAATGCAATGCCGATGCCCGGCTTCCAGACGCCGCTCATCAGCACGAGCGCAATCGCGAGCGCCAGCAACACGAAGTTGAACTTGCCACCCACATAAAGCCGCGGCGTATCCGGCGTCGGATCGAGAAATGCCGCACGCGCCTCGCCCGAGCGGTGGAAATACCACGAGTCGAGCCCATGAAACACGGCAAGCAGCACGCCGCAGACGAACAGCATCGGCAGCGCGAGATGCTGCGTAGTCCAGAAGAAACCCACGCCATTGAGAAAGCCGAGGAACAGCGGCGGGTCGCCAAGCGGCGTGAGCGAACCGCCCGCGTTGGCGGCGAGAAAAATGAAGAACACCACCACGTGGACGTTGTGGCGCCGGTTGTCGTTCGCGCGCAGGAGCGGGCGGATCAGCAGCATCGCGGCGCCGGTCGTGCCCATCACGCTCGCGAGCGCGGTGCCGAGCGCGAGAATCGCCGTGTTCGTGCGCGGCGAGCCGCGCAGGTTGCCGTACACGCAGATGCCGCCCGAGATCGTATAGAGCGCGCCGAGCAGCACGATGAACGGCACGTACTCGTCGACGAGGGCATGCAGGAGCAGCGGCCAGGTGGCGGAGAAACCGTGCGTCGCCGCGAACGGCAGCAGGAACGCGAGCGCCCAGGCCGCCGAAATCTTGCCGAAATGGTGATGCCAGAAGCTGGCCGCGAACATCGGAAAGAGCGCGATCGACAGCAGCATCCCGGCGAACGGCAGGCCCCACGCGGCGGGCAGCGTCGCGCCATCCACGCCGGCCGCCTGCGCCGCGGGCGCGGCCATTGCCACAGCGAGCCCGGCAAGCGCCCCGAATCCCTGGCGCGCGAAGCGCGCGGGTCGCGTGGATCGAATGACTCGCGCGGCCCTCCCCTTCACATGCTGCGCGGCTTCGACGCGCTTGACGGCCTCAAACGTCATGCGCCCTGCACGACGATGACATGCACGCGATACGGCCCGTGCGCGCCGAGGATGATGGTCTGCTCGATATCGCCGGTGCGCGACGGTCCCGAAACGAAGTTGACCGCGCGCGGCAGCTCGCCACGTTCGGCGCGCATGAGCGCGAAAGCGTCCTCGTGGCCAGCGACGACACGCGACGCCGGCACGACGGCAATGTGCGTCTCGGGCAGCAACGCGCCCGAGGCCCAGGTCTGCGGGCCCGAAAGCAGGACCAGTGTGCCCGTTTCGGCGGTCGCGCAAAAACATCCGGTGAGACCGACGAGATCGCGGTCTTCCGGCTTGCGGAATTCGACGCTCAATCCCGCGCCGGCCCAGTCGAACGAGTCGAGCATCTTCCAGGCGACGGCCTGGGTCGGGAGCCCGAGCGACGCGAGATAACGCGCGGCGGCGGCGGGCACGTCGGCGAGCTGCGCGACTTCGTCGACGCTCGAGGCCATCTTCTTCGCCTCGGCCACGAAGCGCGCGACGAGATCGCCTTCGAGCGGCGGACGCGGTCCTTGCGGATGACGCGCGAGATAGTCGGCGGCGGCTTCACGCTCGTGCGCGGCGGGCGTCGCGTCGCGGCCCTGTGCCGCGCGGATGCGCGCGAGTATGCTGCGGCGGGCGGCCGTGGTGTCGACCTTGGAGTCCATACGCGTCCTCGACAGATGAAGAAAAGCGACGCGCCGATTATACCGGGGCGTCGCTGTTCTTCTGGCCGGGAGCCAAGACGATTACTTGCCCGCGCCCTCTTCCTCCGTGGGCTGCTCGATGCCGAACACCTGGCGCAGATAAGCGAGGTAAGCCTTATCGTCGCACATGTTCTTGCCCGGCGAATCGGAGAGCTTGGCAACGGGCTGGCCGTTGCAGCGAACCATCTTGATGACGATCTGCAGCGGCTGATAGCCGAGGTCGTTGGTGAGATTGGTGCCCACGCCGAAGGCCAGACGACAGCGCCCGCCAAAGCGCTCGTAAAGACGCAGCACCTTGGGAATGTCCAGCGCGTCCGAGAAGATCATGGTCTTCGTGCGCGTGTCGCAGCGGTTGTCCTCGTAGTGCTTGAGCAGGCGCTCGCCCCACTCGAACGGGTCGCCCGAGTCATGGCGCGCGCCGTCGAAGAGCTTGCAGAAGTACATGTCGAAGTCGCGCAGGAAAGCCTGCATGCCGTAGACATCCGAGAGCGCGATGCCGAGGTCGCCGCGATACTCCTTCGCCCACATCTCGAAGCCGTAGATCTGCGAGTCGCGCAGGCGCGGGCCGAGCGCCTGGCACGCCTGCAGATACTCGTGCGCCATGGTGCCGAGCGGCGTGAGG
Organism: Paraburkholderia sp.; assembly: GCA_031286755.1. GTDB lineage: Bacteria > Pseudomonadota > Gammaproteobacteria > Burkholderiales > Burkholderiaceae > Paraburkholderia. Next base: position 14,193 of record JAITTX010000439.1, read on the forward strand.
TTGTGCTTCATCGCGTAGTAGACGTTGCTCGTGCCCGTGAACTGCTCGCCGAGATCGTCCTTGAGCGTGAGGATCACCTCCTCGTGCCAGCGCTTCGAGAAGCGGCGGCGCGTGCCGTAGTCGGCGATCTTGCAGTCGGCGAATTCGGGCTTCGCGCCGAGCAGCTCGATCTTGTGGCGCAGACGCTCGCGGCCCTCCTCGTACTGCGGATGATGCTGCGTGTTGCGGAAGTAAACCTCGTTGACGATGGCGAGCACCGGGATCTCGAAGAGGATCGTGTGCAGCCACGGCCCCTCGATCTCGATGTCGATTTCGCCATTGCCCCTGGGCGAGGGCGTGACCGAAATGTACTTCTCGTTCAGATGGAAGAGCGCGAGAAAATCGATGAAATCGCTCTTGATGAAGCGCATCTTGCGCAGATACTCGAGCTCGGGTTCGGCAAAGCGCAGCCTGCAAAGCTTCTGGATCTCGCTGCGAATTTCGTCGACATAAGGCACGAGATCGACATCGGGCGTGCGGCAGCGGAAGCGATATTCCACATTGGCCGCGGGGAAATGATGCAGCACCACCTGCATCATCGTGAATTTGTAGAGATCGGTATCGAGCAGCGAAGTAATGATCATGATGAGCCAGCCGGACTGCTATCGGAAGGCGCGCGCCGGGTTTGCCGGCCGCCCTCGCCCGGGGGGCGAAGCGGCAGCGCCGCAAACGGCACACGCCGATGATGCGCTCATGTTACCCGATGCGCCCACGCCAGGCCGCCAGCGCCGCACGCGCGCACGGGATCATGGGGACGATGGCGCAAAACCTCGCGCGAAGCACGGGCATCGAGCAGCGCACCCGGCGCAGCGCATAAACTAATCACGAAACGATCTAAGAACGGCTGCGGACGGCTGGCTGAGAAAAATCGGCATCAGTTACAATATCGGTTTTGGCGCGCCGTCAACCCCGCGCCAACCCCCGATACAAGCATGCAGGAGCTGCCTGAATGACCCACGTTGTGACCGAAAGCTGCATCAAGTGCCGCTATACCGACTGCGTCGATGTGTGCCCGGTGGACTGCTTTCGCGAAGGTCCCAACTTCCTCGCGATCGACCCGGACGAGTGCATCGACTGCGCCGTGTGCGTTGCCGAATGCCCGGTGAACGCCATCTACGCCGAAGAGGACGTGCCTGGCGACCAGCAGCATTTCACCGAGCTGAACGCCGAACTGGCGAAGGGCTGGCCGAGCATCACCAAGACCAAGGCGCCGCTGCCGGAAGCCGACGAATTCAAGGACGTGAAGGACAAGCTCGCGCTGCTCGCGCGCTAAGCACCGGTTCTGTTCCGGGGCGCCGTCATCCTGAAGCCCTGCCCTCCCATGCCCGCCAATTGCGCCGGGAGGAATAACAAGATGACGACAAGGTATTGACAGGCTGCGCCAGACCCCATAGAATCTCGTTCTCTGCTTTTGTTGATCCCCGATAGCTCAGTCGGTAGAGCGCCGGACTGTTAATCCGTAGGTCCCTGGTTCGAGCCCAGGTCGGGGAGCCAAGATTCGCAAAAGCCCGTTAATCAGAGCGGGCTTTTTCATGAAGTTAACGTTGTAGCTGTACTGCTGTTCCCCGATAGCTCAGTCGGTAGAGCGCCGGACTGTTAATCCGTAGGTCCCTGGTTCGAGCCCAGGTCGGGGAGCCAAAATATCGAAGCCGTTGCGTGTATCACGCAACGGCTTTTTTCTTTTCTGCCTTGCGCAAGACCCATTCTCCCCTCCATCGCCAACTTGGCGAGCATGGCATAATCTGCCAATCACCGCGCGTTGATGGAGTGTGCCCCCTGCCTACCCGTAATGTCGTACTCACTGACCATCAGGCTCATCTGATTGACGCACTCGTCAGTTCGGGCCGTTTTCAGAATGCGAGCGAGGTCCTGCGTGCCGGCCTGCGTCTCGTCGAGCGCGAAGAGGCCGAAGCGCAAGCAAGGCTCGAAGCACTGCGCAATGCCGCCCACGCCGGCATTTCCGATGCAGACGCGGGACGCTTGCGCAGTTTCACTTCCGCGCAGGCACTGGGCGATTATCTCGATGAACTCGCGGAAAATGCCGTGAAGGCAACAAGCCCGGCCGCAAGTACTGCGAAGCGCACGCGATGACGCGGCATAAGACGGACTGGACCGTCCGCCTTACCGAATCGGCAAGCAACGGCTTCAGCCATATTGTGCGCTGGACCTCTGAGCAATTCGGTCCCGTTCAGGGGCGCGCATATGCAACCACGCTTTCGCTTGCGCTACAGGATCTGATGAGTGGCCCGTCCTTGCCTGGTGTGCGTGCACGCGACGAGATCATGGCCGGTCTCATGACGCTCCACGTTGCGCGCAATCGCCGCAAAGGCCGTCACTTCATCATGTTTCGCATCAGTGCAACGCAAGTGCGAACTATCGACGTCTTGCGCATTCTTCACGATGCAATGGACCTGCCTCAGCATGTGTGAGGGTTGTCGCCGGGTGCCGTCAATAACCGCCCCGTCCCGCCCGATAATTTCGCTTCGTCATTTTCCGGAATCCGCATGAAATCGACTCGTTTCGCCGCCCGGCTGCGTCCGGCCCTCGCCTTCTGCGCCGGCGCGCTCGCGCTTGGCGCCGCCCACGCCGAGCAGATCGGCAGCGTGAACACCAATTTCCGCGTCACCGGCTCCGACAAGGTAGTGGTCGAAGCCTACGACGACCCCGCCGTGAGCGGCGTCACGTGCTACGTCTCCCGCGCGCGCACGGGCGGCGTGAAGGGCACGCTCGGCATCGCCGAGGATCCGACCGAAGCGTCGATCGCCTGCCGCCAGGTCGGCCCGATCAGCTTCGCCGCTCCGCTCAAGCAGCAAGCCGATGTCTTCAGCGAGCGCATGTCGCTCGTCTTCAAGACGCTGCACGTGGTTCGCGTGGTCGACACGAAGCGCAACGCGCTCGTCTACCTCACCTACAGCGACCGCGTGGTGAGCGGTAGCGCGAAAAACAGCGTCACCGCCGTGCCAATGCCTGCGGGCACGACCATTCCGGTGCGCTAAACTGGGGGTCCTGGCCGGACCCTTGTCATGACCCTCTCCCGCTTTCGCGATTTCGCCCGTTACTGGCGCACGCCGCTATTGCCCGGCGCGGATCTGCTCACGGCCGAATATCACGATCACGAATTCACGCCGCACTGGCACGAGGCCTATACGATCCCGGTGATCGAGGACGGCGCCGAGTGCTACCGCTATCGCGGCGCGCAGCACGTCGCGGAGGCGGGCAGCGTGCCGGTCATCAATCCGGGCGAAATCCACACGGGCTCGCGCGCCGTCGACGAAGGCTGGCGCTATCGCGTCATGTACGTGCCGGTCGACTACCTCCACGCGCTCGCGGGAGAAATCGCGGGCCGCGCCGAGCCGCTGCCGTGGTTCGATGCCGAAGTGATCCGCGACCTCGATCTGGCCCGCCGCCTCGCACGCGCACACCGGCTGCTGGAGGCGGACGCCGACCGCCGCGGCACCGGGCTCGCGCTCGCAGCGAACGCGCCGCAGCCCGACCTCCTCGCCATCGAAGGCGCGCTGCTCGACGCGCTTGCGACGCTCCTCACCCGCCATGCGCGCACGCGCGAGGCGCCGATCGGGTCCGGCGCGAACGAACCGCGCGTCGAAATCATGAAGGCGCTGCTAGCCGCCGATCTCACCGCGCCGCGGCGCGTGGCCGATCTCGCGCAAGCGGTCGGCCTCTCGCCGTTTCATGCGACGCGTCTGTTCACCCAGGCCACGGGGCTGCCGCCGCATGCCTGGCGCACCCAGTTGCGGCTGCAGCGCGCGCTCGGGCCGTTGCGCGCGGGCGCCTCGGTCGCCGAGGTCGCCGCGGCGACCGGCTTCACGGACCAGAGCCACTTCACGCGGCACTTTCGCCGCATGTTCGGCGTGCCGCCGGGCCGCTGGCAGGCGAACTAGCCGCCCGCGAGCGCCAGCGGGAACATCTTTCCGGAGCGCGCCGCAAGAACGTACAAGCCACGCGCGCCGTGCCCCGCTATGCTGACTTCCCTGGCACCACATGGGGCCAGGGTAAGGCGCTTTGCATGGGACAGGGCCGGTGCTGATGCACTCGCTCCTGCTTGTGGTCGGAGCGCCGCCTCTGGCCGACACAGGAGACTCGCTTGCCGCACCACCCATCCCACCGTTTCAGGGAATTCATCGCCGGCGCGCGCGACACGATCCCCATGATGATCGGCGCGGCGCCCTTCGGCGTGATATTCGGCACGCTCGTCACCTCGGGCCCGCTCTCGCTCTGGCACGGCCAGTTGATGTCGCTCGCCGTGTTCGCGGGCTCGGCGCAGTTCATCGCGCTCGGGCTGATTGCCTCGCATGCGAGCTTCGCTGTGATCTGGGCCACCACGCTCATCGTGAACCTGCGCCACGTGCTCTATAGCGCGACGCTCGCGCCCTACGTCTCGCATCTGCCGATGCGCTGGCGTCTCGTGCTCGGTGGCCTGCTCACCGACGAGGTGTTCGCCGTCGCATGGGCTTATTTCCGCGGTCACGCGCCCGGCGATGTGTCGCCGTGGCATTTCCTCGGCTCCGGGCTCTCGATGTACGTGAACTGGCAGATCTGGACCCTGGCCGGCCTGCTGTTCGGCGCGGCGTTCCCGGGCTTGCAGTCGCTCGGGCTCGACTTCGCGATGGTCGCCACGTTCATCGCCATCGTCGTGCCGCAACTCGTCGCGGTGCGCTATCTGGCCGCCGCCGCCACGGCAGGCACGCTCGCCTTCTTCTGGCAGGGCTGGCCGTACAAGCTCGGCCTGCTCGGCGCCGTGGCCGCGGGCGTGGCCGTGGGCGTCGCGCTTTCGCTGCCGCGCAAGCCGCGCCCGAGCCGCGCCGCGCCGGACGCGCCCCCCACGGCCCAGTCCGCCCAATCCACCGGCCCGGCCGGCAGGCCCACGAACGAGGCCAGCGCCACCTGTCTTTCCTGTCATGACGCGCACGCCACGGGAGGCCGCCCATGAACTACGTCGTCCTGATTCTCGGCATGGCCTTCATCACCGTGGCGGTGCGTACCGCCGTCTTCGTGCTGGGCGATCGGCTCGTGTTCCCGCCGGTCGTGCGCACCGCGCTCGGCTTCGTGCCCGTCACGGTGCTCACCGCGATCATCGTGCCGATGGCCGTTTCCCCCCACGGCCAGCACGCCGAGCTCACGTGGCGCAACCCGCAGCTCGTCGGCGCGCTCGCGGCCATCGCCGTGAGCGCGCTCACGAAGCGGCCGCTCCTCACCATCGCCGTGGGGCTGGGCGTGTTCTTCCTCTGGCAGGGCGTGGTGCTGCGCTAAGGTCG
>JAITTX010000531.1 GCA_031286755.1 Paraburkholderia sp.
CGAATTTCCTTTTCCCGCTTCTGGAACTGCAGCACGACGACATGTTCGGGCAGTTCCTCGCCATGCATGCGGACCGGAGGGGTGGGCAGATGCCTCGAAGGAGCCCACATGATTACGCCACCTGGCGCAGTGCTGCGCCACACGTCGTCTTGTCGCCGATAAACGCCACGTGCACGGCGCTGTGTGTGCGTTTTTGTGTCGCGACGATGGCGAAGTCGCCACCGTACTTCGGACATCTGATCATGTGGCCGTCAAGTGCGACCGGGATACCTTGGTGCGTGAGATTCGGAGCGGTCTCAATGACTGCGCCACCGTGCTCTATGGTGTCGCAAGGGCGGGTAACCTCGCGCCCGCTTACTGCGGCTTTCATTTGTCAGCACCTCCCAGGAAAATGGCTCTGCGATGCAACGACGGCAACCTCATGCCGCACGCAGGCCTATCCTGAAAGCGCTATTTTTCGCCTGGAACACGAAAATTCCTAAAATCGGCTAGTCGGCCGATCTGCAACGCATAAGATGACGAGATATTTGCGCTCAATTGACTTCTGATAAGAACCGCCTGACCAGAAACACAAAACCCCATGCTCCGAAAAACATGGGGTTCGTGAACGATCTGGGCGGCGAGTCCACAACGACTCGCCGCTGCGACGGCGGCCAGTCGGGCTCCGTTCTCAGAACATGTGGCGCAGGCCCGCCATCAAGCCGAGCTGCGTGGTCTTCGCCGCCGCGCTCAAACCCACGAAGCCCTGCAACTGCGCCCCAACGAGGCCGCCGCGATACATCGCATAGTCGCCTTCGATATAAACATCCGTGGCGCGCGACAAGCTGTAGTCGGCCAGCAACTGGAACTGCGTTGCGTTGCCGTCGCCGCTCTGGTTCTTGCCGTCCTGCAGCGTGCGCCACACGTTGGCCGCCACGTGCGTGTTATTGCCGAACTCGTGCGAAACGCCGCCGAAGAACATCTCACGCTCCGAGAACGTGTTGAACTTCAGCGCGGTCAACTGCGGCGCCGAGAACGGGCCGTTCGGGAAGTTGCCCATGAAGCCCTGGTCCTGCCGATTCATCGCCCAGCCGAAGCTGACCGTCGTATCGGCGAACGTATAGGCACCGCCAGCCGTCCATGCCTTGAAGTGCGCCGAGCCGTTGATGGCGTCGCGCGAATCCAGATAGCCGGCCGCCAGCTTCAGCGGAAATTGCGGAATGTACGTGAGCGATGCCCCGATCTGGCTGCCCGCGCCGAACGCGCCCGCCTGGCCGCCGAACGCATACGAGAGATCGAGTGTCACATCTTTCCAGCGCCCCACGTACTTGACCATGTTGCTGGTCCACACGCCCTCGGCCATCGCGACTTCGGGGCGGAACTGGTACACCGTCGGCAGCCAGGGCGAAGTCACGAAGGTCTTCAGCACGGCGTCGGCGAGCGGGTTGGTCTGGCGGCCCAGCGTTAGACGCCCGAAGCTGGGCGACACCAGACCCACGTATGCGGTGTTGAAGAACGGATAACCGGGGTCGGTCGTGCCGGAATTCGGAAAGAAGCGGTTCTCGAGCTGGAACACCGCGCGATTGCCGCCGCCGAGATCTTCGGAGCCAAGCAAGCCCCAGTTGCTTTCGCTCAGGCCGCCGTTCGCAAGCTGGACCTTGCTGTCGCCCGCCGCGTTGGCGTGCGTCGTATAGCGCACCGCCGTGTCGATCAAGCCGTACAGCGTGACCGACGTTTGCGCATGCGCCGCGGCCGCTGCCCCGCCGAGCGCGAGAGCAACGCCAGCGCGTGCCGCCATCCGGCATTTGTTCTGCACTGCTTTTCTTTTAAGCATGTCTCCCCCGTGGAAATCTTGGGATTATTGGCCGGAGCCGTTTGAAATGGAATAGCGCAGGGGTTGCATATAGCGCTTATAGCGGCTGCAAAATGGCCTCGCGGACTGCATGGGCTTCGTGGGCCTCATGCGGTCAGGCGGCGCGCCAGCCGCTCGAGCGAGCGCTCGGGGTTCAGCACCTTGAGGCCGCCCACGCCAAGCACGATCAAAAGCGCGCCGGTCAGCAACAGCCCCTGCTCGAAGCCCGCCGCCACATTGTTGTTCGCGGCGCGGATCATCCAGCCCACGGCCGGCGGCGCGACGATGCCGGCGATCCACGCGACCGAATATTCGATCGCGAGCGCGGCGCCGCGCTGCTCGGACGGCACGATCTGCGCGACCATGGCCGGGCCGAGCGAGTAGATGATCGGCGTGGTGGAAATGGCCAGCGCGATCAGCACGACTTTCACGATCGGGCCGACGTCGCATACGGCGGTGGCCACGAGCAGCACGCCCCCCACGGCAAGGCATATGCACACGAATGCGCCGCGTGCGATGCGCGAGGGCACGCCGCGCGTCATCAGGCGCTGCGAGAGCGCTGAGAGCACGAGCCCCACCGGCGCGCTCGCCACCAGCAACGCGGCGAACAACTGGCCCGCGCGGCGCGGCGCATAGCCCAGGCCTTCGCTCAGATACGCGGGCAGCCACGTAAGCACGAGGGCCAGCGTGAGGAACGCCGCGAAATGCAACGCGATAATGCAGGCCACGGTGCGGTCGGTGAGCAACGCGCGATAGCTGATGCGCGCGCCGTTGCCCGCCGCGCCGCTTGCCGCCGCGTCTTTCGTTGCGCGCACATCGAGCGGCCCTTCGCGCCCCGCCACGAGCCACAGCATCGCCCATGCGAAACCAAGCACGGCCAGCACGATGAAGTTGGTGCGCCAGCCCCATGTGGCGTCGATCCACGGCACGGCGATGCCAGCCACCACCATGCCCAGCACGGCGCCCTGCTGGAACACCGAAATCGGCAGATTGCGGCGCTCATCCGGAAACCACTTGTAGCAGGCATGAATCGCGATGGGCTGCGCGGGGCCTTCGCCCGCGCCCAGCAGCACCCGGCACGCGATCAGCATGCCGAGCGACGACCCGTACGCGATCGGCAATTGCACGACGGCCCATAACAACGCCATGACCAGCAGCAGCCAGCGCGTGGGCAGGCGATTCGAGAGAAACCCGCCCGCCACGCCGGTCACCGCGAACAGGAAGAAGAAGCTGCCGGCCAGAAGCCCGTACTGCGCCGGCGAAAGGCCCAGCTCTTTCATGAGCGGCGCGGCCACGAGGCCGAGCACGACTTTGTCGATGAAGTTGATGGCGATAAGCAAGAACAACATCGCCGTCATGAACCACGCGCGCGCGGGTTGATACGTGGGTTGCATGCCAGAATTTCCGTGTCAGGACGCGCGCGCCGCCAGGGCGCCGCCGCGCATATCGAAAGGCCGGTGGTCCGGTTCAGGAGCGCGCGCCGAAGTACCAGCGCAGCACCGCCCGCTGCACAACGCTGCCATAGGGCGGATGAAACAACTCGACGGGAAACCAGCGATGCTCGGAGAACACGGCCTTCGCATGCGAAAGCTCGCGAAAGCCTTCCTCGCCGTGGTAATTGCCGATGCCCGACATGCCGGTGCCGCCGAACGGCATATCGTGATTCATCGCGTGCCAGCCCCAGTCGTTGAGCGTCACGCCGCCCGCATGCGTTTCGCGCAGCACGCGCTCGCTCTCGCTACCGTCGGTGCCGAACCAGTACAGCGCGAGCGGCCGCTCGCCGTTGCGCACCCACGCAATCGCATGGTCGAAGCGGTCGTATTCCATCACCGGCAGCAGCGGGCCGAAAATCTCTTCGCGCGCGATGCGCATCTCCGGGCGAACGCCCGTGATGATGTGCAGCGGCACCTGGCGCCCACCGGGATGGGCCGCGTCCTGTGCGGGCGAGCCGCATACCGTGACCGACGCGCCCAGCGCGCGCGCATCCTCGATCAGCGCGTACATGCGGTCGCGGCCGCGCGCGTCGATCATCGAGGTGTAGTTCGCGCTATCTCCCGCGAGCTTCGCGAACGCACTCGCGGCGGCCGCCACGAACGCCCCCACCTGCTCGCGCGGCACCAGCGCATAGTCGGGCGCCACGCAGATCTGCCCGGCGTTCACGGTCTTGCCGTGCACGATGCGGCGCGCGGCGCGCGGCAGATCGGCCGAACGCGAGACGATCGCGGGCGACTTGCCGCCCAGTTCGAGCGTGACAGGCGTGAGATTTTCCGCCGCCGCGCGCATGACATGCCGCCCCACGGCCGGCGAGCCCGTGAAGACGAGATGATCGAACGGCAAGGCGCAAAAGCGCTTCGCGCACTCGGCGTCGCCTTCCACCACGCCCACCCAGCGCTCGCCCAGCGCTTCGGCCAGCAGCGCGCGCAGTGCGCGCGACGACACCGGCGCATACTCCGAGGTCTTGATCATGCAGCGATTGCCGGCCGCCAGCGCCGTCGCGAGCGGACCGAGCGCGAGATAGAACGGGAAGTTCCATGGCACCACGATCCCCACCACGCCCTTGGGCTGATACCGCACCGTGGCGCGATTCGTCGCGAACAGCAGTTCCGGCGCGCGCCGCGAAGGCCGCATCCAGCGCCGCAAATGCTTGAGCAGGTGATCGATATGCAGCAGCGAAGGCAGCAGATCCACCATCATGGTTTCGGCCGTGGCGCGCACGCCGAAGTCCGCCGCCGCCGCCGCCGCGCACGCGCTCGCATGCTTGCGCAGCGCTTCGCGCAAACTGCGCAACGCGCCGCGCCGCTCGGCGTACGAAGGAAAAGGCGTCTCGGCGAATGCAGCGCGCAGCGCCGAAAATCGCCATGCGGTCTCGTCGCCGTCGCGCGTGGCGCCTGGCAATTCTTGTTCGGTCAACTTCATGAGATTCGCTCGATGCAGCGGAAGGTCAATGCCGCTCAAACCGGCACATCGCCGATGACGGTCGCGCGCAGCATGCGCCGGCGCGCCGGGAAGTAGTCCTGAATGGCGTAGTGCTGCGTGGACCGGTTGTCCCAGAACGCGATCGTGTTCGGGCGCCACTTGAGGCGCACCTGATACTCGGGCGCGGCGGCCTGGCGGAACAGGTATTGCAGCAGATCCATTTCGGCGAGGCGGAAGTCGAAGCCGAAGCGCACCTCGTTCTTCTCCATGTAGTTCACCAGATGCGTGGTGAACGCCTCGTTCACGTAGAGCACGCGCTCGCCCGATTCGGGGTGAGTGCGAACGACCGGATGAATCGCGGGCGGGAACGCGGCACGGCGCGCTTCGCGCTCTTCCGGCGTCATGCGCGTGCCGAACGCCGGCAGCAGGTCGTGCACCGCGAACAAACCTTCCAGCGCATCGCGCGTGGCTTGCGGCAGCTTCGCGTAGGCGGCGGCCATGTTCACCCAGATCGTGTCGCCGCCCACCTTGGGGCATTCGATACAGCGCAGCATCGAGCCCATCGAGGGACGCGCGCGCCAGCTCACGTCGGAGTGATAGATGTTCTCGCGGCCCGGGATCTTGCCGTCGCCGCCCAGCACGACCAGTTCCGGATGATCGGGATGATGCGCAAACACCGGATGCACCTCGAGTTCGCCAAAGCGGCGCGCCAGCGCAACCTGCTGCTCCGCCGTGATGTCCTGGTCGCGGAACACCAGCAGCTTGTGCTCGACCAGCGCGGCGCGCAGCGCGGCGTACTGGTCGTCGTCGAGCGGCGCGGCGAGATCGATGTTGCCGATCTCCACGCCAATCGAGGGCGCGATCGGCTCGATGCTGAACGATGTCTTCAGGACGCCCGATCGCACGATCGAAGCGCTTTCGGCAAGGGTGTTCCCGGCTGCTTGCATGACTCTCTCCAGAATGTTCCATGTCGCCGGCAATAAAAGATACCGGCGGGTATCGTTTGAAAAGGATGCTATCGGGTATCATTTAGCGGGTCAACCAAGGGTTTTCCCATGCCGAATCGAATCGATCAGCCACTGTCCGAGTCGCTCGAAAGCGGGGACGGATTTGTAGCGCCGCGCTACCGCAGCGGCCAGCGCTCAGCGGACGCGTTGCTGGAGGCGGGGCGTGCCCTGCTCGTCGACATCAGCTACGAGGCGCTGAGCATCAACGACCTGTGCGGCGAGGCCGGTCTCACCAAGGGCGCCTTCTATCGCCGCTTCGAAAGCAAGGACGCGTTTTTTCACGCGTTGCAGCGGCTCGCGCTGGACGACGCGCAACGCATCCAGCAAGAGCTCGTGGAGTCGATGAAGCGCACGGGGGACACGCCGGCAACGCTTGCCGAAAGTGCGCATGCGGTGGTGGAGGCGATGCGCTTGTGGCATCTGCGCCATTGCGGGGTGATACGCGCGTCGCTGCAGCGGCGCGACCATACGTCGGACGGTTGGCAACCCATCAAGGAGTTCGCGCGCGGCTTCGTGAAGGACGTGGCCGCGCATCTGCTGCGTTTGCCCGAACTGCGGCGCAACAAGCGCGCGCCCGAACGCTTGACGGTGGCGTTCCAGACGGTGATCGCCACGATGATCAACGCGGCGCTCAACGATCCGGGGCCGCTGCGCCTCGCCGACGCCGCGATGACTCAGGCGCTCGCCGAGATGCTGACGCTCTACGTCGCGAACACCCCGCACGTCTCGCGCTAGCGCGAGACGTCGCTGGCAGGAGCGGCGGCTTTATCAGGCGCAGTAGCGGAAAAATCGTCCGCGGCCGGCGCGCGATACCCACCCTTCATGAGTGGCAGCCAGACGACGATCTCCGCCCCTCCGCCACTGCGCAGCGCGGCGCTCACGCGCCCGTGGTGCGCCTCGACGATGGAGCGCACGATCGACAGTCCCAGCCCCATGCCGTGCGGCTTGGTCGTATAGAACGGCTCGAAGAGCTGCTCGGGGCACGAGACGCGAAAACCGCTGCCGCGGTCCGCCACCGCGATCTCCATCCCTTCGCCCGCTGGCCTCGTCACGAGCGTAAGCACACGGTTAGCCGGCGCCGACTCGTGCATGGCGTCCATGGCGTTCACCGCGAGATTGAGCAGGACCTGCTGAAGCTGGACGTGGTCGCCCATCACCTCCAGATCGCCGGCCGCGAATTGCGTGTCGATGCGAATATTGCGGCGCCTCGCTTCCGGCTCGAGCAGCGGCAGCGACTCCCTGAGCGTGGTGTCCACCGGGAGTGGCGCAAAGACGATGCTCTGCTTCTGCAACAAGGCGCGCAGACGCTGCACGACGTCGTTGGCGCGCAAGGCGTCGCGCTTCACGTCGGAGAGAATCTCCTGCAATTCGCCCACGTCCGCGTGCGGCGAGGTCACCAGCAATTCGGCGGCGTCCGCGTTGCTCAGAATCGCCCCCAGCGGCTGGCCCACCTCGTGCGCGATCGAAGCGCTCAACTCGCCCGCGGCGGCAAAGCGGGCCGCGCGCGCCAGCTCGCTGCCGCGCGCCGCGGACTCGGCTTCGGCGTCGCGGCGCTTGCGGCGCTGCGCGAGCAACGCCACGATGGTGAGCGCCTGCGCAAGCAGCACGCCCACCAGCGTCAGCATGGTGCCGCGATACTCGCGAAAAATCGACGGTGGAAAATTGACGAGCTGGCAGTCGGGCGGCAGGCTCGCGACCGACAAGCCGAAGCGTTCGAGCTCGGCCACGTTGGCGACGCAACGGGCCGGCATGGCCGGCAGCGCGACGTTCGTGAACGTGCCACCGTTCTTCAGGATCGCCACAGCGGCCTTGCCCGTGTTGGTGCCGTTCCCGGCAAGGTCGTAGACCACCCCGGCGGTGATGCCGCCCTCCACGTACGTGGAATACCAGCCATAGATGGGCGCGTGGCTCGCCTGCACCATCGGCTGCACCAACTGATACGGAAAGTAGCGATGGCCCTCGCGGTCGCGGTAGATCGTCGTGTAGATCACCACGTCGTCTTTTCCGAGCCCTGCCAGCCGCTTCTTCAATTCGCCCAGCCCGAGCCCTTCCCACTGCTCCACCGAGGCCCAGTACCCGGGCTCGCGGTTGGCCGCGCGGACGACACGGCCGATCATTTCCTTATCCACATCGCTCACCCCGCCCACCACGACGAGGCGCCGCGCCCGCGGCTGAAGCGCCTGCGCCACCGCGAGCGTCTGGCTCACATCGGTCGGGAACGGCAGCACCGCGATGCCCGGTGGCAGCGTGTGCTGCGCCATCCAGCTATCGGTCACGCTCGAGAACAAAACGGGCGTGCCGGGCCAGAGCGTCTCGCGATACTGCAACACGAAGTCCGCGGCATGCGTGCCGAGCACGATGATGAGGTCGATGTGCTGACCCTTGTACTTCTTTTGCATCAGCGCCTGGAACGTCTGCGTGAGGTCCTCGTCGCCGAAACGGAATCCATCGATTGAGTCGAGATAGACCTCGGTGCTCCCCGGCAATTCGGCATCGAGCATGCTGCGAATAGCCCGGATCTGCACGAACGCGGCCGGCTGGCTGGGGTCGGCGCCGGTCAGAATCAGCACACGGGAGGGTTCGGCGGCAACGGCGGCGCTGGCCGCGCCCAGACAGTAGAGAAAAAGCCCTAGCCGGATGGCGTTCATCAGCAGCGCAGCCAGACCGTGCGCGCGCCGCTGCATGCCCCGCACCGATGCATGAAGCCCCCGCCACGCGCCATGCCGAGGCACGCGTCGCGCTTTTACGGTGTATTCGGCGGCTTTTTTCATTCGGTCGGTAGTTGCTGCAACTGCGCTGGGACTCCTGGCACCTTTCGCGCCGATATCCCCACTCGCGTAATGTTAATTGGATATTGGCCGTTGTCCAGTTCAATCCGGGGTCAAGACAGGATAATAGGCTCGATAGGTGGCAATCGCTATCGGGAATGAAATACCGGGAATAAGTGGCACTGGCTTCTCTCGCGCAGTTCGCGCTTCCAGTGAATTCACACGGAAAATTACGCGTCAATAGCGTGCCGCCGAAATGCAGCCGGAATTACGTGATTGATGAATTGCTTATTCCGTATGGCGATTAGCGGCTCGCTCCGAAGAGCGCCGGCATTTTGTGCACCTTTTATGCATCTTTGCGCGCACCGTGAAAAGAGAAACTTTTCGCGCGCGTGCGCTGCGCGCGAAAACGCTACTGCATGAGCGGCATGCTCACCAGCGATTCGGCGCGGCGCAGCAATTCGGCCAGCGAGGTGGCCTCGAACTTGTGCATCAGCCCGGCGCGGCAACTCTTGATCGTGCGCTCGGAGAGCCCGAGTTGCGCGGCGATCTGCTTGTTGCGCTGCCCTGCTACGATGCCGCGCAGCACGGCCCGCTCGCGCTCGCCGAGATCGACGGACGGCTTTTCGGCATGCTGCAGCGCATCGTTTGCCGGCGCGCTCAGCGCCGCATCGAGCGCGTCGAACAACGCACGCCGGTCGAATGGCTTGAGCAGAAAATCCACGGCACCCGCCTTCATGGCCTTGACCGTGCGGGGAACGTCGCTATAGGCGCTCATGAACACAACGGGCAACGCGCGCGGATGACGCAGCAGCGCCTGCTGGAGCTCCAGCCCGCTCGGCCCGCCCAGTTCGAGATCGAGCAATATGCAACCCGAACGCGCGTCGGGTTCGCTGACGAGATATTCTCCGGCCGACGCATAATCGCGCACCTCATAACCGGCACCGTGAAGAAGACGCCTTAATGCGACTCGCATTGACGCGTCGTCGTCAACAACGTGAATCACCGTATTTCCATGCTCGATCACGGCTCTCTCCAATATCGCGCGGTTGCACCAAAATCTTCCGGCTGCGGCCGCAATCTTAGACGATAAGCACGCGGGTCGTAAGCTAACGTCATATCAACCCGGCATTCGACGCGGTACCTCGCATTTATATCAGCAATTCAAAATCTGCACGCCGGGTCTGGCATTGCTCCATTCGTTTTTTCCTGGGCGGTAAGCTGTGCCGCAAGTGTACACGCCGATTGTGAAAAGCCGGAATCTTTTGCGTAAATGGCACAAATGGGCCAAATGGGCCAAATAAAAAATGAGTGCCTTGCGCTATTGACGGTACATTAGCGCTGGATTATGCGGACCGGAAATGATGCGGAGCGCATCGGGGCCGCGTGAGGCACCGATGCGCTCGCCTGAGGACGCGGCTCAGGAGCCGCGGGAGAAGGAGCCCTGGGGACTGAGGGGTCCGAAACGAACCGCGCTTTCAGCGCTTGCCGTCACGCAGCGCTGCGCAGCGACTGCTTGGCCAGCTTGCCCGTGGGCGTGCGGGGCAGCGTCTCGCGCACGATGTATTCGCGCGGAATCTTGTACTTCGCGAGTTGCGTGGCGAGAAAGGCGTTAATGGCCGCCTCGTCGAGCGGCTCGCCCGGAACCGGAACCACATAGGCCACCACCGTTTCGCCCCACTCGGGATGCGGACGCCCGACCACGGCCACGTCGCGCACCGAAGGATGCGCGATCAGCACGTCCTCCACTTCCTTCGAATAGACGTTCTCGCCGCCCGTCACGATCATGTCCTTGCTGCGGTCCACCACGAACAGATAGCCGTCCTCGTCCACGCGCACCAGATCGCCTGAGCGGTACCAGCCGTCGACGAACGCTTCGGCGCTCGCCTCGGGCGCGTCCAGATAACCCTGCATCAGCGAAGCGCACTTGATCCAGATTTCGCCGACCTCGCCCGCGCGCGCCTCCTGCCCGTTCTCGCGCACCACCCGCACCTGAGTGCCGGGCGTGGGCTTGCGGCCGATCGAGCCCGCCTTCGCGACCTGCTCCCCGGGTTCGAGCACCGTGCCGGCCGGCCCGGTCTCGGTCATGCCGAACACCTGGTAGAAGCGCTCGCTGCGATAGGCGGCCATGAGCCGCCGCGCGGTGTCGGCGCCGATCGGGCCGCCGCCGTACACCCATGCGCGCACGGAGCCCAGATCGTAATCCTCGATTTTCAGGCCCATTTGCAAGGGCAGCAGATACGACACCGGCGCGCCGAAGTAAAGCGTCACCCGCTCCGCCTGCACCGTCTCCAGAAACGCCTGGGGGTGGTACTCGCGCAGCAGGACGAGCGTCCCGCCCACGTAAAGCGTGCCCAGCATCCAGTTGTTCAGCGGCGACGAATGCCACAACGGCATCGCAATCAGCGTGCGCTCCGCGGGCATCATGCCCGCGGCCTCGACCGCCGTGGCCGCCGCGCTGCACGCGCTGTGGTGGCTCAGCAGGCACCCTTTCGGGCGCCCGGTGGTGCCTGACGTGTAAAGCACCTCTGCGATCGAGCTGTCGCCGGGGTGCTCGCCTTCGAAGGGCGCGGCGGCTTCGACGAGCGCGTCGAACGAGGCATGCCCCGCCAGCGCGCTATCGGTGCCGAGGCGCACGCCCGGCGTGGTCAGCCGCTCGACCACGGGTTGCAGCGCGCCGTCGAAAATGGCCACGCTCGCGCGCGCGTGCGCGAGGATGTAATCGACTTCCGGCGCCTGCAGCTTGTGATTGACCGGCACCACGGCCGCGCCCATGCGCCACGCGCCGAGCATCGCGAACACGAAGCCGGGCGTGTTGAAGCACATCAGCGCAACGCGGTCGCCCGCGCCCACGCCGTGCTGCGCGAGCACGCGCGCGGCGCGGCGGCCGAGATCGTCGGCCTGAGCATAAGTCCAGGTGCGCCCCGCATGGCGCACGAAGGGCTTGTCCGGGTGCGTGCGGACCTTGTCGTCGAAAAGAGAAACGATATTCATGGGTAAGCGAATCGATGTAGCAGATGCCGGAGCGCATGCGCCCCAGCGATTTCACACAGGCTCGGGCAGGCGAGCCACATAAATTGATACTATTGGGTATCAATTTGCAGGTCAACCGGGATTTTCCCACCACCGCTATCCAAGGTACGCCGAAAGGGTTCGATGCGAGGGTCCGTTCACACTAGAATATGAGCAGACCCTGAACGCCCTGGCGTCGGCTCGCGCCTGTCACAGGATCGAACGTGCCGCGAGGCACAACCCCATCGCTCGCGCTTCATCGCACTCGACAACACAAAGGTGTCCTCATGGCAGAGATACAAAGTCTGGAAACGCGGCAGGCACAGGGCCGCGCGGCGCGGGAACAGGCGAAGCGCTCCACACATGCGCAGGTCGGCAACGTCGAGCGCGATCCAATCGAATTGCTCAAGCAGAACAGCGCGGGACGCGTGGAGGCGCTCGTTCCGCTGCGCTATGGGCGCATGTCCGTTTCGCCGTTCACCTTCTTTCGCGGCAGTGCGATCCTCCAGGCCCACGATCTGGCCGGCACCGCCAACACGGGCATTACCTTTCCCATTTGCGGCGACGCGCATCTGATGAATTTCGGCGGGTTCGCCACCCCCGAGCGGCAACTCGTGTTCGATCTCAACGACTTCGACGAAGTCGCGCCGGGCCCCTGGGAATGGGACCTGAAGCGGCTCACGGCGAGCCTCGCCATTGCGGGCCAGCACATGGGCATCGGGCGCGGGACGATCAGCGACTTCGTGGCCACCGCCGCGCACGAGTACTGCGAGCGCATGCGCGAATATTCGGAGTACAGCACGCTCGATCTCTGGCACGAGATCGTCACGTTCGAGCGCATGATCGAAACGGCCGATAGCGACGAAGGACGCCGCGCCATTCTCAAGGCCAAGGAAAAAGCCGCGGGGCGCACGAGCGAAAGCATGCTGACGAAAATGGCAGCCGAGCGCGACGGCCACTGGATTCTGCAGGACGCTCCGCCTGCGCTGTTTCACCCCGGCGGGCCCAGCTCGCTGCTCGGCAAGCATGAAGCGTGGTCGAACACGCAGGCGTGGGAAAACAAGCTCGCCGCCGCGTTCGACTCATACCTCGGCACGCTCGCGCCCGAGCGCCGCGCGCTCGTCGGGCAATTCGCGCTGCAGGACGTGGCGTTCAAGGTCGTGGGAGTTGGCAGCGTGGGGACGTTCTGTCTCGTGATGCTGCTCATCGACAGTCACGGCAAGCCGCTCTTCCTGCAGGTGAAGGAAGCGCGCGAGTCGGTGATCGCGCAGCACTTCCCCGTCGATGGGCTCGCGCACCAGGGCCAGCGCGTCGTGACCGGGCAGCGGCTGCTCCAGGCGGCCAGCGACGCGTTCCTCGGCTGGACCACCGGGCCCGCGAAGCGCAACTTCTACGTGCGCCAGTTGCGCGACATGAAGATCTCAGCCGAAGTCGAGCGCATGGACAACACCCTCCTGAAAGGCTATGCGCGCCTGTGCGGCTGGGCGCTCGCGCGCGCCCACGCGAAGGCGAGCGGCAAGGCGGTGGAGATCGCGGCCTATGCGGGCAACGGCGAGCGCCTCGCCGAAGCGCTGACCGACTACGCCTTCGCCTACGCCGAACAAAACGAAAAGGACTACGAGGCGTTCATCAAGGCATGCCGCACGGGCAAGCTCGAAGCCCGCAGCGACGAAGACATGGCCGCGGACTTCCGCATCTGACCTGAAACGCGACGGCCGCCCCGCCGGCGCGTTGCGCGGGCGGGGCGGCCGAGGCGGTTTGCGTCAGGCCAGACGCGCAGCCAGTTGCCGGAGCGCCGGCCCCGCGTGGTCATGGAAGCGGCGGATGCCGGAGCACAGGTAGTTGAGCCCAGGCTCACCGTCCGGAGTCCGAATGAAGCGGTTCTTCGGGCACTCGCCCCAGCAGAGCTTCAGGTGCTTGCACTGGCGGCAGTATGCGGGCAGCGCGTCGCGCTTCGAGAAACCAAACTTCTGCTGGCGCGCCGAAAACGCCATCTCGCCGAGATGCGTGTCGCGAATATTGCCCAGCGCGTAGTCGGGGTAGACATAGTGATCGCACGAGTACACCTCGCCGTCGTGCTCGATGGCGAGCGCCTTGCCGCAAAACTCGGCGGTGATGCAGGTTTGCGCCGGCATGCCGCGCGTCTGGACAACGGCGGTCTCGAAGAGATTGACGAGCACCCGCCCGACGTCCTTCTTGTACCACTCGTCGAAGGTTCGCGAGAGGAAGTAGCCCCAGTCGTCGGGATCGACGCTCCAATCGGTCACCACCGAATCTTCATTGCCGGGCCTGGCCGCGCTGCTGCCCAAAACCGGCTGCCCGCTCTCGGGCCAATGCTGCGGGGCCACGCTGCGAAAATCCCTGGGCTCGACGCAGGGAATGAACTGGATATAGGTTGAATCGAGTTCGTTGCGCAAGAAACGATAGACGTCGACAGGCCGCTTCGCGTTGATCCGGTTCACCACGGTCAGCGTATTGAATTGCACGCCGTGCTTGCGCAACAGGCCGGCGCCGCGCATCACGCTGTCGAAGGTCGGGCGGCCCTTGCGGTCCACGCGCATCGCATCGTGCAGCTCGCGCGGCCCGTCGATGCTCAGGCCCACGAGAAAGTCGTGCTCCTTCAGGAACTCGCACCACGCATCGTCCAGCAGCGTGCCATTGGTCTGGAGATCGTTCGAGATGCGCCGGCCGGGCGGCGTGTAGCGCTTCTGAATCTCGACGATGTCGCGAAAGAAGTCGAGGCCCAACATGGTGGGCTCGCCGCCCTGCCACGAGAAAATCACCTCGTCGCCATTTTGGGCCTCGATGTACTGCTTGATGTAGCGCTCGAGCGTCGTGGGGCCCATGCGGCGCCCGCGGTGCTGTTCGAGCAGGTGCTCCTTGTGCAGGTAATAGCAATAGGTGCAGTCGATATTGCAGGTCGAGCCGATGGGCTTGGCCATCGCGTGAAAGCGCCCCTTTTGCGCGGGCGCCACCGGCTCGACATCAGTTGGACGTTCCGCGAAAAAGGTCACAGGTACCTCAACCGCCGCTTCACCACTTTCGCGCATTGCTTGCTCCCAGCTATTCATTACCATTGCGTGCCACCCGGGGCATTATCCGCCATCGGCCTCAATACTACCCTGTGCTGCCGCAACCCACGATTACTGCCCGTTCGCCTTTTGCGCGGGATAAACGGTATTCCAGTCCTGCTTCATGCTGACGACCACCCAGCCGCGCGACTGCGCTTCGTCCCACGCCTTGTTGAGCGAGGCCGATCCCGCCTTGCGGTCATAGGCGAATTCGCGCGCCGCGTCGTCGTGATGCAGCAGCAGCCCGAGCGACGGGCCGGAACCGCCAGTCGTGTATTCGAGCATCTCGCGATCGCCATCGGAGTTGCCGAACGCGAGAATCGGGCGGCGCCCGATCGCGCGGAAAATGCCCACGGGCTTGCCGGCCTTGTCGTCCACGAAGTCGAAGCCCGGCTGGCGGATCAGCACCGGCTCGCCGTCG
Organism: Paraburkholderia sp.; assembly: GCA_031286755.1. Lineage (GTDB taxonomy): Bacteria > Pseudomonadota > Gammaproteobacteria > Burkholderiales > Burkholderiaceae > Paraburkholderia. The sequence goes on from JAITTX010000531.1 coordinate 15,027, forward strand.
CGCATCGCGTACTTCAGCTTTTCCTCGGTGCCCACCATGTGCTCGGGCGGAATGCCATAGGCCTCGCTCGCCCACACGCGCATGAATTCCGCAGTGCCGCCCGACACGATCCAGACCGTGAAGCCATTCGCTTTCAGCAGATCGAGCAGTTCGAGCTGCGGCTGATAGACGAGATCCGTATAGGGCCGCCCGAGCGTGGGATGCTTCGCGCTCGCGAGCCACGTGCGGATCGACTCGTCGTATTCGTCTGTGGTCATGCCGCTGTTGGCCACCGCGAGCAATTGCAGCAGCGCTTTTTGATTCTTCGCCAGCGCGGCGGTGTCATGCGCCATCAACGCCTTGAAGGCCGGATTGCGCTTCCACTCCGGATGATGAGGCGCCGCCGCCTTGAGCTGGTCGATCATGAACAGCACCTGGAACGGCATCGGCTGCTCGCTCCAGAGCGTGCCGTCGTTGTCGAACACTGCGATGCGCGCTTCGGGCGGCACATAGTTGGGCGAGCCCTGTTGCGTCACGTCGGCCACGAACTTGAGCACCGCCGCGCGCGCCGCGCTGTCCTGCCACGAAGGCAAGGACGCGGCCGTCGGCGCACTGGCCGCGACCGGCTGCGTGGACGACGCGGACGGGTTGCTGGCGCAAGCGCCGAGCGCGAGGCATGCGCTTATTGCGATTCCCGCGAGGCGCAGCATCGCGCCGCGCGAACGTGCATTGGGCTGACTGTCGTGCATCGTGGATCCGTTTATTTATTCAGGGCTACACAAATGAAAATGCGGACAACCGGTGCATGCCGCCCGAGCGGCACTGCCGGTTGCCCGCAACCTTAGCGCAATTCGCTATGGCTCAGCCCATCAGTTGCCAGTGGGCATCGGGATGTTGAAGCCTTGCTTGTTAAGCTGATCGCGCACGTACTGGAACCTCTCGTACTGGCTAAGCGTGATCGGGCCCGAGTATGCCTCGCTTTGCGCCTTGCGCGGCGGATACTGCACATAGGTCTTCATGAGATCCTTGATCGCGCCCGCGAATGCCGGGATCGTCCAGGTGTGCTCGGTGTAGTTGTTCATGTAGATATCGTAGCGCTCCTGCGGATCCTGCCACAGATCGAAGACCTGCGGCACGGTCGCGACATAGCTCTCCGGTCCCTTCCAGCCAAGGTTCGAATCCACCGCGAGCCCGCCAGTCGGCATGCCGCCATCGCCGCGCAGGTTGAACACCGCCTTGAACCGCCCGACCCGCACGGCGCCCGGCGTCAGTTCGTTCTCGGTGAAATAGAACCATTCGTTGCGCTTGCTCTTGCCAGTGCCGAACAGGACCGGCGTCATGTCGTAGCTGTCGAAGATGATCGGCTTGCCTTCACGATCGTTCTTGGGCAGGTCGATGCCAGCGAGCTTCGCGAAGGTCGCCATGAAATCGAGGCCGCCCAGGATATCGTAGTTGCGTTGGTGAGGCTTGATCTTGCCGGGCCACCATGCGATGCAGGGCACGCGCGCGCCGCCTTCGCGATCCGTTCCCTTGGTGCCGCGGTACGGCGTATAGCCCGCATCCGGATACACGTCCTGCCATGCGCCGTTGTCCGTCGTGAAAATCACGAGCGTGTTCTTGTCGAGGCCCTTCTGGCGCAGCTTGTCGAGCACCCGGCCCACGCGCGCGTCGAGTTCGACGAGCGAATCCGCATACTTGGTCTTCGACATCGACTTGCCGATGTAGTCCGGATCCGGCAAGTTGGGCTGGTGGACTTTCATGAAGTTGATGTTCACGAAGAAGGGCTGGCCCTTCTTCGCGGCGTCGTCGATATCGTCGAGCGACGCCTTCTCGATGTAGCGGTCCAGATACGGAATGCCGACCACGCCCTTGCTCGGGGTGTCCACGTACTCGCCGTTGACCTTGAAGTCCTCATGCGGCTTCTGCCCGGCCTTGCCCGAAAGCATGCCCTTCGTGACCTTGGCGAACATGGCCCGGGTTTGCGGATCCATGTCGGGGAACCACTTCGGATCGGAATACGTATAGGCGTTCAGGTGATAGAGGCCAACGTACTTCATGTCGTCGTAGCCCTGGGCGTTGGGCAGCGCATAGTCCGCCTCGCCAAGGTGCCACTTGCCCGTGAAGTACGTGTTGTACTTCGCCTGTTTCAGCACGGAAGCAAGCGTCCATTCGGCGTGCGGCAAGCCTCCGCCCTGCCCCTGGAACGACACCGTCGTCATGCCGCTGCGGTTCGGATTGCGGCCCGTCTGCATGGCCGCGCGCCCCGGCGTGCAGCTCGGCTGGCCGTAGAAGTCGAAGAAGGTGATCCCCTCGTCGGCCATGCGGTCCAGATTGGGCGTGGGAATGCCGCGCCCTTCGCCGCCGCCATAAACGCCCAGATCGCCCCAGCCCACATCGTCGGCCACGATCAGCACGATGTTCGGGCGGGCGTTGTCCTTGGTTTCCTTCTGCGCGTTGCCATTCACCGCCAAAGCCAGCATACCCGCTGCGGCCAGTGCGATAGGCGCACGCTTCACGGCGAGCCGCCATAAGCGCGAATCAGATTTCATATGTTTCCCCTGGTGTCGATTGAATTAATGCTGGGTTGCTATCCACTTCGATTCGAACGTTCTCGAAGTGGAATGGGTGGGCGTCTGGTTTGTGCCGCAGCGCAATGCCTGCTCAATTCGGACTGTGTACATGTATTGGACCGATCTTCAGTGAGGAACGCCTGTCGCTTTCAGAATCTCTTTGATGAGCGCTTCGCCAAGAAACGGTTTCATCAGCACCGCATGCGGCCCCGCGCTTTCAACGACGCGGCGCATACGCACGCCGTCGTATGACGTCATGAATACGGCGGGCGGCCGTGGCAATTGCAGGGTTCCGTAGAACGCCGGCCCTGAAATGCCCGGCAAGTGCACGTCGATGACGAGGCAACGCGCTTCGCTGGCAAACTCGAAAACATTGGCATCTTCCGCACTGTGGAACGAACGTGTATGAAAGCCCGACAGCCGGAGCAAACGCTCGACAGCGCGCCGCAGACCGGAATCGTCCTCCACAATCACAATTAATTCCCGATTCTCGTCCATGCACCGCCCACGTAGATCCCACGCAGATCTTTGAAGAGTGTTGAGCAGATGCGAGCGCGACGCCATAGGGAATCAGGGAAATTCGTCTTCACCTAAGGGCAAGGGAAAACATGCCGGCGCGCCCTGGTCCACTCGCCCTTTTTATTGCCTTCCGGTTCCGCCGAATTTGTATTGCTATTGTTTATGCATAAAAACCAGCTAGCTGAAATCCCGCCCAGCGTCGCGCAGAAGCGCGATTCCCTCCATAGGGATTGGGGGCAGCCTCATTTCCCTTTTGGGCAATATCGGCCAGAAATCTTCCCTTTCCTGAAGCCGCCCATTACATTACGCACTGCAAGTGCGTTGCTCAATACCGCTACGTGCGTGCTGCAACTGCGCTTTCACTTTTTTGTGAGGCTTCTCGTTCACACGCCGGGAGAAAACGATGAAGAGAAGAGTTTCATGCATGCTCATGCTGGCCGCGACGATTGTCTCGCCACATGTTTTCGCGCAGGCGTCCGCGCCGGTTGCGGCAAGCGCCGCCACCAATCCGGTCGATCCCGCCGCGGTTGCCGCGCTGCAAAAAATGGGCGCCTACCTCCAGTCACTCAAGCGTTTTAGCGTTTCGACCGATCTCACCGGCGAGCGCGTGCTGGAAGACGGCCAGAAATTGCAGCACACCGCCACGGCCAAACTCGACGTCGACCGGCCGAACAAGATTCATGCCGTGCTGTCGAGCGCCCGCAGCGAACGCGAGCTGATCTTCAATGGCAAGGACGTCACGCTCTATACGCCGGCGCAGAAGTACTACTCGACGGTCCAGTTCGACGGCACGATCGGCGCGCTGGCGGACAAGCTGCGCGAGAACTACGGCGTGGAGCTGCCGCTTTCCGACCTGTTCGTGTGGGGCACGCCGAATGCGCCAACCAACCAGTTCGAATCGGCCATGTTCGCCGGCCAGGACTATATCGGCTCCACGCTGTGCGACCACTATGCGTTCCGCCAGAAGGAGATCGACTGGCAGATCTGGATCAGCGCCGGGGCTGACCCGCTGCCGCGCAAGATCGTGATCACGAACCGTGACGACGACGCGCGCCCGCAATCCGTTTCGATTCTCGACTGGTCGACGCATGCCGGCTTCAAGGATTCCGAATTCACGTTCCGTCCGCCGGCGGGTGCGAAGAAGATCGAAATCGTTCCCGTCAAGAACAAGGGGTAGGCCCATGAAGAACGCCATCAGGCACATTCCCTCGCGTCTCATCGTTACCGCAGTCGCTGCCTGCATGACCCTCGCCGTCCCGGCCATTGCCGACGCCGCGCGCGGCGGCGGCCATGTCGCCGCACGCGGTGGCGGTGGCGGCGGCGGTGGCCGCGCGCAGGTCAACAACACGCGCGCCGACGCGCGCACGCGCAACGTTCGCAACACGAGCGTGAATAACGTCAACGTGAACCGCAACGTCAACGTGAACGCGAACGTGGACCGCCACGGCGGCTGGGACAACGACTATCACCCGGTTGCCACGGCCGCTGCCGTCACGGCAACGGTGGCCGTCACGTCGGCCGTGGTAGGCTCAATCGTCCACTCGGTACCGGCGAACTGCGTGCCGGTGAACTACGGCGGGATGATCTACCAGCAATGCGGCAGCACCTGGTACCAGCCACAAGGGTCGCAGTACATCGTGGTCAACTCGCCGTACTGATCCTGCTCCCTTGCAGCCACCCGCGCGGCACACGCGGGTGAACGCCGTTGCGCGGGCCCGTTCCTGCGCAACGGCGTGTTCGCGGGCCTCGCCGCCGACCGGAGCGCGCCATGAGCCAAGTGACAGGAAAAATCAAGGAAGAGTTCAAGAAGGTACTGCCGCCCACGATCTTCTTCTTCGTCATCCTGCATATCGTGGCGCTGATCCGCTCGCTGATGGTCAAGGGAACCGGCATCCCGATGCCCGCCACGGCCTCGATACTGATTGCCTCCCTCATTCTCGGCAAGGCCGTGCTGATCGCGGACATGCTGCCCTTCATCAATCGTTTTCCCAGCAAGCCGCTGGTCTGGAACGTCTCCTGGAAAACGCTGATCTACACGCTCGTCGCGCTCGTGATCCATTACCTGGAGCGGCTCTACGACTACTGGAACTATGATGTTTTCCGAGGATGTTTCCGCACTCCTCGTGTCTCCTCGAACTATTGGCCCGCCTCGCGCGGGCTTTTTTTGGGCTTCGTCAGGACACACCGCTGTGCATGACCACGGCGCTTGCCGAGGCGCCCAACTGAAGCGCCGCGGGCGTGACCCGCCCGCGGCTTCGACGGCCTCACGGCCAGTTACCGCTCAATCTCTCATTGCACGCGGTTTTCCGGCTGCAACGGCAACACGAGGTTCATGTTGTTCTTGAGATTCAGCGCGAAGATGCCGTTGAGCTTGCCGACGGCGGCCTTGTCACCGGTGATCTTCGCCTTGCCG
>JAITTX010000226.1 GCA_031286755.1 Paraburkholderia sp.
AACGGCACAGCGGCAAGAATATAAAACGCCACATCCAGATTACCGCCGATCATCGTCTTCGAAACGATGGTGGGCGCGAAGATGGCCGCCACCTTGAGCCACGCGCCGCCCATGCCGCAACCCATCGCACGGATGCTGGTGGGATAAAGCTCCGGCGTATACACGTAGGCGGTAATGAAGCCGCAGGCCAGCAGGCCGAGCGACAACGCGCAGAACGTGGCCACCACATACACCGACATCGCGTGGCAGATCCCGGCCAGCGCGAGCGACACCGCGCACAGCACGAACGAGACGTTGATGATGGGCTTGCGGCCCACCTTGTCCACCAGCAGCGCGCAGGTGAGCGAGCCCAGCACGCCCAGCACCGAAGCGGCCACCGCGAGATTGAGCGCGAGTTGCAGCGGCGCGTGATAGACGTTGCGGTAGATCGTCGGCAGCCAGGTGGAAAGCCCGTACTGAATGAAGCCGCAGGTCATCCACAGCATGGCCACCGCGAGCGTGCGCTTGAGGTAAGCCGGTCCGAACAGATCCTTCACGCTGCGCTTCGGATGGCGCTTGACGAGCGTATCGAATTCGGCGGCGTTGGTGACCGGATCGAGCGGCCCCTTCGCGGTGCGCTCGAACGCGTTCACGGCGTCGTTGGCCTCCTGCAGGCGCTCGCGTTCGGCCAGCCAGCGCGGCGACTCGGGCACGAGCTTGCGCAGCACGAAGAACAGCACGAGCGGCAGCGCGCCGATGAAGTACATCGCTTGCCAGCCGAAGCGCGGCACGATCCACGCGCCCAGCGCGTTCGACGCGAGCAGGCCCACCGGGAACACGATCTCGTAGAGGAGGACGAAACGTCCACGGCCGTGAGCGCGGCTGACCTCGTTGATATAGGTCGCGGCCACGGGCAGTTCGCCGCCCAGACCGAAGCCCTGGACCACGCGCAACGCGGCAAACACCATGAAGGACGGCGCGAACCCGCAGGCGATGCTCGTCACGCCGATGATGCCCGAGCTCCACGCAATCGCGCGCACACGCCCATGGCGCTCGGCAAGCCACGGAAACAGGAACGCGCCGAACAACTGGCCCACCGAGCCGGAGGCGATCAGAAAGCCGATCTCCCACGGTGTGAGATGCCACTTCTGGATCAGGATCGGCAGGGTCGCGGCAATCGCGATCACGTCGAAGCCGTCGAAGAAGGTGGCAAGGCCGATCAGGAGCCGCGCGCGCACCTGCATGGCATTGGCCGGCAGCCGTTCGAGCCGCGCGATGATCGACCCGCGCGTGAGCGGCCCGCTGTACGGCTCGGCGACCGTGGCGCTGCCGTCATGGCTCATGGTAGTGTCGAAAGTTCTCATGCCTGTCGTCCCGTCTCCGTGTTGTCTCGTGTATGAGCCCTTATGCGAGGGCTTTGCTGGTGTCCGTGAGCGCGGCGCCGTCGACCGCACGCCCCTGGCTCATCCATTTGCGCGCGAGCTTGAGATCGCGCGCCGAGTTGATGGCGATGACGCCGCGCAGATGCCCTGCTTCCACGAAAAAGAGCGTCGCGCGCTTTTCTTCGAGGCTGCCGCGCAGCGCCGGCGCGACGCCGGCCGGAATGTCGCCGAGAATCTGCAGATTCACGTCGTACTGATCGGACCAGAACCACGGAATTTCCGCATAAGGCGTCTTCACGCCCAGCACGGCCTTGGCCGCGGCAATCGCCTGATTCTGCGCATTGGCCCACGACTCCAGCCGCACGCGGCGCTTGAGCCACGCGTTCGGATGGTTCGCCACGTCGCCGCAGGCAAATACACAGGGATCCGAAGTTTCACCGAATTCATCCACGACAATGCCGTCTTCCACCGCAAGGCCCGCTGCCTCGGCCAGTGCCGTGTGCGGAGCGAGGCCGATGCCAGCCACGGCGAAGTCCGCGTCGAGCGTGCCGCCGTCGGCGAAGGTCGCGCGCACGCCACCGTTCGGGCAGTCCTCGAGCGAAACCAGCGCCGCGTTCAGGCGCACGTCCACGCCGTTCGCGCGGTGCAGATCGAGCAGGAAATCCGACACGTCCTGCGGCAGCGAGCGCGCGCACAGGCGTGGCGCGCCTTCCACCACGGTCGCTTGCACGCCGAGCTTGCGCGCCGTCGCGGCCACTTCGAGCCCGATCCAGCCGCCGCCCACCACCAGCACGCGCTGGCTGCGGCGCAGCCGCTCGCCCAGTGCCATCGCCTCGTCGAGCGTGCGCAGATAGGTCACGTGCGCGCTCTTCGCGATGCTCGCGGGCAGCTTGCGCGCCGCGCCGCCCGTGGCGATCACGAGGCGGTCGTACTTCACTTCGCGGCCCGAGCGCGTGGTGATCACGCGCGCCGCGCGGTCGATGGCCGTCGCGCAATCGGGCTGCCACGCTTCGACATTCAGTGCCGCGAATTCGTCGGGCTTCGCGATGCGCACCGTTTCGATATCGGCCTCACCCGCGAGCACGGCCTTCGAAAGCGGCGGGCGCTCGTAGGGCAGATGCACTTCGTCGGCGATCATCACGAGGCGGCC
>JAITTX010000135.1 GCA_031286755.1 Paraburkholderia sp.
TTGTCCGGATCGCAGGCCAGCGCGAAACGGATATTCGAAAGCGTGTACTCGTGCGCGCAATGCACCTCGGTGCCGCCCGGCAGCGCCGCGAACGAATCGAGCGATGCGAGCATCTGCGCAGGCGTGCCCTCGAAGAGACGCCCGCAGCCGCAGGCGAACAGCGTGTCCCCGCAGAAGAGATGCGGCGTGCCCGACGGGTCGGCCGCCTGGAAATAGGCGATGTGGCCGCGCGTATGCCCCGGCACATCCATCACCTTGAAGTCGAGCGCCGGCGCATCCAGATGCACCGCGTCGCCGCCCTTCACGCGCGCGACGAAGGCGTCGAGCGGGCCGAGCGCCTCGCCCGCCGGACCGTACACGGGCACGCGGCTATCCGAAAGCAGGTCCGCCACCCCGCCGACGTGGTCGTTGTGGTGATGGGTGAGTAAAATAGCGACGAGCCGCCAGCCTCGCTTCGCCAGATACGCGCGAACCGGCCCGGCGTCGCCCGGATCGACGGCAACGGCATTGCGGCCGTCCGATACGACCCAGATGTAGTTATCTTCAAAAGCCGGAACCGGCACGTATTCGAGCGCGGCGGCAAGCGTGGCGGCTGGCACGGATGCGTGCTCAAGCGGACTCTTCATGGGGCGGCGAACTTTTCGACATGTCTGACCGAACGATTATAGACTGGCCCGCCTGGACCGCATCGCCCGCCGGGAAGTACGTGCTGGGCTGGGAGCAGGAGCAGCTCGACCGCGTGGTGTCGAACATCTTCGGCTACCATGCGCTGCAGCTCGGCCTTCCGCAGCTCGATGCGCTGCGCGAGAACCGCATGTCGTGCCGGGGTCTCGTGCTCGACGCGGCCAGCGCCACGAGCGCGCCGTACACCGTGCCGGGAGCGCAGCCGCCATCCGATTTGCAGCACCCGCCCACGCCTCACGCGCCGGCCGGGCGCAGCACGGTCTGGTGCGACCATCTCGATCTGCCGTTCGAGGCGCAGAGCGTCGACCTCATCGTGATGCCGCACACGCTCGAATTCACGAGCGACCCGCACCGCCTGCTGCGCGAAGCCGAACGCGTGCTGATGCCCGAAGGGCAGTTGCTGATCGTCGGCTTCAATTCGCTCTCGCTGTGGGGCGCACGCCAGTCGGCGGCCAGACTCACGGGACATCCGTTCCTGCCCACGCGCGAGGACCTGATCGCCTTCACGCGCCTGAAAGACTGGATCAAGCTGCTCGGCTTCGAGCTTGAACGCGGGCGCTTCGGCTGCTATCGTCCGCCCCTCGCCACCGAAAAATGGCTCGGGCGCTACACCTTCATGGAGGCCGCCGGCGACCGCTGGTGGCCGATCTTCGGCGCCATCTATATGGTATCGGCCATCAAGCGCGTGCGCGGCATGCGCCTCGTCGGCCCGCTGAAGGTCAAGAAACCGGTGCTGGCGGCAAGCCTGAAACCCGCCGCCACCACTCCCGCCCCTACTCGCAACAAGGACTCATGAGCTCACCCGACTTCGTCGAAATCTTCACGGACGGCGCCTGCAAGGGCAACCCCGGCCCCGGCGGCTGGGGCGCGCTCTTGCGCTTCGGCGCGCAAGAAAAGGAACTGTTCGGCGGCGAGCCCGGCACGACCAACAACCGCATGGAGCTGATGGCGGTGATCGCCGCGCTCGACGCGCTCAAGCGTCCGTGCAAGGTGATCGTGCACACCGACTCGCAATACGTGCAAAAAGGCATCAGCGAGTGGATCCACGGCTGGAAGAAGAAGAACTGGATGACGGCCGCGAAAACGCCCGTCAAGAACGACGACCTGTGGAAACGCCTCGACGCGCTCGTCGCGCAACACGAGGTGGAGTGGCGCTGGGTCAAGGGTCACGCCGGGCATCCGGAGAACGAGCGCGCCGACGCGCTCGCGAACCGCGGCGTTGCCACGCTCGCCGAACTCTGAGCGCTCGGGCGGCGCGTAGCGTTTCACGCGCCGCCACTGCCGTCCCGCCTTCACCTCCACGCCATCACGCTGCAAACGACATGCGCCAGATCATCCTCGATACCGAAACCACCGGCCTGAATGCCCGCACGGGCGACCGCATCATCGAAATCGGCTGCGTCGAGCTGGTCAATCGCCGGCTCACGGGCAACAACCTGCACTTCTACGTCAACCCCGAGCGCGACAGCGACCCGGGCGCGCTCGCCGTGCACGGCCTGACGACCGAGTTCCTCTCCGACAAACCGAAGTTCGCCGAGGTCGCCAACGAAATTCTCGACTTCGTGCGCGACGCCGACATCATCATCCATAACGCGCCGTTCGACATCGGCTTTCTCGACGCGGAACTCGCGCTGCTCGGCAAACCCGCGTTCAAGGAGCACTGCGGCGAAGTGATCGACACGCTGGTGCAGGCCAAGCAGATCTTCCCCGGCAAGCGCAATTCGCTCGACGCGCTGTGCGACCGCTTCGGCATCAGCAACGCGCACCGCACGCTGCACGGCGCACTGCTCGACTCGGAACTGCTCGCCGAGGTTTATCTGGCGATGACGCGCGGCCAGGAGAGCCTCGTCATCGACATGACGAGCACGGCCGAGACCACCGGCAGCGTGGCAACGCCGCGTGTGAAGTTCGAGACGCTCGCGCTGCCCGTGATCGCCGCAAGCGAAGAAGAGCTCACCGCGCACGAAGCGCTGCTCGACGATCTCGACAAGTCGATGAAGGGCACCTCGGTATGGCGCACGCAACCGGCTGCCGAAGAGAATGCGGGCACTGCGCAAAATACTTAAAGAAAGGGCTTTACAAGATCAGAAACGCCCGGCATAATTTCAATCTCTTCGGGTGGTTAGCTCAGCGGTAGAGCACTGCCTTCACACGGCAGGGGTCACTGGTTCGATCCCAGTACTACCCACCAGAATTCCTGGTGTTGGTAAAGACAAGCACCGAAGATCAAAAACCCCGTTGCGTACGCAACGGGGTTTTTTCATTTCAGCGCGCCAATCCGGCAATAGTAAGGATGTCGATATAAACCGCCCTCCTTGTCTGCCGCGCGCTCATGCGCCCCACATGCCGAGACCGATCCCGCGCGCCATTCCCGTCGCGGCAAAGACCATCACGACGAGCAGCGCCGTCTGCCACGCACCGATACGCGCGTACTTCGGCGCGCTGGTGAGGTCCGGCACATCGCCACGGCGCACAGCGAGCCGCCAGCGCAACAGCGCCATCATCGGGGCAATCTCGAGCAACAGGATCAGCACGAGCGCGCCCATCTTCACGTGAAAGAGCGGCTCATGCAGGTAGTAGCCGGCGCCCTTTTCGAACCCGCCGAACGCGCGCATCGCCCCCGTCACGATCAGCACGACCGCCGAGCCGCCCCAGCCGTTATCGGCACTGAAGATCGCGGGCAGCGCCTCGGTGGAGGTGCAGCGGCGCAGGCCGCGCGTGCGCCGCAGAATCGATGCGAGCGCCCAGCCGAAGGCCAGCAGATGAATGGCGGCAAGCAACCAGCGTATGAGCATCGCGACTCCTTCGACATGACGACGGGATCGACAAGCGCGCGAGGCGCACTTCGCATAGGGACGGCCTGAAGCAGCGCCGCCGGGCAATCTGCCCGGCCCGCCTTCACGCTGGCGCAGCGAGCCCGGCCTGCTTCAGCGTGGCATCGAGTGCGCGCGCCGCGACGCGATCACCTTCGGTGATGAGCCGCACCCGCATGACGGTCTGACGATTATGTCCCGCCGCCGCTGGCGAGTCCCACAGCAATTCGATCCGGGGCCGGCGCTGCGCCGGCGCGGCATGACGCGGCGGCGCCGAGGCGGCAGACATGCCGCTCGCAGCCGGTTCAGGCGATGAGTCCGACAGAGCCGGTGTGGCTTCCGGTTGAAGATCCGCTGGCCAGCGCACCGACAATTCGCGCGCATCGTACTGCCCGACCTTGCGGCTTTCGAGCCAGACGATAGTCGTGCGCGTCGCGGCATCGATCGACACCGCATAGCGCCCGATCGCGAAACGCCGCGCCGCCACGTTGGTGCGCCACAGCGCGCGTGGGCGGCAGATCCAGACCACGGCCGCATAGAGCGCGGGCGCCACGACGAGCCATCCGTTGGTGGCCTCGATCGCCTGCAACGCGCGCCGCCACCCATCGGCCCAGACGAATGCGCCGATCGACCCGAGCGCGAACAGGCAACCGAGCACCCCGAAAACGCGCAGCGCCTGGCGCAGCCATTGAGGCAGAGGATGGAACGGCCGCTCGATGCGAGCCTTCGCACCGGGCAATGCGATCAGCAGAAAAAGGAAGATGAGATTCAGACACGCGACCGGTGACGAGGCCATGCCGCGCAGCGACGCCAGGAAGTTCATGTCCCCCATCGAGTGAAGCCAGCGCGCAAGAATCACGAGACCGATCGCGCGCAGCGCGAACATCTTCCCGGCGCCGGGAACGGCGGCGGCGCGCGTCGGTCGGGATCTCGCCAAGGCACTTCTCCTGAGGTCGCGTTTATGTTGCGCTGTGGTCGTCATGCAACGTCGTCGTGCGCGGTCGTCGCGCGCAGCTATCGTGAATAAATTGCGGATTTCGCGAAACGGCCATTATAGGGAGATTGCCGCCACCCCTCACGCTCGCAGGCGGCCTTTGCCTTGTCCCGAAGCCCGGTGCGGCGCAAATGCGACAACGCCCCGGTGCAAGGCACCGGGGCGCTGGAAAGACAGAGACCGCGCTGGCTTAACCGGCGTTGACTTCGCGCAGCACGGTGCGGTGCTTCTGACGCAGCAGGTCTTCATAGACGGCCACGTAGTTGCGCGCCATCACCTTCGACGAGAAGCGTGCCTCGAACGCGCCGCGCACCTTCTCGCGCGACAGCGTCGACAGGCGCTTGAGCGCCGCAACCGCGCTGATTTCGTCTTCGACGACGAAGCCCGACACGCCATTCTCGATGACTTCCGGCACCGAGCCGCGCTTGAACGCGATGACCGGCGTACCGCAGGCCATGGCTTCGATCATGACGAGACCGAAGGGCTCCGGCCAGTCGATCGGGAACACCAGCGCATGCGCATTGCCGAGGAATTCGCGCTTTTCGTGCTCGCCGATTTCGCCGATGTACTCGACATGCGGCAACGCCATCAGCGGCTTGATGACCTCTTCGTAGTAGGCACGGTCGGCCTTGTCGATCTTGGCGGCAACCTTGAGCTTCATGCCCGCCTGACCGGCGATGCGGATCGCGCGGTCAAGGCCCTTCTCCGGCGAGACGCGGCCGAGGAATGCGAGGTAGCCGGGCTCGACGCCCGGAATCGGCTTGAGCACGTCTTCCGGCAAGCCGTGATAGACGGTCTGTTGCCAGGCTGCCTGCTGCAGCGGGATGCGCTGGTTGTCCGAGATCGAGACCACCGGCACGTCGTTGAACGCGGTGAAGATCGGCTGCAGTTCGGGCAGGTCGAGACGGCCGTGCATGGTCGTGACGAACGGCACCGGCTGGCGCTGGAACAGCGAGAACGGGTAATAGTCGATGTGGAAGTGCAGCACGTCGAACTCGTCCGCGCGGCGGCGCACTTCTTCGAGCAGCAGCATGTGCGGAGCCATCACATCGCGAATCGTCGGGTCGAGGCGCAGCGCCTGCGGCCAGAATGCCTCGAGCTTCGCCGAGGTGACCGAGTCGCCGCTGGCGAACAGCGTGACGTCATGGCCCTGCTCGACCAGCGCTTCGGTCAGGTAGGAGACCACCCGTTCCGTGCCGCCGTACAGCTTGGGAGGAACCGCCTCGTGCAACGGAGCGATTTGAGCGATTCGCATAGTGGTGAACTCCTTCCTCGTAATAAATCGGGCTAAGTACTGCAATTTTGACAATCGACCT
>JAITTX010000227.1 GCA_031286755.1 Paraburkholderia sp.
ACGCTATCGAGCGTCACAACCTCGCGCACCATCTCGATCCACGTAGCCGGCGCATTCGCCGCTTCAAGCCGCTTTAAAACCACCTCCCGCACCTCCGGCGCCAGATCCCGCGACCGGTCACCGGTCATGCGCGCGATCTGCGCCGCGGCGAACATGGCCGGCTCGACCTTCTTCCAGTCGAGTGCAAGAATCGCATCGAGCCATCGCGTAGCCACCTCGGGCGCCACAACCCCATGCGCGCTGCCGTAAAAAGGCAGGCGCGCGCCAATGCGTCCCACGGCCCACCAACTCTGATGATTCTCAGCAGGCTTCTGCAAGCGCGCCAAAAGCTGCTCGCCGATCTCGATCTTCCGCTCGGCCGCAATGCGTTCGAGCGAAGCATAGAGCCGCACCATATCGGCATGCCCAAGCTTCGCGGGATCGAACGGCAGCTTGTGCTTCTTCGAGCTCGCCGCTTCATCGAGCCAGCGCATCGCCTCCAGCACCTGCTCCTGTTCCTCTTCGCCAAGCCCGCCTGCCGTGCGGCGCCAGAGCGTCCACCACTCGGACCACACCTGGCCTTCGTTGACGTGCTGGATGCCGTCGTCAAAGAGCGTCCAGAGTTGTTCGACGCGCCACTCGTCGAGCGGATAGCCGAAGCCCGGCCGCACGCAAAAGCCCGCCAGATTCAGCCACAGCCGCTCGTGATCGGGCGAGCGGCGGCGCCGTCCCGCGCGCTCCCACAGCGCGCCAAACAATTCGCGCAGCAGCGGGCCGTCCCAGTTCTGCCGCGGCCCAAGCGTGTGCTCCAGTTGCGCGCGCAAGCGCTTCACTTCCTTGTGATCGACCTTCGCCGACTTCGGGCCGAACACGCGATCGATCAGGGCGATGGCTTCGTCGAGCCCGGCGTGGCGCGCGTTCCCATCCGCCTGCGCGCCCGAGGCTTCGTCGCGCCTTAGCTGGAATTCGAGCAGCCAGCGCTGCGCGTCGTCGTCGGTGGCGATGCAGCGCACTTCGAGCGTACCCACTTCGGTCAGTTGCGCCGTGAGCCGCACCGGCCGTTCCTGTTCCGCGCGAGCGCCCTGGGCATCCCGGCGCTGCACCACGGTGGAGAGCGGCGGCAGGCGCACGAAGTCCGCCGAAGAAATATCGGCAATCTCGCCGGCTCGCCAGACGGTGTCCGCGACCGTCGAGACCAGGTGGAATTGCACGGGATGGCCCAGACGCAGCGCGAACACGCGGTGGTCGAGACGCACCTCGTGGCCTTCCTCGGTGCCGCGCGGCAGCAGGCAGACGCCGCGCGTTTGCGTGCCGGCTTCGGTGCCGGCTTCGGTGCCGGTTTGGGTGTTGCCGTCCGCGCGCTTGTCGCTCGCTTCGTCGAGCACGAGAAAGTAGCTGCGCGGCGAGCCGCCGCCGATGCGCGGCGCGCGCCCCTTGCGCGCCAGCGCGAAGGCCACGGCGCCGCGCGCGACCGCCACGTCGGGCTGATCGTTTTGCAGCACGGTGAGCGGTTGCTGGCGCCACGCGCCCAGCGTTTCGCGCAGCCGCCCGGCGAGTGCTTTTGCGCGGAACACGCCGCCGTTGAGCAGCAGCGTATCGGGCACCGGCAATGGCTCGGACAGCGAAGTTTCCTCACCGTGAGCCACGCCCAGCGCTTCGCGCGATTGCGCGGCGAAGCGGTGCAGGAATGCCGCGATATGCCGCGTGATCCCCGCATCGGCGGCGTAGGGCAAACCGAATTCGACGATGGCCGCGCGCGAGCGGCGCGGTTGGTCGTCGGGGCCGCCTGCGGGGAAAAAACCATCCACGACGATGCGCTCGGCTTCGTCGCGGCCAAGCTGGGTCGTGCGCGCGCCGCCGATCAGCCGCGCGCCCGCGCCGAGCAGCGTCACGCCCACGGCGTCGGGTGCGGCATCGCCCAGCAATTGTTCTTTCGCGACGCGGCAGCGCTCGACGAGCTGCGAGAGGCTCGCGGCGCTCAGGCGCGAGTCCGCGCCCGCGAGCCGGCTTTCGGCCAGATGCGCGAGCGCGAGGTCCATGTTGTCGCCACCCAGCATCAGATGGTTGCCCACGCCGATGCGGCTCAACTGCGGCTCGCCGTTCTCGACATGGACTTTGATGAGCGTGAGGTCGGTGGTGCCGCCGCCCACGTCGCAAACCAGCACGAGGCGTGTTTGCGCGAGCTCGGCCTGCAATGACTCGCGATGGTGGAACAGCCAGTCGTAGAACGCGGCTTGCGGCTCTTCGAGCAGCCGCAGCGCGGGCAGCCGCGCGCGCCGCGCGGCTTCGAGCGTGAGCGCGCGCGCGCCGTCGTCGAACGAGGCGGGCACGGTGAGCACCACGTCCTGTTCTTCGAGCGGCGCGTGCGGGAAGCGGTGGTTCCACGCGGCGCGCACGTGCGCGAGGTAGCTCGCGCTCGCATCCACGGGTGAGACCTTGCCGGTGTCGTCGGGCGCGCCCCACGGCAGGATGGGCGCGAGCCGGTCCACCGAGGCATGCGAGAGCCAGCTTTTCGCGCTGGCGACGAGCCGGCCCGGTACCTGCGCGCCGAGCGCGCGCGCAAGCCGGCCGACCACGGGCGCGGCCCCGCTCGAATCGGCGGGGGCCTCGCTGGGCGCGCCCCACGGCAATTGCAGCGCATCGGGCGCGAGTTCGCCCGGCGCCGGGTGGTAGCGCGCCGAAGGCAGGAGTGGCTGCGCGCCCACTTCGCCGGGCGCGGTGAGCTGCTCGATATCGAAGACGCGGATCTCGTCCGCGCCCGTTTCGGCGTAGGCAACGACCGTGTTGCTCGTGCCGAGGTCGATGCCTACGACGTATTGCTTCATCGTGCTCAAGACGTGCTCAAGGGGCAGGTGGACGGATTCAGGCGCTCGCGCCGCCGCGCACGTCGAATTCGACCTTCCAGCGCTCGCTGCTGCCGCTCGGCACGGCTTCGAGTTCGAGCGTGCCGGCTTCGGTCACGCGCGCGTGCAGCCTGACCGGCACGACTTCGCCGGGCGTGCGGCCTTCGGAGGGCAGCGTGGCCTGAATTTCTTCGAGCTCCTGAAGTTCTTCCGGCGACCAGTAGTCGAGCAGGGTGCCCACCTGGTCCTGGCGCCGCACCGACGAGCCGAAGAAGCGGAAGTGCACCGGCTCGCCCACCACGAGGCCGAATTCCTGCGGCGGCAGCGCGGCGTCCGTGCCTTCTTCCATGCCGAAGGGCGCGACGCACAGCGCCGAGACCGGCGGTTCGAGCCCGGGCACCGCGGGCATGGCCGATTCGATCGCCACGTAGTACGCGCGCGCCGTGCCGCCGCGAATGCGCACGCCTTTACCGCGCTTCACGTAGCCGTAGTACGCCGCGCCGCGCGCGACCGCGAGGTCGAGGTCCGCGCCGCCCAAGAGGCGCGCGGCCGGCGCGCCTTCGGCCGCGAGCCAGCCGTTGAGAATGTCGAGCACGCGCCCGGACAGCAGCGCCGACTTGAACACGCCGCCGTTGAACAGCACGGCCGTGGGGTGCAGGAAGGTCGCGTTGCCGCCTGAGTTCGCGGCAAAGCCTTCGAGCTCCGCGAGCGCGCCCACCTGGCGGCCGAGGAATGCCGCGAGATGACGCGTCATGCCCGCGTCCTGCGCGTAGGGCAGGCCGAGCTGGGTGAGGCCGGCGCGGGCGCGCGTGACCGGGCGGGCCGTCGCGTCCACCTGCGGGAAGAAGCCTTCGAGGATGATCTGCGTGAGTTCGGTGCGCGTGAGCTCGGTGCGGATCGATCCGCCGATCAGCTTCGAGCCGCGGCTCGGCACCACGAGCGGCACGGTTTCCACGCTCGGGTCGGAGAGCAGCGTCTCC
This sequence comes from Paraburkholderia sp., assembly GCA_031286755.1. Taxonomy (GTDB): domain Bacteria; phylum Pseudomonadota; class Gammaproteobacteria; order Burkholderiales; family Burkholderiaceae; genus Paraburkholderia. The sequence goes on from JAITTX010000227.1 coordinate 3,803, forward strand.
TTGGCCGAGCGGCATGCGTAGGTGAGCGCGCGCAACTGCCACGGATCGGCTTGAGTGCCTTGCGCCGCGAGCTTGCGCGCGACCACGTGGGCGAGCGCGAGATCCATGTTGTCGCCGCCGAGCAGGATGTGCTCGCCCACCGCCACGCGGTGCAGTTCCAGATTGCCTTCGCGCTCGATCACGGCGATCAGCGAGAGGTCGGTCGTGCCGCCGCCCACGTCCACCACGAGGATGATGTCGCCGACCTTGACTTCCTTGCGCCATGCGCCGCCGCTCTTCTGGATCCAGCTATAGAGCGCGGCCTGGGGCTCCTCCAGCAGCGTCATGCGCGCGTAGCCGGCGGCCTGCGCGGCCTCGGCCGTGAGTTCGCGCGCGGCCGGATCGAACGAGGCCGGAATCGTCACGGTGATGTCCTGCTCGGCGAACGGCGCCTCGGGGTGCGCGTGGTCCCATGCCTCGCGCAGGTGCGTGAGGTAGCGGATCGAGCTTTCGAGCGGCGAGACGCGCGCGACTTCCGGCGGCGCGTCGTTCGGCAGGATCGCGGCGCGGCGGTCCACGCCCGGATGGCAGAGCCAGCTCTTGGCGCTCGACACGAGGCGGATGGGCGTGCCGGCGCCACGGCTGCGCGCCATTTCGCCCACGGCGTATTCGCGCGTGGTGGTCCAGGGCAGCGTGAGGTCGCCCGGCGTCAGTTCGCCTGCGTTGGGCAGATAGAGGAACGAGGGCAGCAGCTCGGGCGACTCGATCGCGCCGGGCGCGGTCAGTTGCGTGACGGGCAGCACGCCCTGGGTGGCTTTTTCGCCGTCACTGCCGGCGAGGTCGACGTAGGAGAGCGCGCAGTGCGTGGTGCCGAGGTCGACGCCGATGGAATAACGCGGATCGCTCACAGTTCCACCTCTGCCGGTGCGAGGACCTTGGCGTCGTTCGACTTCACGAGCTTGGGCAGCTTGACGTCTTCGACGCGCCAGCCACGGTGGCTGATCGTGCCGTTGTACGGCGCCGCGCCCACCACGTTGCCGGTCAGGCGGATGGCGGTGGCGTCGAAGCCTTCGGCGATGGTCACGCGGCTGCCTTCGGTTTCCGTGCGCACCGGGCGGATCGTGAAGTGCTCGCGCAGCGTGGCGCGGCAGCCTTCGTGCACGAGGCGCGCGGCGGCGCCGATGTCGGCGTCGCCATAGTTGGCGATGTCTTCCTCGACGAAGTCCACGAAGCGGGCGTTGCGCTGGAGCAGGCCCAGCAGTTGCAGCGCCGACTGCGGGTTGGCTTCGTCGATGGCGACGACCGGCGCCGCTGCCGGAGCCGGCTTGGCGACGGGCGCCGCTGCGGGCGCGGGGGGCTGTGGCGCGGCTGCGGGTGTCGCTGCGGGCGCAAACGTCTCGCCGTTGCGCAGACGGCGCACGCCGGCGGCCAGCTCGGCATTGCCGAGGATGGCGAAGAACGATCCGAAGGCAAGCGAGAGCCTGCCCGCGAAAGAAATCTTGGGTTCGGTCATCAAAACAACTCCAGTGGGCTCGCCGTCCAGGGCGAGCGGTCCGGCCGGCCTCGCGTGAAGGCGTTCACGGTACGTCGTGGGGACGTCCATCGTGTGACGGCGGGGGCCGGGTTCGGGCTCCGCGGCGGCGGCCGGCAGGAAAAACATGAGCCCGGCGCGGGCTCAAAACCCGTATTTTGCCTTGTCGCGGGCGCGAGACGGATATTTTGGCCGTGCAGAGGAGGGAATTAGCGAATCTGGCGGCCGCGTGGAGGCCGCGTGGAGGCCGCGTGGTGGCCGTTTGGCACCGCTGGCGGGGCGTCAGGCGTGCAGCCGCGCGCCCGGCATGCATCGCATGCGTGCATCGCGCGCGTGGCGTTCCGGCCGTGCCCTTTCCGGCGCGCGCAGCGCCGGGAAGGGCAGCGGGGCGCGGCCAGTCTCGCCGCGCCGGCCGCGCGTTCACGGCATCAAGGCATCACGCCTCGGTCTTGGGTGTTTCCCGGCTGCTGCCTTCGTCCTTGTGGAACACGCGCTTCGTGGCGCGCTTGGTGCTGTCCCAGCCCTCGCGCGAGACGCGCTTGGTGCCCTCCCAGCCTTCGCGCGAGACGCGCTTGGTGCCTTCCCAGCCTTCGCGCGAGACGTGCGCGACGTCGTGGCCGAAGTCGCGCGCCGCGTGGCCGGTCTTGGTCGCGGCTTCTTTCGAGTCGTGCTTGATGTTCTCTTTCACATCATGCAGATCGGCGTAGGCGGCCGAACTCACCATGCCGAGCAGCAGCGCGGCCAGAACGAATTGACGGGTTTTCACGTTGATCCTCCCTTGAGGCGGTTATCGGTGATCGTGGCGTTGCGGGACAGCGCGCCGGATGCGTCGAGCATCACGGCCGCGCGCCCGCTGAGCAGCAGTTCATTGCCGCAGCGAACCGCGAAGCTGTAGAGGACGGTGTTGCCGTCCCCGCCCATGCGTTCGGCTTGTACGGTGAGCGGCGCGTCGAACGTATCGAGGCGTGCGACGCGCGCTTCCACGTTGCGCACGCTCGCGAGATAGCCCACGCGCGGCCGGTCCGCTGCTGCCGGTTCCTGCGTGCCGTCGCCGGCGAGCGCGCCGTGCACGGCCATCGCCTGCGCCGCATATTCGATGCCGCAGACCGAGGCGAGGCGGCCCTGCGAGCGCAGCGGGTTGTGCGCGTCGCGGTGGCTCGTGGCCGTGCAGCGGATGTGCGTGCCGTCCCAGGCATCGACGGTGTCGAGCAGGCACATCGCGCCGCTGTGCGGAATGTGCGCGGCGATCCACGCACGGTCGAGCGGCGCGGCCTGGGACGTCGAGGGCGCGTGGGACGTTTCGGTGGGCAATTCGGTGGGCAATCCGCTGGAGGCTTCGGCCGACGAAGCCTCCGCAGGTGCGCCGCGCAAAATATCGGGCGTCATGGCGAGCGCTCCGCATGCGGGCCCGCTGGCGTCACGTCGATGCGCACGCGCGTCTCGGGCAGATAGTCGATCACCACGCTCGCCGCGCGCTTCGCCGCAATCGCTTCGAGCAGCGGCAACCCGCGCGCGGCCGGATTGTCGGCGCGCAGCGCTTCGAGCGCGGGGGCCGCGAGCGTCGTGGCGGGCGCGTCGGTGAGCTTCACCTCGATGCACGCCAGCCCGCTTGCCCGCGCGCTGGAGTCATTGGCGTCGTCGCCGGCTGGCGGCGGCGCGAGCACGAGCGCCACGCCGAACGCATCGGCGATCGGGCGCACCGCGTGCAGCGGCTCGGGATAGACGGTCTCGTAGGCGATCAGGAGGCTCGGCACGCCGTCCACGGCGATCTGGCACAGGCTCTCCAGCAGGCCCGCCGCGAAGCTGCCGTCGTGTGCGCACAGCACGTTCGAGGTGGCCCGCGAGCGCGCCGCGATGCTCCAGTAACCGGCCGCTGCGTTGTGCACCGAGTTGTGAAAGCGCGTGGGCGAGATCTGGCGGTCGTCGCCCGCGAGCATTTCGCAGATCGCGTGACAGTTCGGGCCGTCGCCGCCCGATGCCGCGAATACGGTGGCGAGCGTCGTGGCGTCGCGGCCGCTCGCGGCCACGGCTGCGTGGCCCACGGCGAGCGCGGCCTTCACGACCGGGGCGGCGCGGCGGCGCTCGGCATTCGGCAGGCCCTCGGGCGGCGGCAGCTCGGTGGGCGCGCTCGTCCAGGGCGCACGGCCCGCAAGCACGTCGGCGGCGTGTGCCCAGTCGGCAAGGCCGGGGCCGATCAGGCCGATGCTTTCGATGGTGGCGCGCAATTTCATGGCGGGTTCACGCTCGCGGTTCGTGCGGCACGCGGTCCGCGCGGCCAAAAATCAGGCTGCAATTGGTGCCGCCGAAGCCGAACGAGTTGCTCAGCACGGCGCGCAGGTCGGCGTCGCGGCTTTGCAGCACGTAGTCAAGACGATGCGCGAGACGAGGCGCGGCTTCTTGGGTGGCCTCTTGTGCGGGATCTCGCATGGGATCTTGCGCAAGGCCGAGCGCCGCATCGGGCTGCGTCGTGTTCACGCCCGCGGGCACGAAGCGGTGGCGCAGCGCGAGCGCGGCCACCACGGCCTCCAGCGCGCCCGCCGCGCCCAGCGTGTGGCCGGTCGCGCCCTTGGTCGAGCTGCATGGCGTGCCGTCGAAGAAGGTGCGCACCGCGAGGCTTTCGGCGGTGTCGTTGCTGGGCGTGGCGGTGCCGTGCAGGTTGATATAGCCGATCTCGCCGGGCGCGACGCCCGCCGTCGAGAGCGCCTGCTCGATGGCCGCGCGCGCGCCGAGCCCTTCCGGATGCGGCGACGACATGTGATGCGCGTCGCTCGACTCACCCACGCCGAGCAGCAGCACGGCATCGTCGTCGAGCGTGTTGCGCTGCGCGGGCATGCGCTCGACGAGCGTGAACGCCGCCGCCTCGCCTATCGAGATGCCGTCGCGCGCCACGTCGAACGGCCGGCACGGATTGCGCGAGAGCAGTTCGAGCGAGTTGAAGCCGTACAGCGTGGTGAGGCACAGCGAATCGACGCCGCCCACGACCGCGGCGTCGATGAGTCCCGCTTCGATCATGCGGCGCGCGGAGCCGAACACTTTCGCGCCCGACGAGCACGCCGAGGAGATCGCCGTGGCCGGGCCGCGCAACGCGAAATAGGCGCGCACGAAGGCGGCCACGGAATACGGATTGTGCGTTTGCGCGTAGTGGAATCCCGCGGGCAGCGCGCCCGTTTGCGGGTCGCGCTGGCGGTAGGCGTACTCGGTTTCGAGAATCCCGCTCGTACTGGTGCCGACGAACACGCCGACGCGCTCCGCCCCATAGCGCGCGATAGCCGCCTCCACGCGCGCGGCGAAGCCGTCCTGGGTGAGGCCGATCTGCGCGAGACGGTTGTTGCGGCAGGCGTAGTCGGCGAGATCGGCGCGCAGCGGCTCGGCATCGACGCCCTCCACGGAGCCGATCCACGTGTCGAGCTCCGCGCGCTCGAAATCGCACGGCGCGAGGCCGCCACGCCGGCCGCGCAACGCGGCGAGCGTCGTGTCGAGCCCGCGTCCGAGGCAACTGGTGGCGGTGAAGTGCGAGAGCAGAAGCGGTTTCACGAGGGTCGGATCCAGTATCTGAAGCTTGCTGCGCGAGGGGGATCCAAACGGAGGCCCGGCCGCGCGTTGATGCTTATCAAATTTTATCAAACGGGGAGTGGCCGGCCCCATTCGAGCCGGAGAGCGCGGCGGGTGGCCGGGTGCCTTCGGTTTGCCGTGCCGGGCGTGCGGCGCCCACGGCTGCGCGCGCCGGGTCCGGGACCGGATCGGGCGCCGGGTTGAGCCCTGGATTGAGCGCCTCGCGCAGCGTCGTCCAGCGCAACTGCGCGTTCGCGGCGGCGCGCAGCACCTCGGGCAGCGCTTCGAGCACCACCGGCTGGCCGCTCGCGCTGCGCGCGGCGTGGCCGTCGTGCACGAGCAGGATGTCGCGCGGCGCAAGACCGTGCAGCAGGCGCTGCGCGACCTTGCGGGCGTCGTGCTCGCGCGTGTCGAAGCCGCGCCGCGTCCAGCTCGCGAGTTGCAGGCCGAGCCCGCACAGCACCGGCTCGAGAAACGGATTGCGCAGGCCCGCCGGGGCGCGGAAAAAGAGCGGCCGCATGCCGCTGATCTCGGTGAGCGTGCGCTGCGCGGCGCCGATCTCGCGCCGCAGCGCGCCCGGCCCCATGAGCGAGAAGCTGTGCCGGTGCCGCTGGCTGTGGTTTTCGACGGCGTGGCCGCGTGCGACGATCGCCTCGACGCAGCGCGGATGCCGTTGCGCCAGTTCGCCGATGCAGAAGAACGTCGCGCGCACGTCGTGCTGGTCGAGCAGGTCGAGCACGCGCGGCGTGACGTCGGGGTCGGGGCCGTCGTCGATGGTGAGGGCGATGCGGCGGTCGGCGGCGACATCCGCTCCATGGGGCGTCTGCCCCGCGCCTTCCCGCATTTCAGGCAGGCGCGTCCAGTTGGGGCCGAGCAGGGCGCTGCGCGGCCAGAGCCCCGCCGCCGTCAGCGCGAGATGCGAGGCGGCCACGCCGCCCGCCGCCCACGGCCAGACGGACGGCTGGGCCAGCAGCTCCGCCGCCGCGCCCGCGTGCACGGCTGCCGCGCCAGCGATCAGCGGCGCGGGTCTCCAGCGCCGTGCGGCGCCGGTTTGCGATGCAAGGGGCGAAGGCGCGTTCATCGGCCTTTCCTCTTCAGGCGTTGCCGCCCGGCGCTGGCGAGGCTCGCGTGCCGTGCGAGCGCTGACGGCGTGCTCATGCGCGTCCTCCCTCGCGGCCGGGCAATGCGGCAGCGGCGGCGCTCGCGGGCGCGGCGCGCGGGGCCCGTGGCGCCAGAATCGCGGCGAAGGCGAGCGCGAGCATCGCGCCCGGGCCGACCGTGAGGCCGAAGGTTTCGAGCAGCGGCACGCGCGAGAGCGCGAGCAGGCCGAAGCCCGCGACCGTGGCCAGATTGGCGACCAGCAGCGAGACAAGCGTCTGGGGCGTGATTTGCGACGCGCCCGTCGCCGGTTCGTGGTGCTCGCCAGCGGCCGCGGCCTCGGGCTTGCAGAAGACCAGCGCCTAGGTCGCGCCCACCGCCACGATCAGCTGCATCCCCACCAGGTGCAGGAGTGTCCTCGGCCCGCGCGCGCGCGCGACGCCCGCG
>JAITTX010000256.1 GCA_031286755.1 Paraburkholderia sp.
GGATGATCTTTGGTGCACGGTCGCCATGGCCGATCCGTTTGACGACTTCACGCGACGATCGATTGAGGTGGCGGTCGGTCGAACGGTCTCAATCGCCGTCGCGGTGCCTATCGAATTGGAAGCCGCGCTCGATCGGCTGTACCCGGAGCTTGACGGGAGCGGCAGCGATGCCCTGCTTGAGGAGGTTGTCGCCGGCGGCGAACCATCCGAAGAAGATGCCGAGCGCCTGAAAGACCTTGCCAGCGAGGCTCCGGTTATCCGTCTGGTCAATCAATTGATCGCCCGCGCGGTCGAGACGCGCGCTTCCGACGTGCATGTCGAACCTTTCGAAGACCGGCTGCGCATTCGCTACCGCTACGATGGCGTGCTGCATGAGGTTGAGGCGCCTCCCGCTCATCTGCAGGCAGCGGTGATTTCACGCATCAAGATAATGGCCCGGCTCGACATCGCGGAACGCAGGCTGCCGCAAGACGGCCGCATCAGGCTGACGGTCCGCGGCCACGACATCGATTTTCGCGTATCGACCGTGCCGTCGCTCTACGGTGAAAGCGTCGTATTGCGCGTTCTCGATAGGACTGCGGTCGAGTTCGATTACAGTAAGCTCGGTTTGCCCAAGGACGTAAAGCAAGGGCTAGAGCACGCGCTGGACCTGCCGAACGGGATGGTTCTCGTCACCGGACCGACAGGCAGCGGCAAGACCACGACGCTGTATACGGGGCTGCTGAGACTGAACTCGGTGGCGCGCAAGATCATCACCGTCGAAGACCCGATCGAATATCAGCTGCCCGGCATCAACCAAATTCAGGTCCGCGCCCAAATCGGGCTCAACTTTGCGACTTTGCTGCGCTCCATCCTGCGCCAAGATCCCGATGTCATTATGATCGGTGAAATACGCGACCTGGAAACCGCGCAGATCGCCGTGCAAGCGGCGCTTACCGGCCACCTCGTTTTGTCGACGGTGCATACCAATTCGGCTGCGGCCACGGTCACCCGTATGCGCGACATGGGGGTGGAAGACTACCTCCTCGCCGCGACATTGAAAGGCGTGGTCGCACAACGGCTGGTCCGGCGACTTTGCCCTGCCTGTAAGACCCTAGACCCTGCGGCGGACGCCTTGATCGACCGCTTCGACCTGAAACGTTGGGGGTCTGCGTCGCGTCCGCTGTTGCTCTACCGCTCAGCCGGCTGTGCCGAATGTCGCGGAACCGGCTATCGGGGACGCCGCGCGATAGCCGAACTGCTATTGCCTACCCCAGAAATCAATCGCCTGACGGTCGCCGGTGCGGACCAAGGCACCATCGAGCGCGCCGCGGTGGCGGACGGCTTGCGGCCACTCTTCGAGGCCGGATTGCTCGCGGTGATCGAGGGCGATACGACAATCGAGGAGGTGGTGCGCTGCATTCGAAGCGAGACTTCCGAAACTTAGCTTTGCTTTGATGGGTTTGCGATGCCGTCTTTCGAGTGGTCCGCGATCGGTTCTAACGGCGATGTATCGCGCGGCGTGCTGGAAGCTCCCGACCGAACGGCGGCGGTTGACCGGCTTCAGCACCAGGGCCGGATCGTGCTTCGCGCGGAACTCGCCAGCAGTCGATCAAAACTCGCCAATCTGCTCCACCTTGAACTCGCCGGGCGGCGCGGTCTCGACCGCGCCGCGGTCGCCGAGTTCACCCGTGAAGTGGCCATTATGCTGGCTGCGGGCCAGGACCTCGACCGCGCGTTACGGTTTGTGGCCGACAACGTTGGAAATTTGCGCGCTAGGAGCCTGCTCAGCGAGCTTCGCGACAAGGTGCGCTCCGGCAGTACCCTGGCCGATGCGGTCGGCGCCTATCCGCAGAGCTTCTCTCGCCTCTATGTCGGACTTGTGAGAGCGGGCGAGGCTGGCGGTACGCTGGCGGCTACGCTCGAACGCCTGGCGGATATGCTCGAACACGAGCGGAAGCTGTCCGCAAGCATTCGCGCTTCCATGCTTTACCCCGCCATCCTCGTTGTCGCGGCGATCGGTTCGATTTTTTTGCTGCTCGATTATGTGCTGCCGCAATTCACGCCGATTTTCGAACAGGCGGGCGCACAATTGCCGGTTGCGGCGCAAATTCTTGTCGCTTTGGGCCAAGTGGTGGGCGGGGGTGCGCCATGGGTATTGATCATCGGCGCCGCTTTCGCTTTGGCTGGTCGACGCGCACTGGCTTATCCCGCCGTGCGGCTGTGGGCTGATCGATGGCTGCTGCGTCTGCCAATTATCGGTGCGCTGCTGCAAGAGACGCTCGCGGCCCGGTTGACGCGAACCCTGGGCACCCTGCTGCAGAACGGCGTTGCGCTGATCGCGGCGCTCGCGCTCGCCAAGGAAGCGCTGGGAAATCTCGCGGCGCAGGAAGCTGTCGAAAGCGCCTCGCTCGAGGCCAAGGCAGGGCGTGGATTAGCGCGGCCGTTGCGCGAAGCGGGGGTTTTTCCGACGCGAACCGCCCATCTCGTACAGCTTGGCGAGGAGGCGGCGCAGCTCGCAGCCCTTTGCTTGAAGGCCGCGGACATCCACGAGGAACGCCTGCGTCTCGGCGTGCAACGGCTCGTCGCACTCGCCGTCCCCATCATCACGATTACGATGGGTCTAGCCGTCGCCGCGATTGTCGGCACGCTGATCACCACGATGCTCAGCCTCAATGATCTCGTCGGGTAAGCGATGGCTGTCGCCCGTCATTCGGCGCGGCGACCGGCAAGCCGGGTTTACGCTCCTCGAAATGGTCGTCGTTGTGGCGATCCTTGCCCTTGCCCTGACGCTGATCGTGGGTTACCGGCCGCCTTGGAGTAGCCGCCTCGGCGTGCGCGAAGCCGCGAGCACCCTGGCCTCCGCAATGCGCCTGGCGCGCTCGGAAGCGATCTCGCGCGACGGCCCCGTTTCGGTCGTGATCGACGTTGCCGGGCACCGTTATAGGGTCGGTGAAGGACCTGAGCATCCGTTGCCGTCCCGCTTACGGGTTGAACTGTTGACAATCGCAAGCGAGCGACGTGCAACCAATGTCGGCGAAATACGTTTTAATTCCGATGGCAGTTCGACCGGGGGGCGAGTCACCATTGGCGATGGTTTGCATACGCTTGCCGTGGGCATCGACTGGCTCAACGGCCGCGTGAGCATTGGCGATGCGCACTGACATTGCCAGCCACACCTCGTCCCTCGGTCGCGCCGCCCGCCGTCGCGATGCCGGTTTCACGCTTCTCGAAGTGATTGTCGCGACGGCGCTAGCGGCGCTTGCGCTGGTGGCATTGTTTCAGGCTGGCAGTGCGGGACTGCTGACGGTCGGAACCGCCACGCGACTCGAGCTGGCTGTGGATCGAGCGCAATCCCACCTTGCCGAATTTGCAGACACCGGCGTGGTCGTCTCTGGAGAGAGGGAGGGCGATGACGGCGACGGGTACCACTGGCGATTGACCGCGCGACCAATAGCGTCACGGTCTGGGGAAGCGTCAGACCGAGCTGCTCCACCAAGCCTCTACGACATCGCGGTCACCATTTCCTGGGGAAAGGGTCACCACCGGCGCTCCATCCAGCTTGAGACGGAACGCATCGCGAGTGCGGGGGCGCCA
>JAITTX010000381.1 GCA_031286755.1 Paraburkholderia sp.
CGGAGGCAGTGGATGGCTCGAACCGAGAGCATGACGAGTGACGGGTTTCGGATAACTGCACAATCCCGGAGCAACGAGCGGGGCGGCTGGATCGCGCACGTGGAGATCCATCACGAGGGCCGCTTGTTTGCCACCTGTAGCCCGGACACCGTGCAGCCGGAATGGTTGACGGAAGACGAGGCCAATCGTGATGGCCTGGAGCGGGGCTGCAAATTCATCGACCGTATAAAAAGCAACCGCGAGGGCCGCTCGTGGGTCGCCATTCGCGAGCATGCCGAGCGCTGGTTTTTCAGAATTGAATCCTCGCAGGAAGCCGAACAGATCATGCGCGATCTGGATGCACATTGATGTGATTCATTCATGGGCTTTAACCATGCGATACACAGCGATCGCAGGGTTCAGAGTTAGCTATCGTCGACATTATCTGCATAGTGATCGATTGCGACCTTGCATTCGTCGACGATGACCCGAAGTTGATCCGGACCCGGCAATTCCACCCAACGCGAAACGTCCGCGAAACGGTCGGTTCCGAGATCGGCGATTCGCGATGCGTCTGTCGTGGTGACCGTAACGTGCGCGACGGCGCGGTTGTTCGGGAGTGGGGCGAGACTTGAAGTAATCTGGAAGCGCCGGTAGCTTTCAGCCGTGTTCGGGTTGGCAGGCATATTGGTCGACCTCGTCCTGGGGCGGTGGGGATGGGTTGCGCGTGAATCAGGCCGCAACGGAATGGCTTACCACGCTAGCGATTGAGTGAAGACCTTGCCGCCATAACCGAGCACGACGTTCTCCACTTCATATTCGGGTGGATTTTTGACTTCGAGTATCAGCGCGAAGCTTCCCGCGCGCAGTTCGAGTTCAATCTCTGACGTAAGCTTCTTGTCAAGAATGTGCTCTAGCGCATGGCCCGCCAGTCCGGCGCCAGCCCCTGCGGCAACGCCGGCGATTGCGCCTGGCAGGCCGCCCAGCAGGCCGATGAGGCCACCGCTAATGGCGCCGATCACGGCGCCCCAGTATGACTCGGTGTATTGCGTGAGCACGTGAAGCGTGCCGTCCGCGGTCTTTTCCACCATTACGCCGCTCTCGATCTTGAATCCGTCACCGGCTTTCTCGAAGTTGTGGAGATCGCGGGCAGCCCGTTGGGTAACATCCAGATTATCGAACGTTGCAACAATCAATTTCTGAGTCATGTCTCCTCCTTTCCGCGTCGCCACCTGAGACTATCGAGGATAGTCAATTGAAATGCTCAAGTCATGGATTCTGGTTCCGATACTAGCTATCGGAACAGTGCTTCGGCGGTGTCACTCCTGAGCGTGTCGGCAACCTTGTGGACTCGCAAAGCAATTGGACGTTGCGGCTGGATAAGCAGGTTCAACGCAGGCGCGGGCAGGTCGACGCGAGTCCGGGCGGCTCTTCAGATAGCATTTCACGAACCGGCACTGAGCCGATCAATAATGCAACGAGTTTCTAACTGAGACCACCAGGAGGCAGTCGATGAGCAAGGCTTGGCATTTCGAAGTTCCCGGTTCGGCCACGCGGCGCGCGTGGCTCAAGGGCGTTGGCGCGATGGCGGCGGTGTCCGCGATGGGCACGCTGGCAGGCGCACCGCCCGCGCGGGCGGCCACGGCGGCACGCGGCGCGTCTGCGGCGGCGGCGCAGGACGGCAAGGCGCTGTTCGCCTACGTCGGCACCTATACGCCGCATGGCCTCGGCATCCACCGCTTTCGCGTCGACCGCGCCACCGGCAAGCTCGCTGCGCTCGAGCCGGTGCAGGGGATCGAGAATCCGAGCGCGCTCGCGATCGACCCGCAACAGCGCTTTCTGTTCAGCGTGAGCGAGGTGAAGAATTACAACGGCACGGCGAATGGCTCGGTCAGCTCGTATGCGATCGAGCCGGGCACGGGCGCGCTGCGCCTGATCGGCACGGTCAACTCCCAGGGCGCGGGGCCGGTTTATCTGAGCCTGCATCCGGGTGGCCGCTTCGTGCTGGTCGCGAACTACAACAGCGGCACGGTCGCGGTGCTGCCGGTCTCGGCGGACGGCGCGCTCGGCGAGGCGGTCTCCGTGCAGGCGCCCAAGGCGCCCGCCGGCGCGCAGAACGCGGTCGAAGGCGTGCCAGGCAGCTTCGCGATCAGCGATCACGACGGCCCGCACGCGCATACGATCGTGCCGTCTCCCGACGGCCGCTTCGCGATCTCGACGGACCTGGGCGTCGATCGCACCTACCAGTGGAAATTCGACGAGGCCACGGGCACGCTCTCGCCGAACGATCCGCCCTTCGTTGCGGCGTCCGCGGGCGCCGGTCCGCGGCACGTGGCGTTTCATCCGAACGGACGCTTTCTATACGAGGTCACCGAGGAAGCCTCCACGCTCGTCTGCTACGGCTACGACGCGCAGCACGGCACGCTCACGCGCTTGCAGTCGGTGTCGACGCTGCCGCCCGGCTACCAGGGCACGAGCTTCGCCTCGGAAATCATGCTCTCGCACGATGCGCGCTTCATCTACGTGGCGAACCGGCTGCACGATACGATCGTGCAGTTCGGCATCGGCGCGAACGGGCAGGTGCATCGTATCGGCGAGACGCCGACCGGCGGCGACTACCCGCGCGTGATCCGCTTCGATCCCTCGGGGCGCTTCCTCTATTCGCTGAACCAGCGCAGCGATCACATTGCGATCTTCGCCGTCGACAAGGCGAGCGGCAAGCTGCGCTTCACCGGCGACTATGTCGCCGTGGGCAGCCCGTCGGACATCGCGTTCGCCTCGGTATAGGCGCGCGGCGCGGCGGGTTGAATTCGCATCTCACGCCATCTGGCTGAGGGTCTTGCGAAAGCGCATGAGCGAGAACGCGAACAGCACGCTGCCGATCACGGCGAGCCACAGGAACGGCTGCCAGACCACGGCAATGCCCGCGCCGCGAAAGAGAATGGCCTGCCCGAGCTCGACGAAGTGCGTGGTGGGCGCGGCGAGCATGACGTTCTGCACGAACCGGGGCATGCTCTCGCGCGGCGTGCTGCCGCCCGAGAGCATTTGCAGCGGCAGCAGCACGAGCACGAGCAGCATGCCGAACTGCGGCATGCTGCGCGCGAGCGTGGCCATGAAGATGCCCATCGCCGTGGTGGCGAAGAGATGCAGCGCCGCGCCCGCCAGAAAGAGCGCGACTGATCCCTCGACGGGCACGTGCAACGCGCCGCGTACGACGAAGGTGAGCGAGAACGCCGCCGCCACGAGCACCACGAGCCCCATCGACCAGACCTTGGCGAGCATGAGCTCGGTGGGCGTGACGGGCATGACGAGCAGGTGCTCGATGGTGCCGTGCTCGCGCTCGCGTATGAGCGCCGCGCCCGTGAGAATGATGGAGAGCATCGTCACATTGTTGATGATCTCCATGAGCGAGCCGAACCATGCCTGCGTGAGGTTCGGATTGAAGCGCATGCGCACCGCGAGATCGACGGGCGGTTCCGCGGAGGCGCGATAGCGGTTCGCGAAGGTGCTCACTTCGTCGCCGATCATCTGCTGGATGTAGCTGCTGCCGGTGAATGCCTGGCTCATGCGCGTGGCGTCCACGTTGAGCTGCACCTCGGCGGCGCGGCCCGCGAGCACGTCGCGCTGCAGGTTGGGCGGGATGCTGAGCACGAAGGTGTAGCGGCCGGCGTCCATGCCCGCGTCGGCCTCGGCGGGCGTGACGTGTTTGGGCACGAGAAAGTGTGGCGGAAAGAACGCCTCGATAATGCGCTGCGAGAGCGGCGAAGCGTCGTTGTCGATCACGGCAATGGGCGCCATGTGCAGCGACTCGGGCCGCGAAGTCGCCGAAGAATAGATCATCGCCGTGAACGAGAAGACGATGAGCAGCAGCAGCATGGGGTCGCGCGCGAGGCTCCAGAGCTCCTTCACGCCGAGGCGGTAGATGTTGGCGAGATGGCGGCCCATCTCAGGACTCCTGTTTCCTGAGCAGCGCGACGGTCACGCCGATCACGATGGGCGTGGCGAGCGCGAGCGGCCAGAACGACTGCCAGAGGTCGTGGAAATTCAGCGCCTTGTTGAACACGCCTCGACTGATCGTGAGCATGTAGCTCGCCGGATAGATCTGGCCGATCACGCGCCCCGCGCCCTCCAGCGAGGAAACCGGCGTGATGAGGCCGGCGAATTGCACCGAAGGCACCATCGTCCCGATCATCGTGAAGAAGAGCGCGGCGATCTGGCTTTTCGTGAATGTGGAGGCGAGCAGGCCAATGGCGGTCGCGCACAGGCTGTAGAGCACGGCTGCGCCGAGCAGCGTGAGGAAGCTGCCTTTGATCGGCACCTCGAACAATGTTATGGCGAACAGCGTCATCAGCAGGAAGTTGAGCAGCGCGAGCAGCACATAAGGCGCCTGCTTGCCGAGCAGGAATTCGAGCCGCGTCACGGGCGTCACGTAGAGGTTGATGATCGAGCCGAGCTCCTTCTCGCGCACCACGGCCAGCGCCGTGAGCATGGCCGGCATCATGAGCAGCAGGACGGGGATCACGGCGGGCACCATGGCGGGCAGGCTGCGCACGTCGGGGTTGTATCTGAAGCGCGTCTGCACGGTGACGGGCGCGTGCACGGTCGTGCCCAGACGCTGCGATGCCTGCTGCAGCAGCCACCCCTGGTGCATGCCGAGCACGTAGCCGCGCACCGTTTCCGCGCGTTGCGGATTGGCGCCATCGATCCATGCGCCGATCTGCGCGGGCTTGCCGCGCGCCACATCGCGCGCGAAGCCGGGCGGAATTTCGAGCGCGACCGCCAGTTCGCCGCTGCGCAGCCGGTGGTCCATTTCCGCGTAGTTGGCGATGGGCGGCTGCTCGACGAAGTAGCGCGAGCCCGCCAGATTCAGGTCGTAGTCATGGGAAAGCGTGGTCTGGTCGTGATCGAGCACGGCGAAGCGGAGGTCTTCCACGTCCATGCTGATGCCGAAGCCCATCACGAAGAGCAGCAGTAATGATCCGCCGAGCGCGAGCGTGGCGCGCACCGGGTCGCGGCGCAGTTCCAGCGCCTCGCGCCACATGTAGCTGAATGCGCGCTGGAAGCTGAAGCCGCGTTGCCGGGCGTGCGCCGCGTTGGCATGGGCGTTTTCGGCGGCGCTTTCGCCAAGCGCGGCCAACTCACCCGTCGCACTGGCTTCGGTGCCCGCGCCAGCATCGACGAGATAAGCGATGAACGCCGCTTCGAGGGTCGCCGCGCCGCGCGTTCGCGTGATGGCCTCGGGCGTGTCGCTCACGAGCACGCGGCCCGCGTGCATGAGCGAGATGCGGTCGCAGCGGCTGGCCTCGTTCATGAAGTGCGTGGAGATGAAGATCGTGACCTGGTCTTCGCGCGCGAGCGCGATGAGCAGGCGCCAGAAATTGTCGCGCGCCACGGGGTCCACGCCCGAGGTCGGTTCGTCGAGGATCAGCAACTCGGGCTTGTGCACCATGGCCACCGCGAGCGAGAGACGCTGGCGCACGCCGAGCGGCAGGCTTTCGGGCAGCGTGTCGAGCGCCTCGGCCAGATCGAAGCGCTCAACCATTTCGTTCACGCGTGCCTCGATCTGCTCTTTGGGCACGTGAAAAAGCCGCGCGTGCAGCACGAGGTTTTGCCGCACCGTGAGCTCGCCGTAGAGCGAGAACGCTTGCGACATGTAGCCTACCCGGCGACGCGTGTCGAGGTCGCGCGGGTTCACCTCCTGACCGAAGAGCCAGGCCTTGCCGTCGCTCGCGGGCAGGAGGCCCGTGAGCATCTTCATGGTGGTGGACTTGCCGCAGCCGTTCGAACCCAGAAAGCCGAAGATCTCGCCGCGGCGAATGCGAAAGCTCACATGATCGACCGCTACGAAATTGCCGAAGCGCATCGTCAGGTCTTTCGCCTCGATGGCGATTTCCGCGTGTTCGTCGGCTTGCAGTGGCACGATCATCACGGGCTCGTGGCCGCGCTTCTTCGATTCGGGCAGCAGGGCGATAAAGGCTTCTTCCAGCGAATCGGTTGTTGTGCGCGCAAGCAGTTCAGCCGGCGTGCCGGTCGCGAGAATCGCGCCATCGTCCATCGCGATGAGCCAGTCGAAGCGCTGCGCCTCGTCCATATAGGCGGTTGCGACGATCACGCTCATCGAGGGGCGCTCCTTGCGGATGCCGTTGATGAGATCCCAGAACTGCGCGCGCGCGAGCGGGTCCACGCCGGTGGTGGGCTCGTCCAGTATCAGCAGGTCGGGGTCGTGAATCAGCGCGCAGCACAGGCCGAGCTTCTGCTTCATGCCGCCCGAGAGCTTGCCCGCGGGCCGCGCGAGAAACGGGTCGAGGCCGGTGCTGCGGGTGAGCGCGTCGATACGGCGGCGGCGCTCGCCCGCGTCGTGACCGAACAGGCGCCCGAAAAATTGCAAATTCTCCTCGACAGAAAGCGTCGGGTAGAGGTTCTTGCCGAGACCCTGCGGCATGTAGGCGATGCGCGGGCACACCTCGTCGCGATGCTGCTTGCTCGCCATGTCGCCGCCGAGCGCCCAGACCGCGCCTTCCTGCACGGCGCGCGCACCGGCCACGAGCGAGAGCAGGCTCGACTTGCCCACGCCGTCGGGGCCGATCAGGCCGACCATCAGGCCGGCGGGCACGTCCTGCGTGACGTCGCGCAGCGCGACCGTCTTGCCGTAGCGCAGGCTCACCCGCTCGATGCGAACAGCCGGCTCGCTCATCAGGGCACCTTGACCTGCAGGTTGGCAGGCCAGTCTTCGTTGGCATCGAGCTTGACCCATGCCACGCCCGGCAGGCCGGTTTTCACGTACTTGAGGTGCTGTTGCAGCAGCGCCGGATCGATCTGCGCCTTCACGCGGAACATCAGCTTTTCGCGCTCGCTCTGCGTTTCCACGGTCTTGGGCGTGAATTGCGCCGTGGAGGAAACGAAGGTGACGCGCGCGGGAATGACGTATTGCGGCAAGGCGTCGAGCACGATGTGCACGTCCTGACCGAGCGCCACGCGCCCAGCCGCGCTGGTGGGCAGGAAGAAGGTCATGTAGACGTCGGCGAGATCGACCATGTTGAGGACCCGGCCACCCGCGCCGAGTACTTCGCCGGGCTGCGCCACGCGAAACTGCACGCGGCCCGCGCGCGGCGCCTTGAGGTCGCTGTCGGCAATATCGGCCTGCACGCGGTCGATGGTGGCCTGCGCGGCGGCAATGGCCGACGCCGCGCCGGTTTGCTGCGCGCGCGCGGCGGTCACGGCCGCCGCGGCCGCTGTGACCTGGGCCTTCGCGGCGGCGAGCGCAGCCTGCGCGCTCCTCACGCGCGCGCGGTCGTCGTCGAGTTCCTGCATCGACGAAGCGCCTTCCTTCGAGAGTTTTTCGGAGCGCGCCAGGCGCCGGCGCGCCGCGTCGAGTTCGCTTTCGCGCTGCGTGACACCGGCTTCGGTGGCACGCTGGTCGCTCTCGCGCAGCGCAACCTGCGCCTTCGCACTCGCCTCGGCGTTGATGGCCTGCTGATGTTGCGCAGCGGCTTCATTTCGTTGCGCCTGCAACGTGTCGATCTGCATGTGCGCGAGCACCTGTCCCGCCGTGACGAAATCGCCTTCGTGCACGAGCACGTCCTGCACGCGGCCCGCGAGTTTGGTGGCGACGTCGATCTCGGTGGCCTCGATGCGGCCGTTGCCGCTCACGAAGCCGGCGCCGGGACCGCGCTCCGAGAGCATGCGCCAGCCGAAATAGCCGCCCGCCGCGAGCGCGATCACGATGACGGCAGGAATCAGTTTGCGGGCTGAAATCTGCATGACGGGAACCTCGATCAGGATGGATTGGGCATGCCGCTGGCGGGCGCGGCGGGTGCTGTGGATGGGGTGGCGACATCGTTGCGGAAGCCGCCGCCGCCCAGCGCCGAATAGAGCGCGACGCGGCTCGAAAGCAGCGCGCGGCGCGTTCGCACGAGTTCCTGCTGCGCGGCGAGCAGGTCGCGCTGGGCGTCGAGCACTTCGAGGAACGGCGAGGCGCCGTGGTCGTAGCGCATTTGCGCGAGCCGCGCGCGCTCGGCCTGAGCCTGTTCCGTCGCCCGCAGCGCGTCCACCTGCTCGGCGAGCCACTGGCGCGCGGCAATCGCGTCGGCCACGTCGCGAAACGCCGATTGCACGGCCAGTTCATACGACGTCACGGCCTGGTCGCGCTGTGCCTTCGTGACATTGAGATTCGCCGTGCGGCGGCCCATGTCGAAGATGGGCAGCGAGACGGTCGGACCGAAGCTCCAGGCGCGGCTCGGCCCCGTGAAGAGACTGTCGAGTTGCGCGCTGGCGGTGCCGAACGAGCCTGTCAACGTGATCTTCGGGAAGAACTCGGCGCGCGCTGCGCCGATGTTGGCGTTGGCCGCGCGTAGCTGGAATTCGGCGCTCGCGATATCGGGGCGGTTCGCGAGCAGGTCGGAGGGCAGGCCCGCGGGCAGGTCGGCCATCACGGCGTTGTCGTCGAGCCGGACGTTCTTGTGCGGTAGCTCGACGGGCTTGCCCACCAGCACCTGCAGCGCATTCACGCGCGTGGCGCGTTCCTGCTGGAGCTGCGCGCCGAGCGCGAGGGCCTGGCGCCACAATGTTTCGACCTGCTTGAGATCGAGCTTCGAGGTGGAGCCCACTTCGTAGCGGCGCTTGAAGATGCGGTAAGACTTCTCGCGAGTCGCAATCGTCTCGTTCATGAGCATGATGCGCTCGTCGAGTTCGCGCAGGCCCAGGTAGCTGTTGGCAACCTGCTCGATCACGGTGAGCGTGACGGCCTGGCGTGCGGCGTCGCTCGCAAGATAGTTCTGCAGTGCCGCTTCCTTGAGGTTCGCCACGCGGCCCCAGAAGTCGAGCTCCCAGCTCGCGAGGCCCGCGCCCACCTGAAACTGGTTTCCCGTCACGGGCCGGCCCACGCCGGAGAGATCGGCGGGTACGCGCGCCCGGGCGAGATCGGCTTGCACGCCGATGGTCGGAAACTGGTCGGCACGGCGAATGCCGTACATCGCGCGTGCCTCCTCGACGCGCTGGATCGCGAGCCTCACGTCGCGGTTATAGTCGAGCGCCTCGCCGATGAGCGTTTGCAGCGTGGGATCGGTGAAATAGTCTTTCCAGCCGACCAGCGCAGCGCTGGCGGCGTTTTCTCCGCTTGCCGGGTTGCCGTTCGCATCGGGGAAGCTGGCCGGCACGGGCAGCGGTG
Source organism: Paraburkholderia sp. (assembly GCA_031286755.1). Taxonomy (GTDB): domain Bacteria; phylum Pseudomonadota; class Gammaproteobacteria; order Burkholderiales; family Burkholderiaceae; genus Paraburkholderia. The sequence continues at coordinate 9,146 of JAITTX010000381.1, forward strand.
GCTGCTCGTGGGGCGGCGCGAGAGAGACACAGCCGGTTAGCATCGCTGCGGCGAGCGACATCGGCAGGCACGCTGTAGCAACATAACCGATGCGGGATCGCCGCGATTCGCGGAGCGCTCGACTACTGGCCGTGCATCGGATCATGGGTCAGCTCCGTTGGCATGCGTGCCGCGGGCACGAGCGCAAAAGTATGAGAGTCAGCCGGAAATTGAGTCGAGCGTTTGCGTGCGCAACATTGGACGGACGAACGAGCGTTGCGCGATCGATACTAACGCAGGCGCAAGAAATCGTGCACGTGCGTGCACGGGTCAGGGCTTCCGGCATTCCCGCCAGCCACGCCGTTGAAACGGTTTGCGCACCGCGGTGCAAATTCCCCATGCGCACTTCGAAGCGCACTCGCATCTGTAGCAATCCACGCGACTCGTGATTTCGATCGGCGCTCGGGGCGGAGGAGCCATGCACGCGTCCTGAAAGGTGGCAGCGGTAGCATCTCCGGCGGCGGATCGATGCCTGGCGGCTATACGGCCATCGGCAAGCCGTGGCTGGCCGGGAGGCCTGTGCAACAGCGGTTGGGGGATCGAAATGGAAACGTACGTGTTGATTTGCGGTGTTTTTGGCCTGGGTCTGCTGATTGCCGTCTGGGGGCTATGGAAGGTTCGGTAGGCTCCAGTCAGTCAGTCAGCCTGTCCTGGCCGGCACGCTCGCATAGCATTTTTGTGCGAACTGCTACATTGAGACGATACCGGCGTGTGTTGTCGTCGATCGCTGGCGGCCCGGTACCGGCAGCACTCCCAGAAAATCAGAAGCGTTCGTCTCGCCCCCCGCAACTTTTATCCTTCCCGCATGAAAATCGGTTGCGGGAGGCCATCTCCACTGACTGTCGAAAGGAAACTTCGCCATGACTGGACTGATGAAAGCGGCTGTATTCGTCGAAAAGGGCCGCATTGAAATCGTCGACAAGCCGATTCCCGACGTCGGGCCCAACGACGCGCTGGTCCGCATCACCACGACCACCATTTGCGGCACCGATGTGCATATTCTCAAGGGCGAATATCCGGTGGCGAAAGGCTTGACCGTGGGCCACGAGCCCGTGGGCGTGATCGAAAAACTCGGCGCCGCCGTGACGGGCTACGAGGAGGGGCAGCGCGTGGTCGCGGGCGCGATTTGCCCCAATTTCAACAGCTATGCCGCGCAGGACGGCTACCCGAGTCAGGACGGCAGTTACCTGATTGCGCGCGGCGAGTGCGGATGCCACGGCTACAAGGCGACGGCCGGCTGGCGGTTTGGCAACATGATCGACGGGACCCAGGCCGAATATGTCCTGGTGCCCGACGCGCAGGCGAACCTCGCGCCGATTCCCGACGGCCTGACCGACGAGCAGGTGCTGATGTGCCCCGACATCATGTCGACGGGCTTCAAGGGTGCGGAAAACGCCAACATCAAGATCGGCGACACGGTGGTGGTGTTCGCGCAAGGCCCGATCGGGCTGTGCGCCACGGCGGGCGCGCGCCTCCTCGGCGCGACCACGATCATCGCCGTGGACGGCAACGACCATCGGCTCGGCATCAGCAAGAAGCTCGGCGCCGACGTCACGCTCAATTTCACCCAGTGCGACGTCGTGGAGGAAGTGCTGAAGCTGACCGGCGGCAAGGGCGCGGATTCGGCCATCGAGGCGCTGGGCACGCAGCGCACCTTCGAGAACGCCATGCAGGTCATCAAGCCGGGCGGCACGCTTTCCAGCCTCGGGGTGTACTCGGAAGACCTCAAGATTCCGCTCGCCAGCTTCGCGGCGGGCCTCGGCGATCACACCATCCGCACGGCGCTGTGTCCCGGCGGCAAGGAACGCATGCGCCGCCTGATGAACGTGATTCAGGCCGACCGTCTCGATCTTGGCGTGATGGTCACGCATCACTACAAGCTCGGCGATATCGTGGCCGCGTATGACCTCTTTTCCAACCAGCGCGACGGCGTGCTCAAAGTGGCGATCAAGCCGTGACGGCGAAGCGCGGCCCCGTATCCTGTCGCAGAACGCGCCGCGCGAACATCGCGAAGCTCGCTTTGACCACGTTTGGTTGCAGCAGAAAATCGTGCGATTCTTTTGCCAGCACGGGGTCGAGTTCCGCGATCGGGCCCAGTGTTTCCGCGCGAATCTGGTTGCGGGCGGCGCGCTCGATCAGCATCGACAGATAAGCGGTTTCCTCGATCGACGAGGTCGCCGCCAGAAAGCCGTGATGCGCGAGAAGAATTGACCGGCGGCTGCCCAACGCCGAAGAGATAATCTCGCCTTCGTCGTCGGCGATCGGCAAGCCGGGCCACTCTTTGAGGAAGGCGCAATCGTCGAAGAAGGGGGTGGCGTCCATATGCGCTACACGCAGCGGACGGCCCGTCATCGAAAGTGTCGAGACATACGGAGGATGCGTGTGGACGATGCTTCTCACGTCCGGCCGGCGCCGGTAGACCCACATATGAAAACGCACCGCGGGATT
>JAITTX010000500.1 GCA_031286755.1 Paraburkholderia sp.
CCCAGCGACCCGTTGTTCAAAACCACGATCTTGATCGGCAAATCGAGTTGGCGAGCCGTGAGAATGTCGCCGAGCAGCATGGAAAGACCGCCGTCGCCGGAGAGCGAGATCACCTGGCGCCCGGCATGCGCGGCCTGGGCGCCGAGCGCCTGCGGCATCGCGTTCGCCATCGAGCCGTGGTTGAACGAGCCGTGCAGGCGGCGGCGCCCGTTCATCGTCAGGTAGCGCGCGGCCCAGAGCGTGGGCGTGCCAACGTCGACGGCAAAGATCGCGTCGTCGGCGGCCAGCGCATCGAGGCGCGAAGTCACATATTGCGGATGCAGCGGCTTACCCGCGGGCGCCGGGCGCGCAAGGTCGTCGAGCCCCTTGCGCGCATTCGCGTAGTGCTCGCGCGCGCGTTCAATGAAGTGGCGCCCGGTCTTGCGCGTGAGCCGCGGCGTGAGCGCGCGCAAGGTCTCGCGCACGTCGCCGATCAGCCCGAGCGTGAGCGGCGCGCGCTTGCCTAGCGCCGCCGCGTTACGGTCGATCTGCACGATGTTTGCGTGCTCGGGATAGAAGTTGCGATACGGGAAATCGGTGCCGAGCATCACGAGCGTGTCGCACGACATCATGGCGTGGTAGCCGGAGCTGAAGCCGATCAGCCCCGTCATGCCCACGTCGTACGGGTTATCCCATTCGACATACTGCTTGCCGCGCAGCGCGTGCACGGTCGGCGCGCCAAGAGCGTCGGCGAGCGCCACCACTTCGTCGTGCGCGCCCTTGCAGCCGCTGCCGCACAGCAGTGTGACGGCTTCCGAACGGTTGAGCAGGTCCGCCAGCCGGTCGATATCCGCGGAGGCCGGCAGCGTTGCGGGCCGCGCGTGCTGCGCCCAGACCGCCTCCTCGTCGGGCCCGTCGAGCAACGCCACGTCGCCAGGCAGGACGATCACGGCCACGCCCTTCTGGTCGATGGCGGTGCGCAGCGCCGTGGCGAGCACGCGCGGAAACTGCGATGCATTGGTCACGAGCTCCACGTAATGAGCGCACTCGCGAAAGATTTCGGTCGGGTGCGTTTCCTGAAAGTAGCCAAGACCGATCTCCGTCGACGGAATGTGCGCGGCGATGGCCAGCACCGGCGCATGATTGCGATGGCAGTCGTACAGGCCGTTGATGAGATGCAGATTGCCGGGGCCGCAGCTACCCGCGCATACCGCCAGCCGGCCTGTCGCAGCGGCTTCCGCGCCGGCCGCGAACGCGGCGACTTCCTCGTGCCGCGTATGCATCCAGCGAATCGTGCCGAGCTTGCGCAGGCTTGCGGAGAGCCCGTTCAGACTGTCACCGGTCACGCCCCAGATGCGCTCGACGCCCACTGCTTCGAGCGTCTTGGCCAGAAAATCCGCGATCGTCTTCGCCATGCTGTTCTCCTCATGAGCTATCGGGCGTTGCGCGTGACGCACGCGCCGGCCGGTTCATCGCGTTACGTTACGCCATCCTCGCGAGACACGCCGTGAAGTCACTCAACCCGAGCGCATATAGGGTACAAATCATGCGATTCGCCGGCGCATCAGCCCATCCGGCAAGCCACGCTTGCCTCTGGTTCGCTTCTGACTTGCTTGCGGCGTTCGCTAAAATGCTGCGGTTTATAGCCGTCGGCGTCCCGTCATGAACCTCGAAAGCATTCTCTTCAGCCAGGGCTTCGGCACGCGCCGCCAGTGCCGCGGCCTGATCCTCGACGCGCGCGTGGCCGTCGCGGACGCACTCTGCGCCGACCCGCTAGCCACCTTCGACACCGAAGGCCTCGTGTTCAGCGTCGACGGAACGCCCTGGCCGTTTCACGCGCACGCCTATCTCGCGCTGAACAAACCCGCGGGCTACGAGTGCTCGCGCGACCCGCAACATCATCTGAGCGTGTTCCATCTGCTGCCGCCGCAGTTCGCCGCGCGCAACGTGCAATGCGTGGGCCGTCTCGACCAGGATACGACCGGCCTGCTGCTGCTCTCCGACGACGGCCAGTTCGTACACGCCTTCACCTCGCCCAAACGCAAGGTGCCCAAGGTCTACATGGCCACCACGCGTCATGTGCTCGACGAGACACAATTGCGTTCGCTGCGCGAAGGCGTCCTGCTGCATGGCGAACGCGAACCCAGCGCCGCCGTGGCCGCACATGCGCGTGGCGAACATGAGCTCGAGCTGACCGTGCTCGAAGGCAAGTACCACCAGGTCAAGCGCATGGTTGCCGCGGCGGGCAACCGCGTGGAGATGCTGCATCGCGAGCGCATCGGCGGTTTTGCACTGCCTGCGGATCTGGCCCCGGGCGCATGGAAATGGCTCGACGCAGCCGCGCTCGACGCGCTGCGCAACACGGGGTAAACCACGGCGTGCGCCGCACAGGACCGACCCTGTGTGCGTTCGCACACCCACCCAGATCAAATCGCCCCGGTTTGCGCCGCGCCGCAGCATGCCCTTCTGGATGTTCCGCCCTATACTCGATTCAACAATGATTACAAGTTGCAAGGAGGGGCATCATGATCATCAACGGGTCATTCGAAATCTCATTCGTGTTGATGGCATTCATGGCGCTGGGGGCGATTCTGATTGGCGGCTTGCTGGCGACGATGCATTTCCGGCATCAATACCATCCAAATCTGATCGGGGCGCTCATCGGGGCCCTGCTCTGCTTCCTCCTGCTCGAAGCGCTGCCGGCAATCACGTGAACGGCACGCTTGCGCCGCGCCGCCGGCCCGGGCTTACGGGTGCGGCGGCAGCGTGCGCAAAAAGGCATCGACATCGGGATAGCGCAGGCGCACGCGCAGTTCGTGCTTGAGCCGCGTGTTCGCGAGCCGGCGCGATTCCCGCATGAACGAAAGCAGTGTCGGATCGAGTTCGCGCTCGGCCTGGGCGCGCTCGACGCGCGGGGGACGCGCGAGACCGAACGCGTCCGCCACGCGGTCGAAGTAGTCCCCCATCTTCAGCTCGCTGTCGTCACTGGCGTGAATGACTCGCGCCGGGCGTCCGTGCGTGGCCAGCCGCAGCAAGATGGCCGCGAGATCGTCGGCGTGAATGTGGCTCGTGTAAACGTCTTCGGATTCAATCAGTGCCGGTGTGCCCTTTTCCAGTCGCGCGAGCGGTAAGCGATTCGCAGCGTAAATGCCGGGAATCCGGGCGATGGTCGCCCTGAGCGCGCCGCGCGCCGTCGCGCGCCGCAGTTGCCGCTCGGCAACCACGCGCCGTTTCGCGCGCGCGTTGGCCGGCCGCACCGGGCGGGTTTCGTCGATGCGCGCGCCGCCGCAATCCCCATAAACGCCCGTGGTGCTCGCGTACACGAGCGTGGGATACGCCGGGTGGGCGCTGGCAGCGCGCCGGATACGCTCGGGTACAATAGCTTTCGGACGCGATGTGCGCGTCGATGCCGGCAATAATGCAGGCCTTGGCGCATAAGCAGGCGCCCCTCCGGCCGCGCGGCTCGACGCCCCGCTTCGGACGCTTTGTCCGGGCCGCGCCGCGGAACGCCTGCGGGCCTTGAGCGCCGCAATCAGCCTGCGTGTGCGCAAGTCGTCGTCGCCGTCTCTGGCGGGCGGCGCGAGATGCAGCACGACGCTCGCGAGACCGGCGAGACGCGCGAGGCGCGCACGAACGTCGAGGTCGCCGGAGACCGGCACCGCGCCCGCGGCGCGCAGCGTCGCAGCTTGCTCCGAGCGGCGCGTGAGGGCGAAGATGCGCGGCTGGCCGCGCCGCGCCTGCAACCGGGCGACGCAGCGCAAGCCAACGTCGCCGCAACCGACAATGAGGATGCGCGCACGGCGCAAGGTTCGTGTGGCAATCATGGTGGACCCATTTTAGCCGCCGGCAACGGCCCGAGCAGGCCGGACATCGGCCAGACCAGACGTAGCCCGGCTCAACCCCTCGGATTTCAGACTCACGTTTTCTCGAATATGGTCTTCAACGTAACGCTCAAGCAAAGTGGCCGGCAGTTCCAGGTCGAACCCGACGAACCCATCCTCAACGCGGCCCTGCGCCAGGGCATCGGCCTGCCCTATGGCTGCAAGAACGGGGCGTGCGGCTCGTGCAAGGGCACGGTCTGCAGCGGCGAAGTCGAGCAGCGCGCGCACGCCGCTTCGGCTCTCTCGAACGACGAGAAAACACGCGGCATGGCCCTCTTCTGCTGCGCGACGGCGCAGACCGACCTCGAGATCGACGTTCGCGAAGTCGCGGGCGTTGGCGACATGCAAGTGCGCAAGCTGCCCACGCGCATCGCCGCGATCGAGCGCAAGGCCGACGACGTCATCGTCCTGAAGCTGCAATTGCCCGCCAACGAGCGCCTGCAATACCTCGCGGGCCAGTACCTTGAGTTCATCCTCAAGGACGGCACGCGGCGCAGCTACTCGATGGCCACGGCGCCGCACGAGGAAGGCCCGCTCGAGTTGCACATCCGCCACATGCCGGGCGGCAAGTTCACCGACCACGTGTTCTCGCAGATGAAGGAGCGCGACATCCTGCGCTTCGAAGCACCGCTCGGCACCTTCTTCTTGCGCGAAGATTCGGAGAAGCCCATCGTGCTGCTCGCCTCGGGCACCGGCTTTGCGCCGATCAAGGCGATCGTCGAGCACGCGGCGCACCAGAACCTGAACCGCCCGATGACGCTCTATTGGGGCGCGCGCCAGAAGAAGGATCTGTACCTGATGGATCTGGCCGGGCAATGGACAAAGGACATCCCGGGCTTCCGCTTCGTGCCGGTGCTTTCCGAGCCCGCCGCCGGCGACAACTGGACCGGCCGCACGGGCTTCGTGCACCGCGCCGTGATCGAGGATCTGCCCGATCTCTCCGGCTACCAGGTCTATGCGTGCGGCGCGCCGGTGATGGTGGAGTCCGCGCAGCGCGACTTCTCGCAGCACCACGGCCTGCCCGAGGACGAGTTCTACGCGGACTCGTTCACGAGCGCCGCGGACCTCGCGAACCCCGTCTGAGCCGGTGCATGGGGCAGGCCTCGCCTGCCCCATGGTCCCGGTCGCGCACTCGTCGCGTGACCATGACGTGGTCTTCGCGCACCGCTGCGAACCGTTGCGCGCGCAATGCCCATGCGGATGGCGCGTGGCTCTGCCCGCGCGTGAAGCCCACCCCGGCGAGCGCGCCGGCCGGCCGTCACGAAAAATTCTTCCGTCCATCGAAGCAAATCGCCACATTGACGGTTTACAGCGCCGCCGCCCTTGTCGTATTCTTGCGCCCATGAACTGCATCCTGTCCACCCTCCGACGTCGCCGCTCGCCCCTTCCCTAGGGCCTGGCTCGGTCGCGGACGCGCGTTGCACGCGGGTTAAACCCCCAACGCACATGTAGTTCGAATCACGAAAGCCACGGCCAGTCCGTGGCTTTTTGTTTGTCTGCCGGTTTTGACGGCTTCTTTCCAACCCTTATCGCAGTCCCAGCGCGGAGCCCGTTGCCATGAATTTTTCCGAGTACCCGATCGAGTCGCTGATGTACATCACCAACCGGCCCGAAATCGTTTTCACGCATGGCAAGGGGTCGTGGCTGTACGACAACGAAGGCAAGCGATATCTGGACTTCATCCAGGGCTGGGCCGTCAACAGCCTCGGACATTGCAACGAAGGCATGATCGAGGCGATGGAGAAGCAGGCGCGCCTGCTCATCAATCCGTCGCCGGCGTTCTATAACGAGCCGATGGCAAAGCTCGCCGGCCTCCTCACCGAACACAGTTGCTTCGACAAGGTGTTCTTCGCCAACAGCGGCGCGGAAGCCAACGAAGGCGCCATCAAGCTCGCGCGCAAGTGGGGCAAGAAGTTCCGCGATGGCGCCTACGAGATCATCACGTTCGACCACAGCTTCCACGGCCGCA
>JAITTX010000528.1 GCA_031286755.1 Paraburkholderia sp.
CGCGACCTCGCCGAGCAGATGCAGCGCGACGGCAAGGGCATCATCCTCGATCAATTCGCCAATCCCGACAATCCGCTTGCGCACTACGAAGGCACGGGCCCGGAAATCTGGCGCGAAACTGAAGGGCGCATCACGCACTTCGTTTCGTCGATGGGCACGACGGGCACGATCATGGGTACGTCGCATTACCTGAAAGAGCAGAATCCGGCGATCGAGATCGTCGGTGCGCAGCCGGAAGAGGGTTCGCGCATTCCCGGCATCCGCAAGTGGCCGGAAGCCTATATGCCGAAGATCTTCGACCGCAGCCGTGTGGACCGCACCGAAAACGTGAGCCAGGCTGCCGCCGAAGCGACGGCGCGCCGTCTGGCTTCGGTGGAAGGCATTTTCGCGGGGATTTCGTCGGGCGGCGCGTGCGAGGTGGCGCTGCGCATCGCGCGTCAGGTCGAGAATGCGACGATCGTGTTCATCGTCTGCGATCGTGGCGACCGCTATCTGTCGACCGGGGTGTTTCCGGCCTGATTGCCGCGGGATTGCCAGGGCGCCTGGTCCGGCTCCTGAACTGAAAACGGGCGGTGTGTCTCTCGAGAGACACACCGCCCGTTGTGCTATCGGACGATGCCCGGTGCGCTAGTGGCGCTGGATGCTGCTTATTGCCGCTGCGCCGACTGCGCGCCACCCGTCGCCATCATCTGCGCCTTCACGCGCTGACCCAGCTGATAGACCGCGAGCGCGTAAAAGAAGCTGCGGTTATAGCGCGTGAGCACATAGAAGTTTTTCAGCCCGAGCACGTACTCGGTCGCGCGGCCCGGCGTGGGCAAATCGACGACCGTGACCGGCGTGCCGCCCTCGGCGGCGAGGTCCACGCCCGGCTCGTTCAGGGCGAGGCCCGAGCGCAGCAATTGCGCGAGCGGCAAGCGCGGTTCGGGCTTGCCGTCGGCGGCGGCCTGCGCGATGCCCTGGCTGCCCGCGTCGTTTGCGATCTTCCACACCACGGGGCGGCCCGATTCCCAGCCGTTCTGCTTCAGGTAGTTCGCGACGCTGCCGATCGCATCGGCAGGGCTGTTGCGCAGATCGATATGATGATCGCCCTCGTAGTCGACGGCGTATTGCATGATGCTGCTCGGCAGGAATTGCGGAATGCCGATTGCGCCCGTGTACGAACCAAGGACCGAGTTGGGATCGACCTGCTGTTCTCGCGTCCACACCAGATAGTCTTCGAGGTTCTTGCGGAACGTGGCCATGCGGTCGGTGCGGTTGGGCGTATTCGGGTAATCGAAGGCGAGCGTGGTGAGCGCGTCGAGCACGCGGAAGTTGCCCATATAGCGCCCGTAGATCGTCTCCACGCCGATGATGCCGACGATCACCTCGGGCGGCACGCCGAACTGGTCGGCCGCGCGCTGCAGCGTGGCCTGGTTCGCGCGCCAGAAGCGCACCCCCGCGTTGATGCGCACCGTGTCCAGAAAGCGTGCCTGATAGGCGCGCCAGTTCTTCGCGCTCGGCGTGGGCGAGGGCGTGACGAGTTTCACCGCCGTGGCCGAATAGCTCACGCTCGAGAAGAGCGCATGCAGCGCATCGGCATTGAAGTCGTAGCGCGCGACCATGTCGTTGATGAACGCGTCGACATTGCCATTGTGCGCATAGCGCTGCGGGACGATTTCCTCCTCGAACGTCTGGCCTTGCGTGGTGGCTTGCGGCGGCATCTGATTCGCACCCGGCGCCTGCGCGGGTTGCGCCGGATGGGTCGTCCGGGCCGGTGGCGTCGTGTGCGCCGACTTCGTCGTTGGCTGCCCGGCGCATGCCGACAGCGCAGCAGCAGCGCAAAGCGCGAGGGCGAACGGCTTGATGCGCGGTTGGCTGGGGGCGGGTGAAACGGACAGGTGCGCGGGCTTTTGCGTCATGGCAGGCGGGCGGGTTTGAACGAGAGGACGTGATCCGGCGCAGTATACCCGAGCACTCCGCGCGCAAAGCCCTGGGCGTGCGCTGGTGCGGGCTCGCGGATGACGCGCCGGGGGGCTGTGGTAACGTGGCGACTGTCCGCGCACGAACGCGGCCCGCGCGAGTGTTGCAGATTCCGCGCGCCAAACCCGACGAAAGACCTGATGGAGACCCGCAGCGCGCATAAAGCAGGCTCAAGTGCGCGATGCGGCCAGTACGAGACATGACGACCGGCTTTTTCTCGCATCCCGACTGCCTGCTGCATGAAATGGGCGAGTGGCATCCCGAATGCCCCGCGCGCCTGCAGGCGATCGAAGACCAGCTCATTGCGAGCCGCATCGACGCGCTGATCGAGCGCGACGACTCCGCGCCGCTCGTCGAAGAAGCCGCGCTCCTGCGCGTGCACACCCAGGCGCACATCGACTATTTGCGCCAGCTCGCGCCGCAGGAGGGCTACGCGGCGATCGATCCCGATACGTCGATGAATCCGCACACGTGGCAAGCCGCGTTGCGCGCGGCGGGCGCCGCCGTTGCCGCGACCGACGCCGTGATCGCGGGCCGCTACGAAAACGCGTTCTGCAGCGTGCGACCGCCCGGCCATCACGCCGAGCCAGCGCGCGCGCT
>JAITTX010000535.1 GCA_031286755.1 Paraburkholderia sp.
GCGGCGCGTCAGTTGCCCGGCCGGGTCGTAGCTGTATTGCGTGCTGCCGCGCAAGCCGTCGCTCGTCTCGACGATCTCGCCAGCGGCGTCGTAGCCGTAGTTGCGCCACAGGTGGCCGCATCCGCGGCCCAGCGCTTCGGGCTGGAAGCCCGCCGACTGCCAGACTTTGCGGCCGAGCGGGTCGTAGGCGCTGCGTTCGACGAGGCGCCCCTGGGTGCGGGTGATCTCGCGGTGCAGGTCGTCGCGCTCGAAATCGCTCACCACCTGGTCGCCGCACCGGATCTGATGCACGTGCCCCGAGCCGTAGCGTAGCGTCTGCAGTGTTTGATCGTGCGGAAGCGCGAGCGTCGTCACGTTGTCGAGCTCGTCGAGCGCATATTCGACGGTGCCGTTCGCGCCGTGCTCGGCCACGAGGCGGCCGCCCTTGTCGTATTCGAAGCGCACCACGTCGGGCGTGATGCCAAGCGCGATGCCCGCGGCCGTCGGCGTGCGCTCGACTTTCACGAGGCGGTCGCCCTTGTCGCGTTCGTAGCGGGTGACTTCGGTGGGTGTGTGCTGGACTTTCAGGTTGCCCATCCGGTCGCGTTCGAAACGGATCGTGCGCTGCGGCCGGTCCTTCGTGGCGCGGTCGTCAGGTGCGCCGACGATATTCAGCGCCAGCAGCTCGCCTGCCTCGCCGTACTCGAAGCGCCGCTCGACGCCGTCCGGGCGCGTCTCGCTCGCGAGGCGGCCATCGGCGCCGTAGGCGAACGCATAGCGCGCGTGGTCCTGGCGGAGCTCCATGAGCCGGCCTTCGGCGTCGAACCGGTAGCGGGTCTGTCGTCCGGCTGGGTCGATCGCTTCGATCAGTTGCCCGCGCGCGTTGCGCTGCGACTCCCGCACTCGTCCGCCAAGCCCGACGTGGCGCACGACCAGCCCGGCCGCGTCATATTCGTAGGTCTCCGAACTGCCGTCCGGGTAGGTGATGCGCTTCGGCTCTCCGGTGGGGCGCACGTCATACGCGACGCGCTGGCCGAGCGCGTTCTCGCGGGCGAGCGGCAAGCCGAACGCATCGAAGCTGTAGTGCGTGGCTTTGCCGGAGCAATCGGTGTAGCCGACAAGTTCGCCAAGCCGGTTCCATTCGAGCGTCTTGCGTCCGCCGCGCGCGTCGATATGCGCAATCGGCAAGGCGCTCAGGCCGTCTGGGTACGTGTAGCGATTCTCGCGCCCGAGCGGGTCCTGGCTCGACAGCAGGCGTCCTCGCGGGTCGTATTCGGCGCGCCAGACACCGCCATCGGCGGCGATGATCTCCACGGGCCGCATGCTGTTGCCGTCGTAACGCGTGCGGGTGATGCGTCCCAGCGGATCCGTTTCGGCGACGATACGGCCAGCATCGTCGTACTCGAAGGCCACGGTGCGCTCGCCCGGCAGCATCAGCATGACAGGCAGGCTCGCGGCGTTGTACTCGATCCGGTAATGTCCGCCGTCGAGGTCCGCGCATTCGACGATCTGGAACTGCGCGTCGTAGCGCCAGTGCGCCGTGCGGCCGTCCGTGTGCCGGACACGGGTTTGCCGTCCTGCGAAGTCGTATTCGAACGTCCAGGTTTCGCCTTCGCTGGTGTGGTTCGAGACCACGCGGGGCTGCCCTTCGAGGGTCGCCCACACGTAATTCGACGTGAAGCCCAGCGCGTTCGCGTGGCTCGTCATCAAGCCGTCGGCGTAGGTGAAGCGGCGCACGATCGCGCCGTTCGCATCGGTCACCGAGGCCAGTTGCCCGTTCTCGTCGTAGCCGTAGGCAACGGCAAGGCGGCGCTCTTCACCGCTGACGAGCGACACCGTGCCAAGCCGCTCGTGCTCCGGCTCGTAGTCGAGCACGGCCTGCAAGCCGCCGCACGTCAGGATTTCGCGCACGCGCCCATGGCTGTCGCGCTCGAACTGGCACCACTGGCCGGCCTGATCCTCGATGCGGCGCACCCAGCCGATGCGTCCCGACTCCGGATCGAAGCGGCCGAAGTCGTAATACGTTTCGCTGAGATCGTGCAGGATGTAGCGTCCGTCGGGCGTGCAGGTCAGGTAGCGCTGGTCGGCTTCGCTGAAGGTGGCCTGGCCTGCGCGCAGCAGCGGAAAGCCGCTCTCGCGCCCTTGCGCGTCCGTGTACCAGAGGCGTCCGTCGCGTGCGTGCAGGCGGAGCTCCCACGGCAGCACCCAGCCGCGGCCGAGCGTGCCCGCGTACTCGAGGCTGCTCGAATAGAAGCGCCGGACCGCCACGGGCAGCGGGCTGGGGATCACGTAATCGGTTTCCGATTCGGCCAGCAGGATCTTGCGCCCGCTCGTGACATCGACGGGATTGCCCACCATTCCGCCAATCGCCCGATTGATCGCCGGCCCGGCCACGTAGCGGCCCACCGCTTCGCCCAGCACGTATCCGCCGATGAATTTGGCGGCGCACGGCAGCACGGCGCGCGATAGCCCACCGGCCTGCTTCAGGAGCCCGCCGAGTCCGCCGACCAGTCCCGCGAGCGCGAACACCCAGTCGGTCGCGGTCCGCAGCCAGGGCGGCACTTCGTCGTCGATGGGCAGATAGCTCTTGGTGCCGCCGTGGATGTACGTGTCACGCGAGCCGTTGCTGATGGTCGCGCCGCAGGTGATCTTGTCGTCCTTGCGGGCAGCCGGCTTGCCGTTGATGAATACGTTGGTCGAGCCCTGGGCCACGAGCGGCACGGGATTGTGCTTGCTGCACGTGACGCCGCTGAGCGTGGCGTAGGCGGCTTGCTTCGCGTTGACGTAGACGTTCATCGATCCGGTGGTGATCGTGCCGGACTGCGAACTGAACATCTTGCCGATCGACTCGCCTAATGAAAGCAGCACCTGCGCGCCGATTCCCGCCGCGAGGCCCGCCAGCAGCGCCACGCCGAAACCGCACGTAAACGTTGCGAACGCAACGGCCGCGATCAGGGCGATGCCCAGCACGGCCCCCACCAGAAAGCCCGTGAGCGCGCTGGTGTGTTCGATCGGATCGGTGACTCGCGCGGCTTCGTACACGATGGTTGTCCTTTAGCTTTTTGTCTTGTTATGCGGGCGCTTGTCCGTCGGCCGGTTCGGCTGATTCGGCGGGCTCGGGCGGCTGATAACCGTCCAGCCAGCTCCGCCACAACGTGTCGAATGCCGCGCCGAAGCTCTTCGCGCTCGACGCCGTGAAGATCAATACGCGGCCCGGTGCCACGATGAACGCGCCTTGTCGCTGAAAAACCATCTTGGGCCCGTTGCGGTATGCCGTGTCGATGCGCTCTCCGGAGAGGCCATCCAGTTCGGGGCCGAGCCGTTCGGCCTCGCGCGAAATCAGGCGGTGGCCCTGGAGGCGCGACTTGAGCATCGCGAGTTGTCGATCGACGTACGGTGCGAGCGTCTCGCCGTCGCGCAGCCAGTCGCGCGCGACGCTGAGATTCGGCTGCGTCGCCGTATCGGCGGGGACGAACAGGTTGGTCGTGCGATCCTCGAAACCGTTCGGCAAAACGATGCTGCCTTCGTGAATCCGGATGCGGTTTTCGGCATCTGTCATGCTGTTGATCTCGTGAAGCGTGGGAATACGATGGGTTTGATGAGTCGAAGACGATGTGCGCGCCACCTGCGCTCGCGCGTGCGGCGCGACCGGTCAGCCAGGTGATGTCTCCGGGCTCTGCCGGCGCAAGCGCAGGCTGCCCAGCAGCAGCACCACGAGCGCGGCAAGCCATGCGTAGAAAGCGATCCCGAGGCTGGCGATAGGCGTTCCCGCTGCCTCGCTGAAATACCATTGCGACGTCAGCAGCGAGCACAGCGCGCAGGCGATCGCCGCGCCGCAGAACAGGGTCGCGCGCGCGTAGCGCTTGCGCACGAATTGCACCGCTGCCAGCACGTACAACGGATTGGCGAGCCACGAGGGGTTGAGCATCAGCAGGCCCAGCCAGCCTTGGGCCAGCACGGACAGGCCCTGCAGCGGCGCTTCCTTCTCGAAGTACATCGCGGGCATCAGCAGGGCCGCGAAAAATAGCACCGCGGATACGCCGAGCACGGTGCCTCGCGTCGCATACGGTAGCGAATCAAGGTTGGTCGTCATGTTCCGGACTCATCGAATCACGGCCCGGCGACTGCATGGCCGGCACGCTCAATTCGCCTGCCCCGCAGGCGTCACGACTTTTTCACCGCGCGCGCGCATGGCGGCGCGTTGCGTCTTCGGATCGACGGGCGGCCAGGGCGCACCCTCCGCGACGATCTTGCGGCGGATTTCCTCGATGCGCGCGCGCGCGGGCGAGTCTGCCGTGGTGTGGTTTTGCAGTTCGTTCTGCAGCACCCAGCCGTAGGACACGCCGAGCACGTCGACGGCCTTCGGGTCGGCTTTGTGTGCGAGCAGATAATCGACCGTGTCCCACTGCTGGAGCGTCGTAGCCTGGAATAGTGCCGTCTTTCGAAGCGAATCGCGGGCGTTCACGTTCGCCTTGTGCTCGACGAGCAGCTTCAACTGGGGCAGCAGCTTGTTTTCGGCGACTTCGAAGATCATCGGCGTGTCGCCGTTGTACATCCAGTTCGGATCGAGGCCACCGTCCAGCAGCACGCGCAGCAGGTTGGGGGTGTCCGCGCGCAGCGCCACATACGCCACCGATCCGCCGTTCGCCCCGACCGGCGCCTTGGGGTCGGCGCCGTTCTTGAGGAGCACGGAAATGATCTGGTAGCGCGGATTCGCTGCGTCGTTCTTGACCGGCACGATTTCCTGCACCGCGTACGACAGCAGCGTCGTATTCTTCGCGCCCGGCGCATTGAGATCGGTCTTGGGCGCGAGCTGCTGCACGCGCGTCAGGTCGCCGTCGTGAATGGCCTGGGCGAGCGTGAGCTGCTGCCCCGAAAAGAAGTCTTCCGGTGCGTATCGTTTGAAGCCAGGCATGTTCGTCCCTTGTGCTTGAGTGGGCCACCAGAGCGGCGTGGTCACTCCGATGAATGCGGCGAGCGCGCCGGCGGCCAATGTTTTCCTGTATCGCATCAGTGTGGTGAATTCAATTGGGAAACCAGGCTGAATTCGTCGTTCGCGACCTGCTGATTCAGTCCGTTCGTCACGTCGCCCATCAGGTGGCGGCCTACCGTGGTCATGCTGGCGCCTTCGAGCGTGACGGGGGTGCCGGCCGCCTTGGGCATGAGTTCCGAGGTGCCGGAGCTAATCGGGCCGAGCCCGCCTTCCTGCAGGCCGGTCAGGATGTCGCCATTGACCCGGTATGCGGTGATATTGCTCGTTTGCGCGGTGCCGCCGTATTGCGCGATCGTTTCCGGATTGAGGCCCGCCGCGTTGAAGGTGACGGCCGACGCGCCGCTCGACTCGGCCGCGGCGGAGGCCAGCCCACCGCCGAGGGAGTGCCCCGTGAAATCGACCCCCGACGACGCGCCCGCGCCTTCGATATTCTTGCCGATCGAAACCGCGTTGCGGTAGTACGGCGCATCCGAGCCGAGGCCCTGAGCCATGTTGTTGCTCATGTCCTCGCCGAAGAGTTGCTGCGTGCCCTTGAACGCGATGGTCGGCTTCATGCTCTCGCCGAAGACATTCGGATCGGGGGCGTACATTTGCGCGCCGAAATTGCTGCCGGACTTCTGGAAGTCGCTGGGCTTGAGGCCGAATGCGGCAAGCGCCTCAGGATCGTTGGTGACCATCTTCCACCCTTCGGGCGGCGGATCGTTCGGGTGGTAGACGTGGTCGGCGAGCTTGGCCAACTGCTGCGCTTTCGCCGATTGCGCCAGTTTGGTCGCGGCCTCGCGCGTGGCCGGATCGGAGCTTGCAAGGCCCTGGGCGATGAGCGCCTGCATGTTCGCCCATTCGAGCGCGAGCGCTTCTTCCGGCGTGGGCGCGCCGCCCTTGTTCAGGTGGATGACCGGCCCGTCGAGATAGATGCCGCTCGCGTTGATGAGAATCGTCGATGGGCCGAGCGACAGCTTGATGCTGTCCGGCGTCATCGTCACGACGCTTCCGCCCACCCGGTGCTCGATGCCGTCGCTCGCCTGGTGGCTCTGCATGCCCGGCCCGGCCTTGCTCGCGATCGCCTTCGTGTTGATGATGTTCGCCGAGGTGTCGCGGGTCAGCGCAATGGTTTCCGTCAGCCCGCCTTCGGCGATCTGCTTCGTTTCGCTGCCCTTGAGCAGCGAAACATTGCGCGAGCCGCCTTCGAGCGTATGCGATTCATCGTTCTTGATGACCGTGTTCATGTCTTTCTGCGCGTGCAGAAAGACTTCCTGGGAACCGTTGACGTCGGAAAAGCGCAGTTCGTTGAAGCCGTCGCCTTTGTGGGTCTGGCTGCGCATCCCCATGGTCTGGCCGGTGGTGTCGTGATACGGATTCGCATGGTCGCCGTTGAACACGCGGCCAATCACCACCGGGCAGTCAGGGTCGCCCATGGAATGCGAGACCAGCACTTCCTGGCCGATGCGCGGAATCGAGGAGCCCCCGAAACCCTTGCCGGCCCACGGCTGGGACACCCGCACCCACATGGAGTCCGAGCCATCCATCTTGCCGCGCCGGTCCCACGGGAAGTGCAGCTTGACGTTGCTGCCATCCGTGTAGATCTGCTCCCCCGGCGGGCCCACGACGATGGCGGCGTAGGTGCCGTGCATCACCGGCTTGGGCGTGCGCCGCTCCGGCCGGAACGGGATGTCCGCGGGCAGGCAGGTGAACGTGTTGGCATAGGGCAGCGGCGCGGGCTGCTGCGTATAGTCGTTCACGGCATGATGGCGCACGCGCAGCAGGACGAACTCCTTGCCGTTCCACGCCGACGAGCGGTGGTTCACCAGCGTGAAGCGCCCGGCGGTCGTCATGGCGGCCGCGTAGCCGCTGCCGGTGAAGCGCCGGGCCTGGGCTTCCTCCGCCTCCATCGCGTAGTTCACGTAGCGGGTGCCGTCGTCGTGCAGGTCGTACAGCGACTGATACTCGTAGCGCTCGGTGGACTTCAGGTTCGCATGCGTGATGCCGCTCGCCGGCGCCTCGACTTCCATCAGCCGCGACGAGGGCCGCTCGTAGTTGAAGTCCCGGTACGTGACCTTGCCCACGCGGAAGCTGAACGCTTCGTTCCACTCGCTGATGCCATTGCGCTCGCTGGCCGGGCTGTTCGCGTTGTACTCGATCGGGCCGAGCGTCGGCGACGCGCGGAATATCGTGTTGGTGTCGCCAATCACGAGCACGTGCTTGTCCTTCTCGTAGCGGAAGGTCCAGATCAGCCCTTCCTGCTCCATGAGCCGCGCGCAGAAGTTGTAGTACGACTCGTCGCACATCACGATGTACTTCAGCTTGGGCCGCGCGACCTGCACCTGAAACTCGAAATCGGAAAATCCGTGCTCGTTAAATATGGTGGTCAGAATGTCCACCGGCGTCTGATTCTGGAAAATGCGCCAATCGGTCGAGCGCGTCAGAAACCAGAGCCACGGCACCACCGTCATTTCATAGCGCGTCACGGCGCCGGAATTACCGACTCGCCCAAACGACACGACATAACCGTCGAAATAACGGCGCTCGTCCACGCCGGACGACATCGCGACAATCCGGGTCAGGCTGATATTGCGGGTGTGGGGATCCAGCGTGAGTTTCACGCGCTGGCCGACCAGTTGTTGCGGCTCGATATTGTCCTGGTGGGACAGCAGATCGAGGTGAATCTCCGGCAACTGGTTGACGTGCTCTTGCGCGACCATCACGTTCACGAGCAGCACGTCGCCGCCTAGCGGCGTGTCGATCGTGACGTAGCGGTGATCCTGCGTCAGGAGCGGCTGCCCGCCGCCGAGGGTGTTGAGCGCGTCCGCAATGGACTCCGGGGTTTTGCCCATGAGCGCCATGCCGGTCTGCGCGAGCTGGACGGCGCGCGATGCATTGCCCAGTGCGGCGGCGCCCGGCATCCCCGCGAGCGAACCGATCTGCCCCGCCATGCCGGTGAGCGAGCCGAGCGTCGACAGGCCCCCGCCCATTGCGGAGCCGCCACCGGCCGCGCCGGCGTTTCCGTTTGCCGTGAAACTCATGTTTAGCCTCGTTATTGCGTTTCTGCAGCGCGGATCCGAAAGCAGCACCGGCATTTACCGTGACGGTGTGATTGACCGCAATTCCCCAGAAAACGGAATATATCAAAGCGGGAAGATTTTTATAATCACACTTTGATAATTGAGGCTTGCGTAGAGGGGTTTTTAAAAAATCCCTCTTATGCGAAATCGATAGTCGGAAAAAATACCCTCGCACATGTCATTGACGTGTCGAGGGCAGGGAGAAATTTCCGCATCGGTGCACCGCGAGACTCCCGGTGCCCGAATGCGTGGGACGGCAATTTCAGTGCTCGTGCGGGTGATGCGCGAGGCGCGAATGACGGCGCGAGTAGAGGAAGTAGATCGAGAGGCCGATCAGCAGCCACACCACGAACGCGACCCACGTGATCCACGCGAGGTTGAGCATCAGGAACAGGCATGAGGCCACCGCGAGAATCGGCACGACCGGCACGCCGGGGCAGCGGAACGCGCGCGGCAGATCGGGGTGCGTCTTGCGCAATACGAGCACGGCGATCGAGACCATCGAGAACGCCGCGAGCGTGCCGATGTTGATGAGCTCGGCCAGCACATTCAGCGGCACGAGCGCGCCGATCAGCCCGAAGAAGATACCGACGAGCCAGGTGGTGAAGAACGGCGTGGCGAAGCGCGGATGCACCTTCGAGAGCTTCGCGGGCAACAGGCCGTCGCGCGACATGGCGAAGATGATGCGGGTCTGGCCGTAGCTCATCACGAGAATCACGGTGAGCATGCCCAGCACGGCGCCAAGGTCGATGAAGCCGGCCACCCACTTCTGGCCGGCCACCTGCAACGCGAACGAAACGGGGTGGGCGATGCCGGCGAACTGCTGCCAGGGCACGATGCCCGTGACCACGGCCGCGACGGCCACATACAGCACCGCGCACACGATGAGCGAGGCGATGATGCCCACGGGCAAGTCGCGCTTCGGGTTCTTGACTTCTTCGGCGGCCGAGGACACCGAGTCGAAGCCGATGAACGCGAAGAACATCACGGCGGCGGCGCCGAACACGCCGTCCCAGCCGTGCGGCATGAACGGATGCCAATTCGCGGGCGTGACGTGGAAAGCGCCCACGGCGATCACCAGCAGCACGACCGTGACCTTGATGGCGACCATGATGTTGTTGATGCGGGTGGATTCGCGCACGCCAATGGAGAGCAGCGCCGTGATGATCATCATCACGAGGAAGGCGGGCAGGTTGAAGAGCGTGAACGAGCCGGGCACGGCGCCGGGAGCGGCGGTGAGGACCGTGGGCAGCGCGACGCCGAAGCCGGAGAGCAGCGATTGCAGGTAGCCCGACCAGCCCACCGAGACCGCCGAGGTGGCGAGCCCGTATTCGAGCATCAGGTCCCAGCCGATGATCCAGGCGACCAGCTCGCCGAGCGTGGCGTACGAGTAGGTGTAGATCGAGCCGGCCACGGGAATGGTCGAGGCGAACTCGGCGTAGGCGAGGGCGGCGAAGCAGCAGGCCACGGCGGCGATGATGAACGCGAGCATCAGCGCGGGGCCGGCTTGCACGGCGCCGGTGCCGGTCAGCACGAAAATGCCGGTGCCGATGATGGCGCCGACGCCGAGAAAGGTGAGGTCCAGTGCGCCGAGGGTCTTCTTCAGGCCGGCGCCTTTGGCGCTTGCCTGCAGCATGTGTTCGACGTTCTTCTTGCGAAAGAGGGACATTTGGCGGGGAACTCCAGGTAAAACGCGGGTAAAACACGTGGGCTGCAGCGCAAGCGCGAGGGACGCGATCGCTCGCTCGTGCCCTTTCGTGCTTTTTGCTTTTGTGCCGTACTTAGGGCGGGGAAACCCTGGATTTTAGCGGATCGGGACCTGGTGGCCGGTCCAGCCGGGACAAGCGTGGACCGGATTCGACGCAAAGCGGTGGTCGATTCCGCCGCAAAGCGGCATGGGCGCGTGCATTCTTTGCACGAAGCCGGGCGAAAAGGCGGAATTCATTTCCAGATCAACGGCTTATGGCGAGAAGGCGTCTTAGTGACGCATTCCTTGCGCCGCGCGGGGGGAGGCCAGTCGTGTGATGCGCGTTCCGGTGGTGCGCGCAGGCCGGCTCAGAGCACGGGCGCGGGGGCGAGATCGACGAGCCGGTTGCTCATCGCGTAGAAGGTGAGTTCGGCGTTGTTGGTGAGCTTCATCTTTTCGAGCAGGCGCGTGCGGTAGACGCTCACCGTCTTTACCGAAAGCGAGAGAGCGCGCGCGATGTCGGTGAGGCGCTTGCCCGAGGCGAGCATGCACAGCGTCTGGTATTCGCGGTCGGAGAGCTTTTCGTGCGGCAGTTGCTCGCCGTCGACGAGCACGTACTCGGCGAGCGCCTCGGCCATCGCCGGGCTCACATATTTGCGGCCGCCCGCGACCTGCTGGATGGCGGCGATCATCTGCGCGGCGTCCACCGTCTTCGAGAGATAGCCCGACGCGCCAGCCTTCAGCGCGCGCACGGCGTACTGGTCCTCGCGGTACATGGAGAACATCAGCACCGGCACGCGTGGCGCTTTTTTCCGCGCGCGCTTGAGCACTTCGATGCCACTCATGTCGGGCAGCGAGATGTCGAGCAGCGCCACGTCGCAGGCGTGCTTCGCAATGGCGGCGAGCGCTTCCGCGCCGCTTTGCGCCTCGATCACTTCGCTCGCGACGCCGCGATCGAGCAGCAACTGGCGCACGCCCTGGCGCACCACGGCGTGATCGTCGGCGAGCAGGATGCGCAGGGTCATGAGCGGGCGCCTTTCGCGTGGCTCGGCGCCAGGCCGGCACACGGCTGCGCGAGCAGCGTTTCCCAACGAAAGCGCGCTTCGACGGTCGTGCCGGGCCGGAGCGGGGCGGCGGCTGCGCGGCGATTCGTGGCGCTGCCTGCCCGCTCGACGGCCATTGCGCCAGCTGGGCGGCCAGCGGGGTGGGCGCTCTGGTCGCTTTGTCCGCTCTGTCCGACCAGGCTGGCGGGCGGCGTATGGCGCGCGGGCGTGGTGCGCAGGGTGCCGCCGA
Organism: Paraburkholderia sp.; assembly: GCA_031286755.1. Classification (GTDB taxonomy): domain Bacteria; phylum Pseudomonadota; class Gammaproteobacteria; order Burkholderiales; family Burkholderiaceae; genus Paraburkholderia. Next base: position 11,012 of record JAITTX010000535.1, read on the forward strand.
AGGCGGCGCAGCGCTCGCGCATGCCGGCGATCCCATAGGCGCTGCGGCCGTTAGCGCTAGTCTGGCCGCCCAGGGCATTCGGTGCGATTTGCCCGCACTGCCGCTTCGCGCGCCGCATGGCTTCGCGCGAGAGACCCACGCCATCGTCGATCACGCTCACGATCAGCTCGCTCGATGTGCTGGTCAGGCGCACCTCGACCTGCGTGGCTTGCGCGTGGCGCGCGACGTTGGTGAGCGCTTCCTGCGCGACGCGGAACACCGCGAGCGCCGCCTCGGCGGGCAGGCGCGCGAGGCGTGCCTCGTCGTCGCGGGCGAGTCCGGTGGCGGTGGGCGTGAATGGCGAGCAGGCGGTTGAGTTGGCGGTTGAGCCGGTTGTCGAGCAGGTCGTCGAGAAGGCTGTAAAGCGCGCGGCCAGCCCGGTGCGCGAGGCAAAGCCGCGCGTCCAGCGGGCGAGCGCGGCGGCGAGGCCCGCATCCAGCTCGGGCGCGTGTAGCCCGTCGAGCACGTGGCGCACGGCGCTGGCAGCGGAGTCCAGCGAGCGCATGACGAGCGCGAGCGCCTCGGCGCATTGAGGCGGCGCGTCGGCGGGCAGCCAGGTGTGAACGTTTGCGAGGGCGAAACGCGTGGCCGCCAGCTCGGCGCCCACGCTGTCGTGCAGTTCCTGCGCGAGCCGGTGGCGCGCGGCTTCGTCGGCGTCGACGCGCGCGGCGCCGGCTGCGGCGATCTGCGCCTGCACGCGCGCGATGGCGTCGAGCGCCGCGCGTGCGCCTTCGGCGCTGGCGAGAAGGGGGACGCCGCCTGCCGCGTGAGCGGCACGCGTGCCCGGCGCATCCGCGCGAGGCACGCCCGCGTCAAACGCGGCGCGATTCGACGTATCCATCCATCCCCCCGTTATTTTCCGTTCAGGAATCGGTCCTTTTCGGTCCATGCTTGCGCGGCGGAGCGCGCTCGCGCGACGACACATTGGCGTCATTCATTACACGGCGCAGCGTAACGAAATTTACATTCAGTAACAACCTGGATTTGACCCTGCCAAGCGTTCCGACATGGCTGATGTTGCGTCGCAATAATAACTGAAAAGCCGGGAAACTTCAGTCCCGACAATACTTGGCGGCGAAAGCTCAAGCGCTGTATGAAGTTGGGCCACGTGCTTCGTGTAGGAAAAAAACTGACGTGGGAGCTAGACGAAGTCTGCGAAAAGTGTAACCGCAGGGCATCGCATTGCACGCGGTGTTTCGATGTTCGCCGTCATGAGCCAGGACATAAAACAAAAACCGGAGCGCGGGGCTCCGGTTTTTCGTGTCGATCGAGCGCGCTGGCGTGATGGCCGGCGACGCGGGTCTTCAACCCGCTTTAGCCAACGAACGCCTTTTCCACGACGTAGTGGCCCGGCTGGTTGTTGCTGCCTTCCGTGAGGCCGGCCTTTTCGAGCAGCGCGACGGTGTCGCGCAGCATGTGCGTGCTGCCGCACAGCATGATGCGGTCGCGCTCCGGCGTGAACCCGGGCAGGTCGAGGTCGGCGAACAGCTTGCCGGTGTCGATGAGCTCGGTGATACGGCCGCGGTTGTCGAACACCTCGCGCGTCACGGTCGGGTAGTAGACCAGCTTCTCGCGCACGATCTCGCCGAGGTACTCGTGCTCGCGCAGTTCTTCGGTGATGAATTCCTTGTACGCGAGCTCGTCGACGAAACGGCAGGTGTGCGTCAGCACGATCTTCTCGTAACGGTCGTAAATGTCCGGGTCCTTGATGATCGACATGAAGGGCGCGAGGCCTGTGCCGGTCGAGAGCAGCCACAGGACCTTGCCGGGCAGCAGGTTGTCGGCCACCAGCGTGCCGACGGGCTTCTTGCCGATCAGAACCTTGTCGCCGACCTTCAGGTGTTGCAGGCGCGACGTGAGCGGGCCGTCCGGCACCTTGATGCTCAGAAACTCGAGATGCTCTTCATAGTTCGCGCTCGCGAGCGAGTACGCGCGCATCAGCGGCTTGCCTTCCACTTCGAGGCCGACCATGGTGAACTGGCCGTTGTCGAAACGCAGGGCCTGGTCGCGCGTGCAGGTGAAGCTGAAAAGCGTGTCGGTCCAGTGGTGGACGCTCAGAACGGTTTCTTCGGTGTGTTTGCTCATGGTTCCTGATGATGCGAAACAAGGTCCGCCGCTCGGGGCGTTCCTTCCGGCCGCGCATGACATTGCATGTAAGGCTCGGTTTGACGATGCGCGGCGTGCGCTTTTTGAGCGGTTGCTCGTGCGTGCGCCTTGCGTTTCCGCCTGGCGGCCCGACTGGCTTCCGCTTCTGTTCCCGCTTCGTGCCCCGCTTTTTGCCAGCTTGCCCGCCGTTCCATTGCGGGCGTTGCGAACGAGGCGCAGTCCGCTATTTTACCGCGAGCGCGCTTCACAGGCCGTGCCGCGTCTAACGAGAGGGTGACCTGCGTTACGCGAGGGTGTCGCGAGATGCCGGAATTGCGCCCGCATGGCCCCTACGCACGGGCCGTGACGCGACATGGCTGGCTTCGGCGGGATGCGGTGTGAGGGGCGCGCAAACCCGGGAGTCCGGCAGCCCTTCAAACGGGCTGGTTTGGCCCGCCGGGGCATGCGTGCTGGCCGCAAGCGGCGCGCGCTCGAACACGACGCATGCCGCTCGAAAGTTGGTTCGAATGATACCGGAAGGTCCGGCGCACCGCAGCAGAGACCCTGCTGGCGGGACAGATTCGGCGCGTGGGGCTCAGCGGTCGGCTGCGAGCTTCGCGGCGAGACCGATCAGCGCCGCGCCGCAGAATGCGTCGATGGGGCGGCGCAGCCGCTTGTAGCCGCGTTGCGTGCGATGGTCGGCGAACAGGAGCGCGAGGCTGGAGTGATAGCCGAACGACATCGCCGCGACGAGCGCGAGCGCCGCGCCGTAGAACCACAGCGGCGGATGAGCCGGAAAGATCGCCGCGAACACGCTGGTCCAGAACACGCAGGATTTCGGGTTCGTGAGGCAGGTGAGAAAGCCCGCGCGCCACGTGCGCAGCCAGGCGCGCCGGTCGGGCGGCGGCAGCGGAGCGGCGGGCGCGGCGGCGGTGCGGCTTGCTTCGGTGGCATGGGCCGGGTGGGCCGAGTGGGCTGTTTGGGTCGCATCGACGGCCCCGGCTGCATTTGCCGCGCTTGCACCCGGGCGCAGGCCGGAGCGCAGCAGCTTGAAACCAAACCAGAGCAGATAGAGCGCGCCGGCGACGCGCACGCCGCGATAGAGCCACTCGATGTGCTGAAGCACCGCGGCGAAGCCCAGCATGGCGAGCGCGGCCCAGAGCGTGGAGCCGGTGCCCACGCCGAACGCGGAGGCGATGCCGAGGCCGCGTCGTCCCGCGAGCGAAAGCTGCGTCACCATGAAGAAGTTCGGGCCGGGGCTGACGAGCGCGAACAAATAGACGATGGCGATCTGGAGCAGCGTGGCGAAGGGGTGCATGCGAAGCCCGGCGGGAAAGGCGCACCGGCGGGGCGCGCGACGCGACATCTTAGCGCGATTGCATCCGCCATTCGGGTGGGCTTTGCTGGCGCTTGCAGTGCCGGGGCGGGCATCGCGTGCCGGCCGTGCGGACCGCGCGCGGCGGGCTCGCCGGTCGGGCGCCGCGATTGTGCTGCGTTTGTGCCGCGTTTGCGTCGTGGGGCGCGGCCCCGGCGCGTTATTCGAGGCGCAGCCGCGCCATGTACGGCAGGTGATCGGAAAGCCACGCGGTTTCCTGCGCGGGCTGGATCAGCTCGACCGGTTGCAGGCCGCGCACGAACATCTTGTCGAGCGCGAGCGCGGGCGAGAACGCCGGAAACGTGCGCGCCGGTTCGCCGAGCAGGGTTGCGACTTCGCGCAAGCCGAGCTCCCCGAAGAGCGGCACCGAGTCGTTGCGCCAGTCGTTGAAGTCCCCCGCGAGCACGAGCGGTCCTTGTGGCGCCTCCTTGGCGATCCAGTGCGCAATCCAGGTCATCTGCCGCAGGCGCGCGCTGCGCGTGAGCGCGAGGTGCGCGCACAGCAGCGTGACCGACTGGCCGGCCACGCTTGCCCGCGCGACGAGCAGGCCGCGCCGCTCGAAGCGGTGCGCCGAGATGTCCCAGCGGCCGCCCAGATCGAGTGGGTGCGGCGAGAGAATGGCGTTGCCGTGCCGCCATGACGGCTTGAACACATTCGGCCCGAGCGCGATCTGCAGCTCGAGCGCATTGGCGATTTCGGTGGCCTGGCAGTGCCAGACGTCCTCCAGCGGGTCGCCCAGTTCGGCACCGAAGGCAGAGGAGAGCACCGGCTGCGGCAGACGCCGCGCCATCGCTTCCTGAAGGAACCAGGCGTCGGCGTGGGTGGACTGCACCCAGCGCCGCATGGCCTGCCAGGCCTGAAAGCCAAGCGGTGAGCGGCCCTTGTGCAGGTTCCAGCTCACCGCGACGAAGTCCCGGGTGTTGGCCGGCACCGCGTCGATGAGAGGTTGTTCGAGGTTTCGCATGCGCTTGTTACGACGAGTTCTTACGACAGTTTTGTGCGGTGGATCGCGCTTCAATTCAGTTTAGGACGGCGCGCCCGGGCCGCGCTTCTCAAGATAGAGCGGCGCGCCCGGGCCGCGCCTCAGGGCTGCTGCTGGGACGGCGGCGCGAGGCTTGCGCGCACCCGGTACGCAAGCGTGGGGTCCTTGTCGATGATCGGCCAGCTGACCCATTGGCCCGCGGGCACGATGAGCCCCGGGTGGTTGGCGTGCACCTGGCGCGGCTGCGGCGGCAGCTTGCAGCCTGACCGGCTTTTCTGCTCGACGTTGTCTTCGAGCGTTTCCTGGGCGTCGATCGCGAGAATCGACTGGGTCGCGTTCGCCCGCAGCGGCGAGACCGTGATCGTGCGCTGCAGGTCGATGCTGCCCGCGACCTGATCCTGGCAGCCGACCCGATGCGAGACGACGTTGTGATGCGTATCGGTGTGCGCCTGGCCGACCGTGGTCGTGCCGTCGTACGAGTCGATCAACTGGCCGTCGCGGATCACCTGCAGCGTCCAGACGACCACCGGCTGCACACCGGGTTGCACGCTGGATTGCTGCGCCGGCGCGGGTTGCCCATGAGGCTGCGGCGCGGGTACGGGTACCGGCACGGGCTGCGCATAGGGCCGCGGTGCTGGCGCTGGCGCCTCAGCGGGCTGCGTCGCGGGTGCTGGCTGGGCAGCGGGCCGCGGCGCTTGCTGCGGCATGGGCTGTGGCGCTGGCGCTGACTGCACGGCGGGCTGGGGCGCCGGTGCTGGCGTTGGCTGCGCGGCGGGTTGCTGCGCTGGCGTCTGCAGTATCGGGGGTTCGTGCGTTGCTCCCGGCTGCGCCATGGGTTGCGCGTTCTCCTGGGGAGCGGGTTCGTAAGTGGGCTCATAAGCTGGCTTATGAGCGGGCTTGTGAGTCTGCTTGTGAACGGGTTGCGCAGCGGGCTTCGCCGGCTTCGGCGCCGGAGCTGCCTTGGGCGTTGCCTGCTGGGCCGCCTTGGGGGCTGCATGTGGGGCTGCTTGCGGGGCGGCTTGGGGTGCGGATTGTGGCACCGGCTTCGCCGCCGGCTGTTGCGCGGGCTCGGCAGGCGGGGCCGGAACGGCGTGCACCGTCGGAGCCGGTTGCGAGGCCGGAGCCAAGGGCTGCACCACGCCTTGCGTCCACGTCTGGGCATTCGCGGGCGCGAACGCGGCAGCAGCGGCGAGCAGGGTAGCGGCGAGGCAATTCTTCAACAACGTCATGTGGGCAGGCTCCATGCACGCGTGCCGTTACGAGTCGGTTATGCCGGCTCGCAACAGCGGGGCGGGTTCCTTATGACCTTCGATCCTATACCGGGTTCGCAAACACCGGACTGCAAGCAGGAATTTCAAATGAGGGCGGTGCGGCGACGCTTCAACCGGGCCGTGCCGAGCCATTTGTAATATAGGGACAACAACGAAGGGTTTCGAGGTCTGTTTCCGAAGATATTGTTATTTTATATGCAACGATAGTCGGCATGCAGTTGCGCCGCTCATCCATGCCTGAGGATTGGCGCCGCAGCGCGCTCCAACCGGCGCATATGCGCGCTGGGTGGATTGGCGCGCATATCCGGTATGGATTCGATTCGAACCCGCCCCGCATGCGGTCTACAATTTTTGTCATGGCGGCGTCGGACGCAAGCGACATGGATCAGATCGAATGTGTGGTGATTGGCGCGGGCGTGGTGGGTCTCGCCGTGGCGCGCGCGCTGGCGGCGCGCGGCCGCGAAGTGATCGTGCTGGAGGCCGCCGAGGCCATCGGCACCAGCACCAGCTCGCGCAACAGCGAGGTGATTCACGCGGGGCTCTATTACCCGCGCGGCTCGCTCAAGGCGACCCTGTGCGTGCGCGGGCGCGAAATGCTCTACGAGTACTGCGCGGCGCGCAACGTCACGCATGCGCGCTGCGGCAAGCTGCTCGTGGCCACGACGCCCGCCCAGGTCGCGCAGCTCGAGGCGATCCGGGCGCGCGGCAAGGAAAACGGCGTGTTCGATCTCACGCGCATCAACAAGACCGAGGCTCTCGCGCTCGAGCCGGCGCTCGAATGCGTGGCGGCGGTGTATTCGCCGCAGACGGGCATCGTCGACAGCCATCAGTTGATGCTGGCGCTGCAAGGCGACGCCGAGCGCGAGGGCGCCGCGGTCGCGCTCAAGTCGCCGGTCGAGTCGGTCGATGCGAGCGCGAACGGCTTCGTGATCAAGACCGCTGGCGATGCGCCCACCGAAATCCGCGCATCCTGCCTCATCAACAGCGCGGGCCTGCACGCCACGCGGATCGCGAAGCGCATCCGCGGGCTCGACCCGCGTCACATCCCGCCCCTTTATCTTGCGCGCGGCAATTACTTCAGCGTCTCGGGGCGCGTGCCGTTTTCGCGGCTCATCTATCCGATGCCGAACGAAGCCGGGCTCGGCGTGCATCTCACGCTGGATCTCGGCGGGCAAGCGCGCTTCGGCCCCGATGTCGAGTGGATCGACTCGATCGACTATGACGTCGATCCGCGCCGCGCCGACGCCTTCTATGCGCAGATCCGCAGCTACTGGCCGGGTTTGCCCGACGGCGCGCTGCAACCCGCCTATGCGGGCATCCGGCCCAAGCTCTCGGGCCCGGGCGAGAGCGCCGCCGACTTCGTGATCCAGGGCGGCGCCGCCCACGGCGTGCGCGGGCTCGTGAACCTGTTCGGCATCGAGTCGCCGGGGCTCACGGCCTCGCTCGCCATCGCACAGCGCGTGTGCGAGATGACCGGGCTGGGCTGACGCGCGGCTTTTTACCGGTCCGTCAATTTCCACATCTGGTGTGTGTCCACGCGCCTCTCGCCTTCGGGCGGGAGGCTCCGGGCTTGCGCCATTTCACGCCATTTCGCGCCCTCGTTGCCAAGATGCGAATCGCTTATGTCTGGAATTCCGGATGCACGCGCGGCGGCTTCGTTGCTATCCTTCACGCCACGCCGTCGGCAGAACGGTGTGCCCACAATATTGGAGTACTGCTCATGAAATCGTCCCGTCGCAGCTTTCTGATCTCGAGTGTTGGTGTTGCCGCAACCGTCGCGCTGTCGCGCCAGGCTTTCGCGGACGCGCCCAAGCTTGGCGAATCCGAACCCACCGCCCAGGCACTCGGCTACAAGGCCGACGCCACCAAGGTCGACAAGGCCAAGTTCGCGAAGTACGCCGCAGGTCAGGATTGCAGCAACTGCACGTTCTATCAAGGCAAGGCCACCGACGCCTTCGCATCGTGCCCGATGTTCCCCGGCAAGCAGGTCGCGGGCAAGGGCTGGTGCAGCGCCTACAACAAGAAGGCCTGATCGAGGCCTGACAGGCCCGGGGCCGGGCCTTGCCGTCAGGCAAGCCGGCTCGAAGCAGGTCGCGCGCGCATCGTTGTGCGCGCACCGGCTTCGCCCGAGCCGGCCTGGGCCGCAGCCTAGGCCCGTGCCATCAGCAGAGGCGGGCGCCGTCCGAACCACGGGCGCGCCGTCTCGAGCTGGGCCGCGAGGCGCAACAGCAAGGCATCGTTGCCTTCGCGCGCCGCGAATTGCACGCCAATCGGCAGGCCGCGCGCATTCCACGCGAGCGGCACCGACATCGAAGGCTGCCCCGTCAGATTGAACAGCTCGGTGCAGCCCGCCCACGCGAACGCTTTGTTCGCGGATTCCGTCAGCAGCTTTTTCATTAGCGCTTCCACCGGCATGGCCGTGACGGCGCGCATCTGCATGCGTTCCGAAGACGTGGGTTGCAGCTCGCCGATTTTCACGGGCGGCGCGGCCAGCGTCGCGCACAGGATCACGTCGAAACGCGTCATCAGATCGGCGATCTGCGCCGTGATGCGCTGCTGCGTCTCGAGCGCGGCAGGCAGGGCGCGCTCGCCCAGCTTGCGGCCGATGTGCGCCATTGCCCACGTTGCGATCTCGAAGTCCTGGCGGCGCGGCTTCGTGCCCGTGATCGTGTCGGCCTCTAGCACGTACTTCTCCGCCACCACCGACCACAGCATCAGGAACGCCTCGCGTGCCGCCGTGAAATCCACGCCGAGCTTCACCGGCTCCACGTTGTGGCCGAGCGAGGCGAGCAGCGCGGCCGCGTCGTCGAGCGCTTCGCGCACGTCGGGCGAAAGCGAATCGGCGAACAGCGGATCGGCGATGAAGGCGACCGCGAGCGGCTTGCCGCCATCGAGCGGCTCGCGCGCCGCCGCGAGAAAGCTGCCCGGCGCGCCAGGCGCGCGCGCGGGGTCGCCGCTCAGCAGGTCGAGCATGAGCGCGCTGTCGCGCACGCTGCGCGACACGGCGAGGTCCACGCCCAGACCGCCCGGCGAGGGCGGCAGGTCCGAAGGCGGCTGGTTGCCGCGCGAGGGCTTCAGGCCGAACAGCCCGCAGCACGACGCGGGAATTCGGATCGAGCCGCCGCCGTCCGAGGCGTGCGCGAGCGGCACGATGCCGGCCGCGACCGAGGCGGCCGCACCGCCGCTCGAACCGCCCGGCGTGTGATCGAGATTCCAGGGGTTGCGGCACGGGCCAAACAGCTCGGGCTCCGTGTAGGGCATCTGGCCGAGCTCCGAGGCGCTCGTCTTGCCGAACAGATTCAGGCCCGCGGCGCGAAAGCGCTCGACCACGGGCGCGTCCTCCGTCGGCACGTAATGGCGGTAGTGGCGGCTGCCGAGCGTCATGCGCAGCCCCGCCACCGCCGCGCCCAGATCCTTGACGAGAAACGGCACGCCCGCGAGCGGCCCCTGCGCGAGGGCGTCGACGCCGTTGCCGCCCGCCTCGATGCGCAGCGCGCGCTTGCGCGCGGCGTCGTAGTCCTTGAGCACGATGGCGTTGATCGCGGGATTGGCGGCCTCGGCGCGCGCGATCGCGGTGTCGAGCAATTCGCGCGCGCTCACTTCGCGGCGCTGTACGAGTTCGGCAAGGCCGATGGCGTCGTATTCCAGATAGTCGGACTGCAAGGCGCGCACTCCTTGGGGGCGTCGTTGGATTCGGCGGACCGCTGGCCCGGTGGCGCGACAAGCCGCCGGGCGCATCGGTGTTTCGGTGCTTTGGTGCTTTGAGCGGCGCTTTGGCGCCACGAAACGAAAGCGGCCATTGCAGCGATTCTGCCGCAATGGCCGCTTCCTGTGCCGGGCTTGCGCGTATGCCGCGTGCGCCTGGCTTGCGCGCCTTAGAGGTGTTGCGCGAGGAACGTGAGCGTGCGGCCGTGGGCGAGCGCCGCCGCGTTCTGGTTGTACGACGCGCGCGCCGAGCAGTTGAAGCCGTGATCCGCGCCCGGATAGATATGGAATTCGGCGTTGTCGCGGCCGGCGAAGCGCTCCTTCACCTGTCCCACCGCATCGAGCGGAATGCCGTGGTCGAGTTCGGCGTAATGGAAGAGCATCGGTTGCCTGATCTTGTCGGCGAGATCGAGCTGCGTGTGAATGCCGCCGCCGTAATACGAGACCGCTGCATCGATCGAATGCGCCCCGGACGCGCCGCTTGCCGCCGCGAGGTACGCAAGGCGGCCACCGAGGCAATAGCCGATGGCGGCGACCTTGCCGGTGCACTCGGGCAGCGCGCGCAGCGCGGCTGCCGTTGCCGCGATGTCCTCCACGACGAGGCTCATGTCGGTCTTCTTCATCAGCTCGATGCCGCGCTCGCGGTCCGCGCCCACGTAGTCGAGTTCGACGCGCGGCGCGGTGCGCCAGAAGATGTCGGGGGCGATCGCCACGTAGCCGTCGAGCGCGTACTGCTCGACCACATCGCGAATGTGGCCGTTCACGCCGAAGATCTCCTGAATGATGACGATGCCCGGGCCCTTGCCGCCCTTGGGCAGGGCGAGGTACGCGCCGAAACTGTCCTTGCCGGCGGGAATGTCGATCCACCTGGTCGATACGCTCACGTTGCTCTCCTTCTACGCGAATAAGGGGTGCCCGGTAATGCCTCAAAGCCTGTTGCTGGCATGAGCAGGCGCCGGAACGGGGGAGCCAGTGTGCCACGCCGCCGCTGAACTTGCAGCGCGATTCGCGCCGTGCCATTCGTGCGGCGCGCTTTATTTTCGCAAGCAAATCGTAATAATCTCGGCGATGCGTTTTTCGGACAGGTTTCCTTTCCCGATGCGAGAAAACCCTGGTGTGCGCAGCCATTCTTGAGCGCTGCGAATTAATCGAAGACTGACTTTAATTCCGGCTAATCTCGAGACAAGTGAGAGAGTTCGAAAAGCAAACGTTATCGCCTGCCAGGCAGCGCATTCCGCATGCCTCGCATAACCCGCCAAAAATCCCGAAAAATATTCGGGCTCACCCTGGAAAATGCTTTCGAAAGGATTGCAAACCTCTTTTATAGCCCTTGTAGTGCAAGGCTTTCAGACTGATTGTTCAGGGTTTCGAAGTATTCGGGTGAAACCTATTGGTACTCGCCCCGATATCTGAAAAAAATACTCCAAATTAATTTGATCACCTACACTTGCGCGCAAGTATGGATGGGTGGTCCGTCATAAGCGGGCTTTTCGCCATACGGGCCAGGTGCATCAAGGATGCATCCGCGTGGTCGTCCGCACGGGGAGCGATACGTTCGGGGCGCGGGAGCACTGGGCGATTACGTTGCTGTTGGTTCGAAACTGGAGACTTACATGAATATCAAGCTTCACAAGCTGTTGCCGATCAGCGCAGCAGTCGTGTTGTTCGCGACGTTTGCAACGGCATCCAGCGCCGATGAAGTGGTCAAGATCGGTCACGTCGCGCCGCTGACGGGCGGTATCGCCCACCTCGGCAAGGACAACGAAAATGGCGCACGCCTCGCTGTCGAGGAAATCAACGCGAAGGGCCTCGTGATCGGCGGCAAGAAGATCACGCTCGTGCTCGACGCGCAAGACGACGCGGCCGACCCGCGTACCGCCACGCAGGTTGCGCAGAAGCTCGTCGACGACAAGGTGGTCGCGGTCGTGGGCCACCTGAACTCGGGCACCACGATTCCGGCTTCGAAGATCTACAGCGATGCGGGCATCGTGCAGATCTCGCCGTCGGCGACCAACCCGGCCTACACCCAGCAGGGTTTCAAGACCGCCTATCGCGTGGTGGCGACCGACGCCCAGCAGGGCCCCGCGCTCGCGAACTACGCGGCCAAGACCATGAAGCTCAAGAGCGTGGCGATCGTCGACGACTCGACCGCTTATGGCCAGGGCCTCGCGAACGAATTCGAGAAGACCGCCAAGTCGCTCGGCATGAACGTGCTTTCGCATGACGCGACCAACGACAAGGCCGTGGACTTCCGCGCGATTCTCACGAAGATCAAGGGCGAGAATCCCGACGCGATCATGTACGGCGGCATGGACGCCACCGGCGGCCCGTTCGCCAAGCAGGCCAAGCAGCTCGGCCTGCGCGCGAAGGTGCTCGCGGGCGACGGCGTCTGTACCGACAAGCTGGCCGACCTGGCCGGCGAAGCGACCGACAACATCGTGTGCTCGGAAGCCGGCATGGCGCTCGAAAAGATGCCGGGCGGCAAGGCGTTCGAAGCCAAGTACGAGAAGCGCTTTGGCCAGCCGATCCAGATCTACGCGCCGTTCACGTATGACGCGGTGTACATCATCGTCGACGCGATGAAGCGCGCCAACTCGACCGATCCGGCCAAGATCCTCGCCGAAATGCCGAGCACCGACTACAAGGGCGTGATTGGCGAGACGACCTTCGATTCGAAGGGCGACCTCAAGCATGGCGTGATCTCGCTGTACAACTACAAGGCGGGCAAGAAGTCGCTGCTCGACGTGGTGAAGATGTAAGGGCGCCCTGCGCCGCTTCGCGCGGCGCGCTGCGTTGCATCACATGAGAAAGCCCGCGGGTTTCCGGACCCGCGGGCTTTGGTTTTTGCCGGCCCGCTCCTGCGGCGCAAGCCGCCAGCCTCAAACCCCCAGCCGCCTGAGCACCTTCGGCCCGGCGAACGCCACCAGCGCGGCGCACAGCGCGACGACCGCGAGCCCGACGGTGAGATTTGTCACCTGGGTGATGCCACCGATCACCACCGGCCCGAACAGCAATCCGAAGTAAGCGATGCCCGCCACGTGCGCAAGGCCTTCGGCGGCGTGGATGCCCTTCACGCGTGCGGCGGCGGCGAACAGCACCGGCATCATGTTCGCGAGGCCGAGGCCCATGAGCGTGAAGCCCGTGAGCGCGGCGAACGAATACGGCAGCAGCAGCGCGCCGATCATGCCCGCGCAGGCGAGCGAGGCGCTCACGAACACGAGCTGCGGCGCGCCGAAGCGCGCGCGCACGGCGTCGCCCGCGAAGCGCGCGGCGGCCATGCCGCCCGAGAACGCCGCGTAGGCGGCGCTTGCCAGCGCGGGCGTCGCGAGCACGACGTCGCGCATGTAGACCGTGGCCCAGTCGTACATCGCGCCTTCGGCGATCAGCGCAATGAGCGCGATGCCGCCCAGCGCCCACAGCGCGGGCGTGCGCCAGCGGTTGCCAGTCTTGGCGTGCTCGCCGTGGGCGGCGTGCGGCACATGCGGCAGCACGGCGGGGCACGACGCGAGCAGCACGAGTGCCGCCACCAGCGAAGCGAGAAAGAGATGCAGCGCGGGCGCCATGCCGTGCGCGAGCAGCGCCCCGCCAATGGCCGCGCCGGCCATGCCGCCCAGGCTGAACATGCCGTGCAGCGCCGACATGATCGGCCGGCCGATGGCTTCCTCGACGGCGCTCGCCTCCGCGTTCATGGCGACGTCGAGCGTGGCCATGCCCACGCCGAACGCGGCGAGCACGACCAGCAGCATCCAGTAGTACGGCACGACGAGAATCAGCGCGCCGCACACCGACATGGTGAGGCCGCCCGCGAGGCAGGCGCGGCGCGTGCCGGCGCGCGCGATCCATCCGCCGATGGTGGTCATGGCCGCGATCGAGCCGCCCGCCACGGCGAAGAGCGCGTACGACAGCAGGGCCGCGTCCAGATGGAACTTGTCGCGCACCGTGGGCACGTGCACGCCCCACGACGCGTACATCATCCCGGCGATGAAAAAGAGCGCCATGGTGGCGACGCGCGCGCGCTGGCGCGTGGCGGCGGGCAGCGCGCGATGGACGGC